>NZ_BPFI01000001.1:712870-1069305 GCF_019972135.1 Sulfurovum sp. TSL1 | reverse complement strand
AGTATTATTGATCAAAGATGTGAAAACACTTGGTAAAGCAGGTGAAATTAAAGAAGTAAAAGATGGCTATGGACAGAACTTCCTTATAGGAAAGGGTTTGGCAAAACTGGCTACACCTGAGGTGGTAGAAAACTGGAAGGCCGAACAAGAAGAGATGGCAAGAAACCTTAGAGATGAATTGGCCAGACTTGAAGCTGAAAAAATTACACTTGAAGCGGCAACCATTAGAGTCGAAAAACCATTGGCACCGGTGGGTATCAAAGGTTCAGTAGGGAATGCCGATATCTCAAACGCTATCGAATCACAACTCAATATAGAACTTGACAAAAAAAACATTAATCTTAAAAAAGCACTTAAGTCGACGGGTACACATGAAGTAGATGCCAAACTTGGACATGCGATACACGCGACAATTAAAGTAGAAGTAGTAGGTGTATAGTCATGTTTGACGCAACTACGATACTGGGGTATAAAAGTAACGGAAAGGCAGTGATAGGCGGTGATGGTCAAGTGACCTTCGGGGATACCGTACTTAAAGGTAATGCTACGAAGATACGTACACTGCATGAAGGAAAAGTATTGGCCGGATTCGCCGGAAGTACGGCTGATGCATTTAACCTTTTTGATATGTTCGAAGGGATATTGGCCGAAAAAAGAGGCGATCTTTTCAAGTCTGTCATAGGCTTTTCCAAAATGTGGAGAAAAGATAAACATCTGCGTCAGCTCGAAGCGATGATGATCGTACTGAACCAGGAGCATATTTTTATCCTTTCGGGTACCGGTGATGTCGTAGAACCTGAGGACGGGAAAATAGCAGCGATAGGATCTGGTGGTAACTATGCCATTTCCGCAGCGCGTGCTTTGGATAAACATACAGATCTTGATCCAAGAACTTTGGTACAGGAGTCTCTGGAGGTTGCCGGTGAACTTTGTATCTATACGAACAAGAATATTAAAATATTAGAACTGTAAGGAAGTGTAGTGGATAATTTAACACCTAAAGAGATAGTCACTTACCTGGATAAATATGTCATAGGACAACATGAAGCCAAAAAGACGATCGCCGTAGCACTGAGAAACCGTTTTAGACGTATGCAGCTCAGTCTGGAGATGCAGCAGGATGTGACACCTAAAAATATCTTGATGATAGGCAGTACAGGGGTTGGTAAAACAGAGATCGCCAGACGTTTGGCCAAGATGATGAATCTTCCGTTCATCAAAGTAGAAGCGAGTAAATATACGGAAGTAGGATTTGTCGGGCGAGATGTCGAGTCAATGATACGTGATCTGGCCGCAACCTCTATGACTTTGGTACGTGAGAGTGAAAATGAAAAAAACAGAGAGAAGATAGAAAACTATATTGAAAACAAAATTATAGAAAAACTTCTTCCTCCTCTTCCATCCGGTGCCAGTGAACAGAAAAAAGCAGAGTATGATGCCTCTTTTATGCGTATGCAGGAGAAGTATGCCAAAGGTGAACTTGATCATCTCAAGATAAAAGTAGAAGTACCGAATACACCCACCATGCCCGAAGAGGGACTTCCTCCACAGATGATACAGGTGCAGGAGTCCATTGTAAAAGTCCTAGGAGGTATGGGTAAGAAAGGTCCGGAGAAAGAGGTCACTGTAAAAGATGCCAGGAAGATACTGGAAGCTGAAGCAAGTGAAAAACTTCTTGATGAAGAAGAGCTTAAATCTCTGGCACTTGAAAAGGTAGAGAAGGGCGGTATCGTATTTCTTGATGAGATAGATAAAATCGCTGTAGCCGCGAACTCACAGAGCAGGCAAGATCCTAGTAAAGAGGGTGTACAAAGAGATCTACTTCCTATTGTGGAAGGATCCGCGGTAAATACGAAATTGGGTATGGTCAATACGGACCATATTCTCTTCATAGCTGCAGGTGCATTTCATGTGAGTAAACCCAGTGATCTGATGCCAGAGCTCCAGGGACGTTTTCCCTTACGTGTTGAACTTAACAGCTTAGATGAAGAGACTTTATATCGTATCTTGACTGAACCGAAAAATGCACTCATTAAACAGTATGAAGCTTTGATGAAGGTTGAAGGTGTGGAATTGGTCTTTGAGGAGGAAGCACTGAGAGCTATTGCACACTATTCACTGCTTGCCAATGAAAAGACCGAAGATATAGGTGCGAGACGTTTACATACAGTGATGGAGAAGATCCTCGAAGAGATCAGTTTCTCTGCGGATGAACACAAAGGTGAAACGATCCGTGTGGATAAAGCATTGGTAGAAGAGAAGATAAGCAAAGTGGTTGAAGATGAAGATGCAACCCGTTATATATTATAGATAGGACTGTATAAGAATACAACCACCAATGATAATGTTTGTATTCTGCCTTACTGATATATATACTATAGATGATTTTAGAAGTAGGCGCAAGTAACGAGTCACTTAAAAGGAAAATGAAATGTTTGATCATGAGAAAGAGGAAGTCGATACAAAAGCCGGCTTTGTGGCAGTGGTAGGAAGACCCAATGCAGGGAAAAGCACGCTGCTCAACCATATAGTTGGCGAAAAGCTTGCCATGGTTTCAAAGAAAGCACAGGCAACACGTAAACGTATGAATATTATCGTCATGCATGAGGATGCACAGATCATTTTTGTGGACACCCCGGGGATTCATGAAAAAGAGAGACTCTTGAATCAATTCATGTTGGATGAAGCACTCAAGGCGATGGGAGACAGTGATCTTATCATTTTTCTTGCACCTGTCACGGACAAGCTTACAGAGTATGAAAAGTTTTTAAAACTTACTCAAGCCAAAGGTGTCAAGCACATTGTTGTGCTTACCAAGATAGATCATGTCAAGCAGGGTGATATATTGGCCAAGTTGGGTGAGTATCAGAAATATCAAGATTCTTTTGAAGCGATCATTCCTTTTTCTGTCAATAGAAAAGTAGGTAAAAAACAACTGCTTGATGAGATATGCAAGCATCTGCCAACCTCTCCTTTCCTCTATGACCCTGAGATCCTTACCACAGAACATATACGTGATATCTATAAAGAACTTATCCGTGAGTCTATTTTTGAGAATCTTAGTGATGAAATACCTTACGAGAGCGATGTAACTATAGAAAAGATCGACGAGGGTGACAGTATGGATAAAGTGTATGCCACTATCGTGGTTGAAAAAGAGACACAAAAGGGAATGATCGTAGGTCAAAAAGGTGCAGGGATCAAGCGTGTTGGAAAACTTGCACGCGAACAGATGGAACTCTTTTCAGGTAAAAAAATATTTTTAGACCTTCATGTTGCGGTGAAAAAAGGGTGGAGTAAAAACAAAGATGGCTTGGAAGAGTTTGGTTATATCATTTAAAATTGAGAAAGAACCATATTCATAAGCTGGCTAAATAGCCTATATAGCGGGCACTTTCTGTTAAATGAAAGATCAGTAATTAAAAAAAGTTATATTTTTAGAAAGTTTTACATTTTGTAAGATTGTTTTAATATTATAACATATATAATTGGTCAACAAGGAAGGAAGTTTAAAATGTTTTTGAAAAAAAGTTCGTCAGAATCGGCTGTAAAAAATGTTGTCACGCTTAATGCATACACAGGTAAAAGTTATGCATTTAAAAATGATTTATTTAAACCTTTAGATAAACTCACTTACAATACTTCAAACTTTATTACCTCGTATGTGAATAATAGAGATATTATTACTACAAAAGTAAATATAAGTAGAAATATTCCCGAAGAAGATATTGCAGATATACTCGATATCAAAGCATATGAAGAGTTAGGTCTGGATCAGGCTAATACGTATACTATCTCTTCTGTTGAAGTTGAAAGTTCAGGAGAAGAGAGAGAGTATCATGTTTTTGTGGCTGAACCGGAGTCGCTTGATGAGCTCTATCTACCTCTAAAAGAGCAAACGAAGTATATAGACCTCATTGTCCCTGCACCGCTTCTTTATAAACCACTTTATAAAAAAGAGATACTGCAAGATAATAAAGCACACTGTTTTGTTTACTTTACGCAAAATGATGCGTTTGTGACAGTGTATGAGAATGGTCAATATCTCTATTCGAAATCCATAGAGTTCTCTTTAGAACAGATCTATGATAAATATTGTGAGTCTATAGGTGAAAAAGTCGATGAAAAAGAGTTTTACACTGTATTAGAATCAGAAGGCCTTAAAACAACAAATAGTGACTATCAACAAAGTTTTATGAAAATTTTTGCTGAAGTCTTTATCACCATTAATGACATTATTATTTATGTAAAAAGAGCATTTGATCTAGATAGTATCGATCAATTATTTATAGGAAGTGAAAAAGGTCCTATTATCGGGTTAGATGATTATAGTCAAAACTATTTAGGCCTACACTCATCAGATTTTAATTTCAATTATAATGTCTCAAGTGATGAATGGTATACGGATCAATTACAATATTTGATGCTTTTAACTTCATTTGATTATATGGAAGATGAATCTTCTATAGTCAATTTATCTACGTATCCACGTGCACCGTCTTTTGTTAACAGAGCAAGCGGTCAGTTCATTATTTCAACTGCTGCAGCTATTGCACTGAGTTTGGCATATCCTTTGGTCTACCTGGTAGGTTCCTATGTGAATGATGCAAAAATTTATGCATTGACGATCGAGAATAATAAACTCACAGCTGAATCAAATAAGTATAAAAAAATACTTAGTGAGAAGAAAAGCCAGATCAAAGTGTTGGATGACAAGATAAAAGTCTTATCAGATACTTATGATGGAAAATCAAAGATGCTTACTTCTATCTATGATAAAAAAGTAAATTACCGTCTGAAGTCAGGAATCTATCATACACTTGCCAAAGAACTTGATCAGTTTGACGTGCATGTAGAGATGATAAAAAGTGAGAAGGATGCATTATGGTTGTCCATGCTCAGTTCAGATGACAGAAAATTTACAGAAGTGATCAAATATATGTCTGATAACCATTTTGATGAAATCATTGAAATAGATATCGAAAGAATCCAAAAAGATCCTAATAGTAACTACTATGCTGGTATGTTAAAGGTGGTATTAAGATGATGAAATATTTAGAAGATAAATTAGAAGCATTAGATATCTATTTTGCTCCTAAAAAAGAGAGTGAGAAATGGGTAGTCATTCTTGGTATAGCCGGTATTATAGCATATTTAGGGTATGCCTACTTATTGCCTTATACAGAAGATCTCTACAAAAAAAGTGAACGAAGTAAGAAAAGCATACAAAAAAGTATCACAGATAACAACATCTATCTCAACTCAATCACCGTTGGCGGTGATCGTGAATACTATGTGAAAAAATTTGATAATGATATCGTTGTCAAAAAGAAAAAGATCGTCGATATCACAAATAAGATCAAATTCATAGACTCTAATTTGGAAAAACTGTCTGATATGTTGTTCAATCAAAAAAGTTGGTCTAAATTCTTAAATTCGGTGACACATAAAGCGGAGATACAAAATGTTGACCTGACGTATATTACGAATAAATATATCAATGAAAATACAGGAAACTTTGGTCATGTTTTGGAAATAGGTATAGGTTGTAAAGGACCTTATAAGAATATTGTGAAATTTATGAATGAACTTGAACAAAATGTTTTGGTTACAGATATCTTTGAATCTGAGTTGACTGCAGATACTAATTCATCGGACACGATAGCAGATATTCATATTTCAGTATGGGGGATAAATCACTAATGAAAAAGATATTTGTATTACTATTACCACTGACAATGCTCTTACATGCAGATCTATCTGTTAAACAGATCCAGGATATGATCCTAAAAATACATGAAAAACGTGAAGGTGTAGGCTTAAACACTTTAGAAAGTACAAAAGACCCATTTGTACGACTGGAAGAAGAGAATAATGTGACGACAGTTGCACTGCCTGCTAAAAACGAAGAAAAATTAGTACTGCATGCTATTGTAAATGGCAAAGCTTATATTAATGATTCATGGAAAAATCTTGATGATAGTATTATGGGCTATACATTAAAATATATAGGTGAAAGAGGTGTGGTACTTCGCAATGAAAATCACATTAAAAAATTATTTCTTCATGATAAAAGAGATAATTTCATAAAGTTGGAAGAAAGGTAATAGAATGAAAAAAATACATACATCAGGAGTTAAGTTTCTTATAGTACTTGCAATGCTATTAGGGGTTACTCAGAATCTCTCAGCAGGAAATTGTTCTACAAAGTTATTTAGTGTGACGATAGACAGTAAATTGACGATCAGGGATGTTATTGACAATCTTGCTGATACCTGTGGATTAAGTGTGATCGTAAAAGATGACGCTGCAAAGTTACGAATGAATAATAATCTTTATTATGTGAAGTTAAAAAACAGTACATTAAAAGGTTTTTTAAATACAGTTCTTAAAGATAACGACTTGAATTATACACTCAATGGAAATAAATTGACGATCTCATATTTGATCACACGTACATTCCGTATCCATTATATTTCCGGGCATAGAAAAGGTGTAAGTACTGCGAATGTAACGATTGCCGGTAGTGAAGATTCTACTAATGGTGTAGCAGGAGGAGGAGGTGCTAACGGGAACCAATCCACATCGAAAACAGGTATAGAGATAGAAAGTACAGATGAGTTTCAGTTTTGGAAGACGGTCGAAGCAGAAATACAGCGTATCTTGATCGGTGCTGCTGATGGAAGTACTCATTACACAAGATCAGGTGATTCATGGACGGGTCCGGATGGTAAAGTGTGGGAGTATAATCCTTTATCACCTATAGTGAATCCAGAAGCAGGTATGGTAACAGTTACAGGTACCGATAGACAGATCAACAGGGTAGCCAGATATGTACATGAACTGACAAAACAGATCAAATCACAAGTATTGATCGATATACGTATTCTCAGTGTATCATTTGATGACAGTACAACAACTGGTGTTGACTGGTCTCAACTTTATAGTTTACAAAACCTTACCGCCAATACATTACTTTCAGCTCAGACAAATGTGGCAACTTATACCTTTGATACTACAGAAGGTATAACGAATTTTACAGGAGCAAGTACAGTGGCTGATGCTGTAAGTACTGCAATGCCATCGTCAGCCAAAATATTAAGTTTAACCGGTAGTACTGATGTAAGTGAAGTCGTGAAATTCTTATCAACACAGGGAGATGTTAAATCTGTCTCGAGTCCTCGGGTGATGGCACTCAATAATCAGCCTGCACTGATCAGTGTAGGGCAAGAGCTTTTCTATAAAATCAAGTCTTCCAGCACTGCAAGTAGCGGTGGTGGAGCAGTTGCAGCTGAAGGTGAGGTAGTTGATTCTGTTTTTGCCGGCGTTTTACTGGATATTACTCCGGAAATCGACAGTAACGGCATGATCACCTTAAAGATCAACCCATCGATTTCAGATACGATAGATACTGTGACAACAGGCGCTGGAGCAAGAACCATCCCGCCGGATTTGATCAAACAGCAGATCGCTTCTGTCATCAAGGTGAAAGATGGAGAACATGCTATCCTTGGAGGACTTATATCAACTCAAACAGGGTTTAAAGACAATCATATACCACTGTTGGGGGATATTCCGGGATTAGGTGCTTTGTTCAAACGTCAAGAGAGAATCAATACAGTAGAAGAGTTGGTATTTATTATTACGCCACATATCGTTAAAAATTCCAAGTCTGTTTCATTGAAAGATTTGGGATATTCAAAGTTAAATGAAAAGTAGATATGAAGCTGCTAAAAATGTATTCGTTGATTCTGTAGATATTGATGATTACATTGATCTAGACTCTTCTGTCACGGCTTTTCAACAACTGCAGCATAGCATGAATAAGCCGTTGAAGATGATCCTGCTTTTTGGAAGACCTGGTACGGGTAAAAGCATTTTACTCACCCGTGTCCAGGAAAAACTGAAACACCAAAAAGAGATTCACTATTTTGATACACCTGCGATCAATGAAAAAGAGTTTTTTCATAAATTATTCAAAGTTTTGACAAAAAAAGATCTACCGAGCAACACTGAAGTGAATTTTGCCTCATTGGTTGATTTCTGTAAAAACCTCAGAGGTAAAAGAGAGATCATTATCCTACTGGATGAAGCGCAAATGTATAGCCCTGAGATGATGGAAAAGATTCGGCTTCTTTCTGACAGCCGTGCTGTCAAATTTGTCGTCTCTTTACATAAAACGGAAGATGAAGACTTGATCGCTAAAGAACATTTTCAATCTCGTATTTGGGAAGTGATCGAGCTTAAAAATGCTACAAAAGAAGATCAAACTGCTTATATACATAAAAAACTTTTAAAGAAGAATCTTTTTGAAATAGCAAATAGTATTAAAGCAAAGAATATAAAACGCATTCACAAATATACAAAAGGTAATTACCGGGAGTGTAATAAGCTTTTATTCACTATTTTTGAAATTTGTGAATATTATGATAAAAATGAACCCTCAAAAGTGAATTATACGAAGATATCTGACAGAATTATTGAAATGGCAGCACTGAAGTTAGGATACATTCATGTATGATATTAAACAATTAGAAGATGAGTGGAAACGATACAGGAAGAAAAAATTAAAACCTTGGTATATAGGTGCTGGAATTCTTGTTGTTTTAGCTCTTGTTATTCTTTTCTTTCAAACAAATAGTAAAATAGATGTCGGTGCATTGAAAAGCTATTTTGAGACTTCAAAAGAGATCCAGTCTCCTGAAAAAGATGAATCGTTTAAAGATAGTGCAACATCTGATAAGATGAAAGTTAAAGAGACTCTACTCCTTGATGAGGCATTGGGGAAGTTGGAAGTAAAAGAGAATTTGATAGAGATGGAAGATAAGGTCGTGAAAGTACACGATAGTATACTGGTTGATATCCCTATACTTGATGACACCAATGAAGCTCCTGCTGATGAAGAGATCGAAACAAGGAAGAAAATTCATCTAGAGATCATAGATTCAACAAGTGTTTCAGGGTATAAAGATGTAGAAAAGCGTTTTTTTGAATCACACGACATAGATGATGCCTTATTCCTAGCGAAAAGTTATTATAAAAATGGAAATTATGAAAAAGCAGAATATTGGGCATTGGAGACCAATAAACTTGATGAGAGTAAAGAAGAGAGTTTACTCATTTTTGTCAAATCAAAAGTTAAATTAGGTCATAAAAATGAAGCCTTATCCATACTCAACACTTATTTGAAACAGTCAGATTCGCAAGAAGCAAAAAAATTATTATATCGGATCGAAAATGATAAATTATAAAACTAAATTGAGTATTATGGTATACTTTATGAGTATTGTAGGGAGTGGTAAATGGTAAAACTCATTGAAATCATGCTTAAAGAAAATCTTATCACAAAAGAGGCAATTTCTACACTGGTAAAAAGCAGACCTCCCAAAAAGATTTCCTTTGCAAACCTTTTAGCTGAAGAGATGACAGATCTGCATACAGTAGAAATCTTTCTGGCTAAGAAGATAAGGCAAGGTGTGATCACCTTGTCGCATCTTGAAAAGATAGAAGGAATAAATATTGTACCCATCATTGAAGAGGTGGCAAAAACACTGCATGTAGAGTATGTGGATCTGGATGATATTGAAATTGACATGAAACTCTTTTCAAAAATTTCATACAGTCAATTGCTCAAATATAATATTATTCCTATAGAAGAGAGTGATCTGAATGTACTTATTGTATTTGATGATCCTCTTGATATGGCTGCGCAAGATGCCATACAAAGACTTTTTCCGAAGAAACCTATACGTATTGCTATTTCTAAACCATCGCAGATACACCAGCATTTGCAGCGTCTGGAGATCAATGAGAGTATTAAAGGGTTGGTTGCTGATATCCGTAAAGATCTGGCACAAGAGGGAAAGGCTGATGAGAAAGCGGATGAATCACCTGCCGTTTTAAAATTGATCGATGTGATTTTGAAATCAGCAATTTTTACAGGTGCGAGTGATATTCATATTGAAGCGCTGGAAAAAAGTTGTATCGTTAGAGTACGTGTTGATGGTATATTACGCCAAAGTTTCACATTCGATAGAGATATTTTTAATCCATTGGCTTCAAGAATGAAGCTACTTTCAAACCTGGATATTGCAGAAAAAAGAAAACCGCAGGATGGTAGATTTTCTGCAACCGTATCAAAAAAAGATTTTGACTTTAGGGTTTCGACGTTACCTACGATATTTGGTGAGTCGATCGTTCTTCGTATCCTGGATAAGTCTAAAGCGATGATCAGGCTTGAAGACGCAGGTATGAGTAAGTTTTGTTATGACAGATTTTCTGAATCGATCAAGGTTCCCTATGGTATTGTATTGGTTACAGGGCCTACCGGATCTGGTAAAACGACTACACTTTACGGTGCACTCAATGCGATCAAAGATGTAAAAGATAAGATCATCACAGTGGAAGACCCGGTGGAATACCAGATGGCTGGTTTGCAACAAGTGCATGTGAATGCCAATATAGGATTAAGTTTTGCAGATGCACTGAGATCTATACTTAGACAGGATCCGGACAAAATTATGATCGGGGAGATCAGGGATAAGGAGACATTGCGAATTGCCATTCAAGCAGCACTGACGGGTCACCTGGTTCTCTCTACACTGCATACAAATGATGCGATCTCAGCTGTTACCAGGATTTTGGATATGGGGATTGAAGAGTATCTGGTAAGTGGCGCATTGGTCGCTATACAGGCACAAAGACTTGTCCGTAAAATATGTGTGCATTGTAAGAAAGAGACGGTACTTGATATAACACTGCGAAAATCAGTAGAAGAATACCTTCCTGAAAACCCTACTTTCTATATAGGAGAAGGGTGCAAAGAGTGTGGACATAGCGGCTATGCGGGAAGGGAGATGATATCTGAAGTACTCACTGTCAGTGAAACGATGTCACGTATGATCGCAAGCAATGCATCTAAAGAAGAACTGACAAAACAGGCTGAGGAAGAAGGATTCATTACGATGTTTGAGGATGGTGTCCATAAAGCACTGGAAGGTAAAACGACCATTGCAGAAATTTATAGAGTAGCGAGGTTATAAGATGAAATATTTTAATGTAACAGTAATGGAAAAGGGTAAGAAAAGACAAGAGCTAGTGAAAGCAGTCAATAAAATGGCAGCCATCAACCTTGCCAAACAAAAATTTCCTATGACAATGGTGATGAAAGCGATGGAAACATCAGCGCCTCTTGAAGATAGTTTATCTGCACTCTTGTCAGGCTTTCAAAAATCATTCAAATCCAAAATACCGATCAACGATAAAATATCAACCATACGACAAATCGCCGTCATGACCGATGCTGGTATTCCGATCAATGATACATTGATGGAAGTTGCAGAAAATACTGAAAATAAACAGCTTAAAGAGATCTACACAACGATCAATAAGGATATTAATTCAGGTAACAGTATTTCAAATGCGATCGAACCTTATACGAATGAGTTTGGGCATGTTGCTATTGCAATGACGAATCTCGGAGAGAGAACGGGTAATATTTCCGAGTCTTATCATAAACTTGCCGATATACTTGAAACGATCAGGGATAATACGGCAAAATTTAAAAAAGCCATTAGAACCCCCTTGATCACATTGGCTGCAATGGCCATTGCATTTACTATTTTGATCATGGTAGTTGTACCGAAATTTAAAGATATATTCTCCAAATTCAAAACAGAACTTCCAGTACCTACGCAAATACTTCTTAAACTGGAATGGGCATTCAGTAATTACGGGTTGCTCATTCTTTTTGTCCTGTTTGCGTCTGTCGTTGCCGTAAAATATCTCTATAAAACTAATAAAGATTTTAAATATCAGATGGACAAGATGATGATCCATCCAAAATTTTATTTGATCAATAAAGCGATCTTTCTCTCTACGATGCATAAATACAATTTGGTCTTTGGCCAGTTGGTTAAATCTGGTATTCCTGTTTCTGAAGCATTGGAGACGGCTGTTGGTATGGTCGATAATGCTGCGATCAAAGAAAAGTTATTAACTGTGAATGCAAATATTGGTCGTGGTATGAGTTTGGCTGAAGCTTTCCAGTTGACCGGTCTCTATGAAAATATGTTGCTTCAAATGATAAAAGCAGGTGAAGCGGGTGGTCAATTAGATGCAATGATGGATAAAGTCACAGACTATTATGATATGAGATTCCAGGATTTGATCGATAACCTTGCTGCCTATATAGAACCGATCATGTTGTTCTTTATTGCAGGACTGGTACTTCTGATGGCTTTAGGTATCTTTATGCCAATGTGGGACCTCGGAAAAGCGGTGAAAGGCTAGATCGAAAGACAAAAGAGAAATTTCTCTCTTGTTTTAAACATCATAATCTATGATGTTTAATAGCTCTTTCTAAATCCTCCATGGTGTCTATGCCAAAACTCTCTGTAGTCACCTCTATCATAGCAATTTCATAGCTATGATAAAGGGCTCTAAGCTGTTCCAGTTTTTCTATTTCTTCCAGCGGTGCAGGTTCAAGCATACAAAATTGATGCAATGACTTGAAAGTAAAGCCATAGATACCCAAATGTCCTTTGTATGCATCAAAATGATGGTCTCTAGGGTAGGGGATCTTTGCTCTTGAAAAATAGAGGGCCAGGCTATTGGTATCGGTCACAACTTTTACGATATTTGGATCATCTGCTTCCGGATTTGAAATGGTTTTGTAACAGGAGTTCATCAAGATACGTGCATCTTCTTTGTTCTTTTTTGTCAGATCGTAGATAGCCTGCACGACATCAGTTTCGATAAACGGTTCATCTCCCTGCACATTGATAATGATCTCATTTTCATCCAACTCCAATTTTTGTGCTGCTTCGTAGATACGATCCGTACCGCTCTGATGTGTATCGGATGTGAGGACAGCTTGAATTCCATGTGTACGTGCGATATCTATAACTTCCTGTGCGTCTGTAGCAATGACAACCTTATCGATACCTTCAACAGCTTTTGCTGTTCTGACAACCATCGGTACGCCACCAATATCTGCTAAGACTTTATTGGGGAAGCGGCTTGATCCTATGCGGGCAGGGATAATAATCATAATTTAACCTTTATATGTTATAACTTTAATGAATTTTACACTTTATATGCTAAGATACAAGACTTTAAAGGATGTCAATGAACAAAGCACTCTTTCTTCTCAATATGGGTGGACCCAATGATTTGGATGAAGTAGAACTTTTTTTACATAATATGTTCTCAGATAAAAACATTTTACCAACAAATCCCATGACACGTGCATTGATTCGTAAAATCATTATAACCAAACGTCTGGATGATGCTAAAGAGAGCTATACACATCTGGGTGGGAAATCTCCTTTATCTGAGTTAACGCAGAAACTGATTGATAAACTGAAATGTAAGTTGGATATGCCTATTTATGCTGCTATGCGTTACGTTCCTCCTTTTGCCGGAGATGCATTAAAGCAATGCAAAGAAGAGGGTGTGGAAGAGCTTATATTGTTTCCGATGTATCCACAATACTCAACCACGACCACACTCTCCTCTTATGAGGATATCATCGGAAGATGTAAAGCCCTGGATTATCATCCAAAGATCACGATGTCAACCTGTCAATATTTTGATGATATGGATTATATTCAAGCTTGTGTAGCTCAGATAGAAAAAGCGATAGGGGGTAAGGAGAGCAGTGAATATGATCTGCTCCTGTCTGCACATGGATTACCTATGAGCATTATTAAAGCGGGAGATCCTTACCAACGTCAGGTTGAATCGAATGTCAGTGCCATTAAAACACTGTTAGCCGTGAAAGGTATTGTCTTTAAAGACGTAAAGTTGGTCTATCAATCTAAAGTAGGGTCTGCAGCTTGGTTGGAACCTAACCTGGTGGATGTGCTGCGTAATCCTGTCAATCGTAAAGTGCTCATCTATCCGTTGGCATTTACCATTGATAACTCTGAAACACTGTTCGAACTGGATATAGAACATCGTGAAATCGCTGATAAAATAAAATTTGATGATTATATTGTAGCAGCATGTATGAATGACAGTGATGCCTTTGTGGATCTCATTGTGAAATATGTGTCGAAAGAACCAACACCTATCTACCCTTGTGCTGATTGCAGTATCTGTCTTTGCTGTGGGGCGGGACAGCATTTATAATCCATTGATGATTACAGTTACTTCACCTATCGTTTATAAGACTGAAGTCAATCGTTCGAAATTCATTGCGCATCTTGTACCTATTTCAGCGTATGAAGGGTTACAGGCTGAACTGAAATCTGAGCATCCCAAAGCAAATCATGTGGTCTATGCCGTACGTCATTTCAATGAGTTTGGACAAATTGTTGAAAATGCTTCGGATGATGGAGAACCCAAGGGATGTGCAGGGGTACCGGCTCTGAATGTTTTACGTGGCGAAGCACTGATCAACTGTGCCGTACTCATAGTACGCTATTTTGGGGGTATTAAGCTTGGTACAGGCGGTATGGCCAGGGCTTATGCAGAATCGGTCAAAAATGTATTGAATGAGGCAACTTTGGTGCCCTATGAAAAGCAGATAACGTATGTGTTTGAAACATGTTATTCAGACGTAGATAAAACACTCTATAGACTTAAACAGTTAGGTCTTGTGAACTATGAACGTGATTTTGGCGCAGATAAAGTGATCTGGAAGTTAGTGGGGAGTGAGAAGAAGATCGAACAGCTGAAAGAAGAAGGACGATAACGCCCTCTATGTTGCATTTAAAAGCACAATTCAGTGCTTTAAAGTGCTTCTTCGTCCTCTTCACCGGTTCTAATACGGATCGTTTTAGAGATATCCGATACAAAGATCTTACCATCACCGATCTTCCCTGTCTTGGCATGTTCTTTAATGGCTTCAATCGCTTTGTTTAGATAGTCATCGTTACTGACAACGATCTCAATTTTTACTTTGGGAATGAACTCTACTACATACTCTGCACCTCTGTAAAGTTCAGGGTGACCCTGCTGTCGTCCATACCCTTTTACTTCAGATACGGTCATACCTTCAATACCTTGTTCTACAAGAGCATCCTTGACATCTTCCAGTTTGAATGGCTTGATGATCGCTTCAATTTTTTTCATTCGTTATCTCCTTATATACTGCGTTTAAATTCAGGGTATGATTCTATACCACACTCTGTCGCATCGATTCCCTCAAGTTGTTCTTCATCATTTGCACGAAGTACAAAGATCTTGTTGATACTATATATTGTAATCCATGAAAGTGGAAAAACAATCATACCTACAACAAGTATACCTTTTAATTGTGTCCAAATGCTTACATCTGCTACAAAAATACCTACGGCAAGTGTACCCCAGATACCATTGATCAAGTGAACGGACAATGCACCCACCGGATCATCCATTCTGAATTTATCGAAAATAGGTACGAACAGGACAACCAAAGCGCCACCTATCGCACCGATCAGTATAGGGGTATGAATATCATATTGGTCAGGTCCGGCTGTGACGGCGACAAGCCCACCCAATGCACCATTGAGTATCACGGTGATATCGAATTTTTTATATCTAAAGTATGTTAGTAGCCATCCTGCAATTGCACCGGCAAGACCAGCTGTATTGGTGTTCATGATAGTCAGTGCAACGGCATCCGCATTCTCTTTTGATGAGATCGTTCCCACAGAACCACCGTTAAATCCAAACCAACCGATCCAGAGTAAAAGTGCTCCCAATGTGACCAAAGGAATGTTGGACGCAGGAATGACACGGACGATATTATCTTTGTATCTTCCTCGTCTGGGTCCCATAATGAGGATAGCTGCAAGCAGTGCCCACCCTCCGGTAGAGTGGATCACCGTTGAACCTGCCAGGTCAGAAAGTGATGAGATATCCAACGCGGTGCCGGCTAAAAAGTTCGCTCCCCAGGTAAGGTTTACAATGACCGGGTAGATCAATGCCCCGACAAGAAGGGTGAAGATGGCCAAAGGCAGTATACGGGAACGTTCACTTACCCCGCCGCTCATAATATTGACCACTTTACCTACAAATGCCATTTGAAACATAAAAAATGCCCATTTGCTCATACCGTCCTGATGATCCCAGCTTCCAAATGCCAGCTCATACCCTATCAGTAAAAAAGCCAGAGAAGCTATGGCATAGATCATGACATTGACCGTCAGTACAGATGTGACATTTTTTGTTCGTACCAATCCTGCTTCGAGCATGGCAAAACCCGGTACCATGAAGATAATAAGAGTCATGGCAAAAAGTGCGAAGAAGGTATCTATGACGTAATTAATTTCCATATTGATTTCCTTATATTCTAATGTTGGTATTGTATCGATTATTGGAATCTATTGGAAGTCTGTATTGCTCGAAAATAAAGCAGTTTAAAAATGATAATGGGTCAAAAAGG
This sequence comes from Sulfurovum sp. TSL1, assembly GCF_019972135.1. Lineage (NCBI taxonomy): Bacteria > Pseudomonadati > Campylobacterota > Epsilonproteobacteria > Campylobacterales > Sulfurovaceae > Sulfurovum > Sulfurovum sp. TSL1. The sequence continues at coordinate 1,052,933 of NZ_BPFI01000001.1, read as the reverse complement.
AGAAAAGTGATTAAAAATTAATCAAAAGAAGAGGGAGAAGAGCTTCTCCCTTCCCTCTTAAAAATGAGAGTTGGTAAGGCATGGTTTCCTTTTCTCTAAAGATTAAAGTGCGTCAGCGTCAGTTTCGTCTGTTCTGATACGTACAACATGGTCGATCGTACTTACGAAGATCTTACCATCACCGATCTTACCTGTTTTAGCGGATTCATTGATGATCTTGATCGCAGTCTCTGCATAGGCATCCGTACTTACGACGATTTCAATTTTAATTTTTGGGATAAATTCAACCACATATTCAGCCCCTCTGTAAAGCTCTGAATGACCTTGCTGTCTTCCGTACCCTTTTACTTCAGATACGGTCATACCTTCAATACCAGCTTCTACAAGAGCGTCTTTGACGTCTTCCAGTTTAAATGGTTTGATTATTGCTTCAATTTTTTTCATTATGTAATCCTTTATAATTATAGTGTAGTCAATGCCTTAGGCATTCACTACATTTTCACCGTGAACTATCTCATCAAGACCAGTTGACTCAGTTTCTTCATCTACTCTTGCCCCACCTGTGACCGCTGAAGCGATATAGTAAACGATCACAGTTCCAATAAGTGTAAAGAGACCAACCACTACGACTGACTCAAGTTGTACCATGAATTGTCCCATTCTGTCACCGCTTTCTTTAAGTGGACCATCCCAGAGAAGATCTTTGTCATCAAGTGCAAGAAGACCTGTTGCAAGAGCACCCCATAGACCTGCTAGGAAGTGGATACCAAATGCATCAAGAGAATCATCATAACCAAGTTTTTTCTTCAATGTTACCACACCGAAGAATGCAATGATAGACCCAACGATACCTACGATGAATGCTCCACCAACGCTTACAAAACCAGCAGCAGGTGTGATCGCAACCAGACCGGCAATGATACCTGAAGCAATGCCAAGAAGTGTTGGCTTTTTAAAGACAAACCACTCAAGAAGCATCCAAGTTACAGCAGCTGCAGCAGTTGCAACAGTTGTTGTCATGACAGCAAGACCAGCGATAGCATTTGCACCGAATGCTGAACCACCATTAAATCCATACCAACCGAACCATAATAATGCAGCACCTACAGCAGTAAGAAGGATACTATATGGTTTCATAGCTACTTTAGGGTAACCAGCTCTTTTACCAACCAATAGTGCGAGTACAAGTCCAGCTAAACCACCATTCATGTGTACAACAGTACCACCGGCAAAATCAAGGGCACCAGCATCAAAAAGAAGCGCACCGTCACCACCCCATACCATGTGTGTTACAGGAGCATACACAAGAAGACCCCAAAGGATTACAACGACCATCCAAGTTGAAAACTTCATACGTTCGATCACAGAACCTGCAGCGATCGCTACAGTAATAGCAGCAAATGTCCCTTGGAATGCAATAAATACATAAGAAGGATATGTACCGGAAAGATCAGTCCACTTAATACCGTCAAGCATTACATTACCGAATCCGCCAAACACATTTTGAAGCATTGCGCTCTCATTGGTTCCAAATGCAATAGAATAACCTGCAATGATCCATACAACAAATGCAACTACAAATGCACCCATTACCATTGCATAGGTATTGAGTACGTTTTTAGCTCTTGTCATACCTCCATAGAAAAGTGCCAGTCCTGCTGGTGTCATAAGAAGTACAAATGCTGTTGATACCATCATCCATGCTGTATCACCTGTGTCCAGTTTATCTTCTGCGAAAGCGAAGATAGGCAAAAACATTGCCATTAGAGCCGAAAGTTTTAGTTTCATGCTATTTCCTTTTAAATTAATTTTTTACAAGACAATAGTAACATGAATGATATTTTTTTACCATAGCCTGTTGATTAATTTTTAATCAATATGGCTGCTTATTGAATCAGAGGAATTTCAAGCTTAATAGAGTGTTCTTTAAGAACACATTTGATCTGGCTCATCTCTGCATGGCTGCATATCTCATCATCAGTATCTGCATAGCGCCCATTGGCAAGTATGGAAAGTTGAGCGATAGGGACTCTTTGATTGTCTATCATGACATGCTGACCAACCAGTAGTGTAAGAGAAATATCAATGGAGTCTGAAGATCTAAATGCATTCAGTGTTTTTCTTAATAGTTTGGAGAAATTATTTTGGTCTATTTTAAATGCAGGCAGATCCTGATCGGTCAGAAGCTTCAGAGGATTGGAATTCTTTGTTCTAAAAAGTGCTATGTTGGCTTCAAGCAGGATGTTAATATCTGTGGTGAAAAGTTTGTCTTTTTCTATTTTACGTGTGGGTTTTATACGTGGCGTGTTGTATAGACGTAAGGAGATCTGCTCTTCATTCTCATATCCTACTGCAATAGCATGAAAGTTATAGGTGTCATAATTGAGTCCCAGAGAGGTGGTCTTATAGCCGAAGGTTTGAGGCGCATAAGATAAAGCGATATCATAAAGTTCCTTTTTGGTGACATACCCGAATAAAATTTCTGCAGCGTTATTTAGATAGAGTATTTTCCCCTGATCATTAAAAAGGATGAAAGGGTTGTTGTCCCATTCTATAAAGGATTTAAAATCAATCGATGTTGTGCTCATGTATCTTCTTTCTAAGTGTGTTTCTGTTGATCCCCAAAACCTGTGAAAGCTGCAGTTGTGAACCAAATTTGTGAAGCCCCGCTTCTATAAGAGGCCTCTCATATAAACTAAGATGTTCCCTGTATGCATCGTTACCATCAAGGTGCTTCAGTAGATAGTGATAGAGTATCTCTTCTATATCCTGCGCGTTCATAGTCTGTTTCATCAGGTGTATATAGACAGACCTTTTGAGACTTTTACTGTTTTTCGTGAGATTGAGAGGGATGTACTCAGATTCAAATGTATTCCCTTCTAGCATTAAAGTGGAACATGCCTCTTTGATGAAGAGTTCTTTTAAATAATCGATATCTTCAGGACGCTCTTGGAGTGACGGCATGGTATAAATAAAAGCAAAAAGGTCATCAATGAGCTCTGGATTACCCATATAATCTGCTGTAGCTATAATACGTTTATTGGTAAAATCAAGAGAATTCTGATTACTGAGCTTTTCAAAATTGGTGATGATAAGCTCATCATTTTGCTCAAGTGCTTCCTCAACTTCTTGTTGATCGTTACCTGAAACCAAAGGTGTATCCGGGAAAAGGTAACGTGCAAGTGACTTTTTACCGGTATGTGCTTCACCAATGATGATAGATGAAACAAAAAGTGTTTTGGTGAGGGTAAAACTCTTGATGATATGTTGTATTTTATCTGATTTGCTAAAAAATGTTTCCATAATACTCTTTGGTGTTGTTTAATAATTAATCATTTATAATACAAAAATTAAAATAAAAATATGTTAAAATAATTAAATCTATGGACAAAGGGATTTCATCAAAGCATCATTTCAAAGGTTTTACCGACATTTTTCTTACTTGGAACTTGAGCAGGCTGTTGAGTATTTCTCTATTTTGGGCGGTATTGGCAAAAATATAGAATTAGACTATTTTGATGATGTCTTTTCTATGGTCGAGTCAAATTTTGTGCAAAATTTCTCAAAATTTCAAGCACTTGTCTCTCCCTCATACCTTTTGGAAAGTCCCTATCGTGAAATACTGATGGCAGTAGCCAGAGGAGACGGAAAACTCTATTCCGTACTTAGAAAGGCAAAAGTGAGTGAGGCCCTGGGAGAGAAGATCGTCGGGGAACTGGTCGATTTAAATGTACTGAAAGTCGAAGCTTCAAGAGAATCTCCGTTGCGCAGCCACCCCAAACATAAACTCAAAAAAGAGCAACGCTCTTACCGTGTACAGGATAAACTCCGTTTTGTACAGCCCTTTATGCGTTTCTGGTTCGGCTTTGTGACATATTATAAAAAAGATCTGGCTGCAGGGAAAGGGGATGCATTTTTAAAGAACTTTGAAAAACACTATGAGCGTTTACGTTCTTTGGTCTATGAACAGCTTTGTGATGCACTTTTGATACAGCATTATGCAGAGCATAAGAGTATCGTGGATAGTGGAAGTTTTTGGAATATTCACAGTGAATTCGATATTTTGGCTGTGAGTCAGGATAAAAAGGTCATCCTGGGAGAGTGCAAGTACAAAGACCGAAAAGTATGCAAGAACGAATTGACCAAGCTCAAAGCAAAAGCAGCAGAGTCAGGCATTAAAGTGGATGTCTATGCCCTCTTTTCCAAGAGCGGATTTTCAAATGAACTCTTGCAAGCACAGGATGATGATCTGCTTTTGTTTGATCTGAATGATCTGGAGCACTTGTTGTAGTGTATACCTGAATACACTACAATGTACACTCTTCTATTTTTTCTATTCTGACTGCACTATGGTTATAATCAGGCTCTTTTGAAAGTGGATCGAGTCTATCATCTGTAAGATAATTGATGTCTCTATGTGAAATAGGAATGAAAATGGTTTTTGGATTGATATCTGCGAAAACAACTTTTGCTTTGAGTGCTCCTCTGACAGAGATTATTTTTACTGTTTCATCCTCATTGATACCAAGTGCTGCGGCATCCTTTGGATGTATTTCTACAAACTCTAACGCTTTATATTTTAAAAGATTGTCTGTATAGAGAGTTTTACTGCCTGTATGCCATTGATCTCTTGTTCGTCCTGTGAGCAGGATAAAAGGATACGCTGGGGATGGTTGTTCTGATAGATTTTGGTTTTCTACAAACAAAAGATTTGCTTTATTGTCTGGCGTGAGAAATTCATTTTTATCATAGAGTGCTTCTCCCCATATAAAAGGCGTATGTTCAAGGGCATCATAGTTTGCTTTATAGATATCAAGGTGACTTTTATAACTCAATCTTGTCATTTCCTGATACTCTTCAAAGACCTCTTTGGACGATTGAAAACCAAATGCTTTTTTATGACCCAAATGTTTTCCTATTTGGGCGAATACTTCCCAATCTTGAAGTAAACCATGTTTATCTTCAAAAGCTACTACACGTGTCAAGGTCCTGTCGAGGTTTGTCTGTGTGCCTTCTTTTTGTCCAAACGGTACTGCTGGTATGAGGATATGCGCGAATTTGGAAGTTTCACTTCCCTGATAGGCATTGATCTCAACCACCAGAGGTATCTTCTTGAATGCTTTTTCAACAAATGTCCGATGAGGAAGATGATAGACAGGGTCCGTATGACAGATAATGAGGATATCCAGTTCATTTTTATCTGCTTTCTCGATCATTTCAAAAGCTGTGAGACCATTTTCTTTTGGTAGCGTGTCACTCTGCCAAAAATCAGATACTTTTTGGCAGTTCTCTTCACTATAGTCCAAATGGACGGCCAACGTTGTACTCAAACCTCCTACTTCTCTTCCACCCATTGCATTGGGTTGTCCTGTGAGAGATAATGGGCCGGAACCTTTTTTATTGATCTGTCCTGTTAGTATATGTAGATTGTTGATAGCAAGATTTTTATCTACCCCCTGAACGGATTGATTGATCCCCATGGTCCATGCAGTGATGATATTTTTACTCTGTCTAAAAAGTCTGTACAAAGCTTCAAAAATATCTTCTGAAAGTTGTGTGCGCTCTAAGAGCATTTTTTCATCAAGTGCCAAGAGCTTCTCTTTGTAGCTATTGAAATTGTTACTGTGCTCCTTTATAAAATCATACGCAATATGGTCGTCTTTTATCAATTTTATAGCAAGTAGATTCAAAAGATCGATATCTGTACCGACTTTAAGGGGTATGTAGAGGTCAGCATTTTTAGCAGTCAGTGTAAATCTTGGATCAATGACGACAACTTTTAAGCCTTTTTTTTGTGCTTTTTTGATCTTGTTGTGCAATACAACATGTGCTTCAGCAGTATTGGCACCAATGAGTATCATTAAATTACAATGTTCGATATCTTCCATTCTTACGGGAACATAATCCATTCCGAAAGATTTTTTATATCCCACGACAGCACTTGCCATGCATGTTCTTGAATTGGTATCACAATTGGCCGTTCCGACAAAACCTTTTGCAAGTTTATTGGCTACATAATAGTCTTCATTGAGCATTTGCCCGGAAAGATAAAATCCGATTCTGTCAGGGTTGGCAGTCTGTTTGATTTTTTCAGCAATCAATTGGAAGCTATCCGCATAAGTGGAAGGTCTGTAACTCTCTTGTATAGAATCTCTACAGTGTACCTCCAATAGTCTATTGGTATGGACGGTTTTTGATTGTGAGATACCTTTGGCACATGACATCCCCTGGTTTGAAGGATACTCCTTTACGCCTTTAAGTGTATCATTGATATGTTCTAATTTGCATCCCACACCACAGTATGCACACACTGTTTGACTCATCTAGTGAACTTCTTTAAGTGCTACGATCAGCTCAGAGAAGACCTGTGCACGTTCTCTTTTTTCTTGATGGGTCATAGTGTAGATGACCTCTGAGAGCTTTGGGGGGACTTTCGGATTGAGTTTGGTGACTTCATCTCTTGTAATGTTTCTGGGTTTGGCCAGTACAGGTTCAAAGTTTTCAACCGACTCATAACGTTTTTCACCCGTAAGCAGTTTAAAGAGTTTCAATCCAAAAGCAAAAATCTCAAACTCTTCTTTTTTAAATGTTTTTGGTGCACTCTCAAGTTCAAACCAAAGATCCAATCCCAGTTTTTCATTGAGGATATAGTTTATCTTTGTGTAAAAACCAAGGGCTTGAAAAGAGTAGTTTGCCGATAAAAACCTGTCATCAAAAGTTTCATAGGTTTCACCTCTTTGTTTATACGCTGCATAGGTCTTAAGCAGATATTTCACATGATGTTTGGCTTCTGTTAACGGCAGGGCTTTATGTAAGGTATGTGCTTCTTTTGCCATACGCGTGATCTTACCACCGACGAAAATGTGTACACCGTCCACACGGTTACCTTCTTCATCTTTGGCTTTACACCCTTCAAATCCTATATCAGCGATACCATGTACGCCACATCCTTTAGGACAGGCAGACCAGTTCATACGTACATTGGCATTTGTAATGGCTACTTCAGAGCTCAGGAAATGTGCCATTTCTATGGCATCAGGCTTGTTCGGTATGACACCAAAGCTACAGGTAGCTGTCCCGGCACAGGCTATCATGTCATTAAAGTAGAGATTATTGAACTTCGCATAGTTCGTGATCAGTTCTGTCGCCTCAAAATCTTCCAGTAGATCTTTTGCAATATTTACGATATAGACATTCTGGTCATAGGTCAATCTTATATCCCCTGTACCAAATACTTTTGCTGCCTGGGCCGCAGCGATCATGTCTGTACCGCTGAATATACCAGAGGGTACGATGATCTTGTAATTATATTTACCATTACGTCCCAGTACTTTGTTGGACCCCAGTGCGATATTTTGAGACTGTACCATCGTCGTACCTGCAGGAGCAAATTGGGCATCGGCCTCTTCTTTGATCGCATTGACAAGGTTTTCTATACCGACATCATTGATAAGGAACACCAAACGGTTTTTGTTACGGTTATCACGGTATCCGTACGTTTTAAATACAGTCAGAAGTGATTTGTAGAAGAGACCCACTTCGTCTATCTGCACAAAAAGGTTGGCATCTTGTGCCTGTACACCTACACACGCACCCAAATAGATGTTAAATCCAAATACCCCATCTTTTTGGGCTAAGACAAAACAGCAGTCATGTCCAAAGATGTTACAGGAGTTCGAAAGAGAACCTAAGATACCTGTATTGAATTTACGTGGCAATACGGAGATCCAGTCCGGATCTTCTCCAAAGATAGTTTGGAGTGCATCAATGATGGGTTTGGTCTCAATGATGTTATCGTATGCGATGCCGTCGAGTGGATCGGTCACGATATTCCGAGGGTTGTCCACACCGGTCTGAAACGTAGAGATACCGACCTCTTTGAGTTCCTGTAACACTTTGGCAATGTCTGCTATCTGCAAGTAACGCAGTTCGACCTGCATACGTGTCGTCAGATCGATATAGTCATTCCCGTACTTTTGCGCCACTTCACCGATACGTAACGCTTGTTCATAGTTCAATTGTCCAGCAGGTATACGCACGCGAAGCATAAAGTCTTCCCCTTTGTCAAAGAGTCCAAAACATTTTAAAAAATAGGCACTGTCCTCTTTGGCTAGACCTTCATATCCGGCTGCAGCGATCTCTTCTAACTTGGTATATACATCCATCGGCATCTTCAGTGCTTTGGTTGTCTCGACTTTGTTGAGTTTGGTATTTCTTGCCTGTGAGGCTTTTTCTAAAATGCTCATGTTAGACTCTCTTTCAGTGTGTTTGTATAGTGTATGACGTCTCCAAAGACCAAAATAGAAGGTCTTGATGCCCCAAGGGAAACCTCTTCAAGGTTCTCAAGTGTCGTGGTAAGTACGGTCTGGTTCTTCCGGCTTGCATTGGAGACAATGGCACAAGGTGTGTCCAACTCTATATGTAATGCTTTTGCCTGCTGTACGATCTCTTTGATCCGTGTAAGCCCCATCAATACGACGACCGTATGATCTCTGTTTTCCAACATCGGTACCCAGTTGAGATTGATGGCATTCCCTTTTAAGTGGGCTGAGACGACAGTAAAGGCATTACTGTAATCCCTTGCTGTGACAGGGATATTTGCCATCAGCGGTCCTGATACTGCTGAAGAGATACCCGGTATCACTTCAGTTCTGATACCTTTTTGTGAAAGGTAAAGTAACTCTTCGGCACCACGGCCAAAGATGAAGGGGTCACCGCTTTTCAATCGTGCAACGGAGTACCCTTTTTTAATATATGTGCGTATGAGTTTATTGATCTCTTCTTGGGGTTTAGTATGAAATCCTTTTTCTTTACCTACAAAGACCTTCTTTGTACGTTTTGGTACGATAGCCATGATCTCGTCACTGATGAGGTGATCATAGAGGACGACATCCACCTCTTTGATAATGTTATAGGCTTTGAGTGTAAGCAGTTCAGGATCTCCCAGACCGCAGCCTACCAGATACGCCTTGGCTGTCATTTGTTCGATCTTTTCAAGCGTTTTTTCTATCTTTATGATCCCTTTGTCCCTTTGTGACTGCAACGCTTCCAAAAATGTTTCCATATTATCGGGCATGAGTGCCTGACACTTATCTCTGAAGTATTTAGCCACAGTAGGACTTGCACCGGAACTTGACACGGCTATCTGAAGCGGTGCATTTTTTGTCAGTGCCATAAAGTAGAAATCACAGACTTTAGGTTGATCTACCACATTGAGTAAAAGAGGGTGTTTCTGTTTATACTTTAAAAGTTTTTGTGTGACTTTTTCATTCCCAGTAGCATCTATCACAATGAGATGCTTTTGAATATCTTTCGTTTTGAATTTTTTGATCTGTATGTCAGAACACAATGTTTGTATCTTAGGGTGCACTTCTTGGGATATCACAGAAAAAGAGATATGGTTCTCTGCCAGTACTTCTGCTTTTTGCAATGCTACATTCCCACCACCGATCAAAAGAATATGCTGTTCTTTCAGTAATATGGGTAAAGTTTGTCTCTGTTTCATCTTTATGATCATCCTCGCTGTAATTGATGTCATTATATCTCTGAAAAGATGGTTACATATTCATATAATTGTATATTTTTTAATCAATATGTTTTGAATATATAATTTTAATGTAGGTTTTGGCCCATATTTATGTAAAAAATAAATGGTTAAAAATTAATCATAAATCAATAAATATGACTCTCTTATCATTGTATACTTCACGAATCATTCATCTGAGAGGAGAAAAAATGGCAGGATTTAAGGCGTTGAAAGGGCAGGGACATACACCTACGTTGTTCATGGCTTTTTTATATTTTGATATGAGTTTTATGGTTTGGACCATGTTAGGTCCGCTCTCTACAGAGATCAGTGAGGCATTGGCTGCGACAGGTTATATGATAACAGCGGGCGAAAAAGCCACACTGCTTTCACTTCCTATTTTATCTGGTGCACTGTTAAGGATCCTACTTGGTTTCGGGGTGGATAAGCTCGGTGCAAAACTGACAGCGCTCATGGCACAGTCTGTAGTGATCGCAGCACTTCTCATGGCATATTTTATGGGTGAGACCATTACGTACAATGCCCTGCTTATCGTAGCGTTGGGGCTTGGTTTTGCGGGAGCATCATTTGCTGTGGCACTTCCTCAGGCGGGTCAGTGGTATCCGCCTAAGTTACAAGGCGTTGTACTTGGGCTTGCCGGAGCGGGTAACATCGGTGTGGTCATTGACTTCTTATTTGCGCCTAAGATCGCAGAAAAATGGGGTTGGGAATCCGTATTTCTGGTGGGTGCGGTTATGGCTATCGTAGTATGGATAGCCTATGCATTCATAGCTAAAAATGCACCGGAATCTGTCTATAAAGCCAGACCTAAAAAACTCTCTGATTACGGGAAACTGCTTAAAGATAAGGATACCTGGTGGTTCAATCTTTTCTATGCAGTGAGTTTTGGCGGGTTTGTAGGTTTTGCAGGGTACATGAAAGTCTATTTGATGAACACCTATCAGGTAGAGATGAGCGCATTTGGACTGGATATATTGGATGAGGACAATGTGAAAGTCGTTGCAGGTTATTTTGGTGCATTGTGTATTTTTTCAGGTGCCGTACTTCGGCCAGTAGGCGGTGCCATTGCAGATAAAATGGGTGGAGTAAAATCACTCTATATCTTCTTTGGTACGGTTGCAGCACTGGCTGTGGTAAATGCTACCATTGCATTGCCGTTTGGCTTGGCCATCGTGGTGCTTTTTCTTATCATGGCAAACTTGGGTATGGCAAATGGAGCAGTCTTCCAGCTGGTCCCGCAAAGGTTTGGTAAAGATATCGGTATTATGACTGGGATCATCGGTGCAGCCGGCGGTCTCGGCGGTACTGCACTGATCAAGACCCTGGGTTGGTCAAAAGGTGCTTTTGACGGGTATACTGCAGGATTTATGATATTTGCAGCAGTGGTTCTAGTCGCGATCGCAGGCATCTCACTTGTGAAGACCAGATGGAGAACGACGTGGGGATTGAAAGCAGGCGGTATGATCTGAATCTCAATTGATGTAATAGAAATCATAAAATTAATATACATCATTGAGTCTAGGGCATTTACAAAAAATCATTGATTAGCTTATAGCTAACCTCAAATTTTTAGCAAACACTCTAAACTCAAGCATGAACATTACGTTCATGCATCTATCACATCAAGTGAGATTATTTTTTCTTCGATATTATTTTAAATTATGTCATAACTTCTATTATATAATTTAGAATAATCATAAAGGCAGCCTATGTCAAAACAAAGCATCGAAACATCGGGACTCACACTTGCTAAAGGTACACAGCTCAAAGGGGATGATTTCTTTGAAGTGAAAGTAATGGAGAACATTACTGTCGCCGTGGTCTGTGATGGTGTGGGGTCTGCGCTGCAGGGAGCACAGGCAGCCAAACACACGACCAATTTTTTGATCAATGCGCTGAAGAACAGACCCAAAAGCTGGACGATGGAAAAGTCCATTAAACACTTTATAGAAAATATCAACAGAGTACTCTATCTTGATTCGATGGCAGAATATGACCGTGAAGAACTTGTTACGACACTCGCACTTGTCGTAATAGAGGGTGACAGACTCTACGGTGCAAATGTTGGGGACAGCCGTATCTATTTACATAGAAATATTGATGGTGATGCGCAACTGACCCAACTCTCTGAAGATCATATCATGGATGAAGAGGGTATGGAAAATGTACTGATGGCAGCGATGGGACTGGAGGAGAGTGTTTCACCCTACTATTTTGAAAATAACCTTTTAGCAGGCGATATGATACTGCTTTGCAGTGATGGACTCTATCATGAACTTTCGGAAGATGAACTGAGAGCAGATATGAAAATGGGTGCCTCTTTTTTGGTAAAAAAAGCAAGTAAACTCTATCATGATGATCTTCCTGACGATACTACAGCCATTGTACTTGAGATCAAAGAGGTGGATCCCCGGTTCAGACTGAAACAAAGTGACCTTATGGTACGTGAGCATTATAAAGCGGGTGAAGTGATCGATGGCTACACACTCATCAAGCCATTGATCCAAAACGAACGTACCTGGCTTTGTGAAAAACGGGGATTCAAGTATGTGATCAAGTTCATACCGTATGAAGCGATGGATGATGAGATGATACTCGACCTGTTTGTAAAAGAAGCTTGGATGGCAAAGAGACTCAAAGCAGGTTTTTTCCCAAAAGCAGTGATCCCTAAAAATCGTACACACCGTTACTACATTATGAGTTTCATAGAAGGTCAGACACTTAAAGCGTACAGTGCCAAAAAACCGCTCTCAGTGGATTTGAGTGTTGCATTGGCCATCTTTTTGCTCAAGATGTCGAATTTCCTTATGAAATACGACCTGGTCCATGGGGATATCAAGCCTGAAAATATCATTGTGACAGAACGTAAAGGCAAATTGGTATTTAAAATGGTGGACTTTGGAAGTATCACTGAAGCCTACTCCAATGTGACACGGGCAGGTACACCTTCATACCTGGCACCGGAGCGTTTTAAACAAGCACCGGTCAATGAACAGACAGAGATCTATGCCATAGGTGTGACACTGTATGAAGTACTGACACACAAGTTTCCGTTCGGAGAGATAGAGCCTTTTCAAAATCCCTCTTTTGAAAAGCGTATCAAAGCACCAGGTAAACTCAACCCTAAAATCCCTGCATGGTTTGAGAGTGTGATCCTGAGAGCGCTGGATACCGATACGGATCAACGTTACAGAAACTACTCAGAAATGCAGTACGAAGTCAGTAATCCCTTGAAAGTCAAACCCTACTTTGATAAAAGTACATCTATTCTGGAGAGAAATCCGCTTCTTGTATGCCGTATAGGATTTATAGGCATGATCGTGTTGAATATCGTTCAGTTTCTGTGGTTCTAGATCAGCGTGCTTTTTGAATATTTTTACGATGCGTTTTATAGCTGTGCGTAAAGTCGTGTACCCCTTTGTCATTTTTCATAAAGTAAAGGTAGTCGGTCTTTGCCGGCTTGATCGCTGCGATGATCGCATTAAAAGAGACGGCACCTATAGGCATGTGAGGCAGCCCTTTATATTTGTACGTGTTAAATCTGCTTGTGTCATTTTTAATGCGTTCCGGAGTGACTTTGACATGAGAATATTTACCGTAATTCAGTGTCCCGTCCATTTGCAGAGGCATACCTTTCTTAAGACGGTTATAGATCACAGATGAAACGACGGGCATCTCTTCTGTATTGGCCGCTTCTTTTTGGATGATAGACGCAACAATGAGTACATTTAACCACTGTTTTTTATTATAGGTTCCATAGATCTTTTCAGAGATCTCTTTATATTTTTTTTCAGAGGCAGAAAGAAGAAAATGGATAAAATGTTTTTCACTGATACCGTAAGGTACATAATAGGTATCTGCATAGATACCCGCTTCAGGGTAGTGCGAAAACTCTTGATAATAGGCGTCCAGTTTTGTTTTATCAAGATTCAGGTCAGCCGCTACGGAAGTGAAGAAGAGTTCCGTGGTTTCACCCGGGATCAGTGTGATCTCTTCCATTTTGGCTTTGGCCGTGGTCAGTCTATATAAAAAATCGATACGGTTCAAACGGGTTGCACCTATATCGACCCAACCGCTTTGAGGTTTCCCCAGAAAGACCAAAATATATGTATCTATAGGGCTTAAGGCATACCCTTTTTGTGTCAGCTGTGATATAATGTGCGTAATAGATCCCTGCGGTACTAAAAGTGTCCGCGTTGTTTGAATGGGCAGTGTTGTATAAAAGGCGAAAGAGATGATCAAAACCAGTATAATGTTTTCTGCCCATGCTATCCATGTGCTTTTACGTAATACACTCATCTTCCTGGTGGTCCTTTTTATCGCTTTTTTTATGTGGCTAATGGTAGGTATCAAATTGGATACCATTAAAGTCGCTGGTTACAATGTAGAGGGATTATACATTAAACTCGATAAAAAGCTTATAGTAAAAGCGGATCATGTCATTCTCCCCCAGAGTAAAGCCAAACCTTCTTTTAGCAGTGTACATGAGACATTTGAGCGTATCAAATATCTACTAACCTTTTTCGAATCCATCGTAGTGAAAAATATCACCTTCAATAATAACACCATGAGTATTAGATTTAAGGATGATTTCTTAGGGCTTTCAAGTAAAGAGTATGAGATCATAGGCTCAGCAAAACGTGAAGGGAAGATGTTAAAAGCAACGATCCCTCTGCTTTTTTTGAAAAAACATAATGTAACGATGAGTGGAAAACTGACCTACGATCTGCATGAAAAGATATTGTCAACAGAAGGCTTTTTTAAACTTTATGATGCATTGGGAAGATTTCACGCGATCAAAGATGGCAATAAGATCGATTTTGGACTGGAGAGTGACAGTTTCCGTGATCTGAAAAGTATCGTTGATATGTTTGATCTTAGGGAAAGTGTGCGAAGCTGGATCGTCGATAAGGTCAAAGCAGACCATTATACACTGCGCTCCTTGACGGGTAAAGGAAGCTTGGAAAACGGCACCTTTAAAATGGACTTTGATGCACTGAACGGCGAAGTGCTCTTTTCAGATACGCACATACATTTTAAAGAGAACCTGCCGCCGGTTTTAGCCCCAAGTTTACTATTGACCTATCACAATGGCGGACTCTATTTTGACCTGAAGGAGCCGACCTATGAAGGCATCAGTTTAGATGGCAGCAAGGTAAGCATACTCAATCTACTTAATGCAGACACGAACCTAAAACTGAAAATAAAAGCCGATCACCGGTTTGACGTCACCATGCAGAACTTACTTAAAGCCTATGATATTGTGTTGCCCCTGGATCAGCAAAGCGGGAAAGTCAATGTGTTGTTCATGGCAGATCTGGCCTTGAAGAACAGTTATCAGGATTATTTTGTCAATGTGGATTTTGATAGAGGCGATGTATTACTGGAAAAAGTCAAACTTCCTATCGTAAGAGGGAATGTACAGTATCACAAAGGCCTGATCACATTTAAAAATATCTATTTGGAAGATACGTTCTATGAAGGCAAGCTCGATGGTACGTTGGATATGCAAAAGAAAAAAGCAGATTTCATCTTTGATGCCAAGCGTATCACGCTTGGAGATGAAAAAGAGACATTTTTTAACTTAGAGAATAAAACACTGCCTTTTACACTCAACTATGAGAAAAATATCCATATCAAGATACCCAAGCTCTCTATGAAACTTACCAATGAGAGCAATGAAACCTCCATCCAGTTGAGTGACCTGAATAAGATCAAACCCTATCTGCCGGATCCAGGTCCCATTGAGAATGGCGGGAAAGTAAATATTAAAACAAAAGATTTTAACACCTATACCTTTGATGGCATGTTGAAAAGGGAATCATGTTTTCTTTATGAAAAAGATGATCAATGTAAAACAAGAGTGCCTTTTGAGGGTACCGTCACATCCAATGCGTTGGATTTCTATGCTTTTGATAAACGTTTTTATTACAGTAAAGCCAATTCACGCATTAAACTCACCAACCTCAATTTTGATCTTGAAAAATTCTTGACGCTAGAAGCAGAAAAAGAAAAAAGCGAAAAGACGACGAAAAAGGATGACACCAAAGAAGCAAAAAGTTTGATCATTTTAGGTGAGAACAGCCAATTAAGATATGGTGAGTATAGCTTGGTGACGGACAGTTACGATGTGGAAGTGAAACCCAATGGAGACATTCAGGCCATAGGAAGTTCAGCCGGAGATATTATCAAATTTTCTAAAGAGAAAGATATCTTCTCTATACGGGCATTGCGTATACAGGATAATGCACTGCATCCCCTTATAAATTTTAAGGGTTTACAGCATGGACGCTATACATTAAAACTTTCAGGTGACCCTAAAAAGACCATGCAAGGTGAGATCATTGTTGAGGGCGGGGTGATGAAGGATTTCAAGGTCTACAATAACACTTTGGCCTTTATCAATACCATACCTGCCTTAGCCTCTTTACAAAACCCCGGTTATTCCGACAAAGGCTTTACGATAGAGAAGGGAGTCGTCGAATATAGAATGATCAAACAGGATAAGATCCTGTTTGATTCCATTTATATTAAAGGTACATCGGCAACGATCGCAGGAACAGGAGAGATCGATCTTGAGAAAAAAACCATCGATATCAATCTTGCTATCCAATCGGCAAGAGAGTTGGGTAAACTGGTAGGAAGTTTGCCTCTGGTAGGTTATATTTTGATGGGAAAAGATAAGAGTATGACCTTCGGACTCCAAATTACAGGAACATTAGACGATCCAAAGGTCAAGACATCCGCGGGCGGGGATATACTCTCATTACCTCTCAAAATACTCAAAAGAGCACTGGAGTCACCGGAGCATATCATCAACGAATAGAATGGTGGATTTGTCTGATGGGACGCACTTTTATATTACTCATTTCTGAGTACCGTTAAAGGGTCCGTCTGAGATGCTTTTTTTGCAGGGTAGAGGGCAGAAAGCAGTATAATGATACTGGTACCTAGTATGATCAATCCAAAATCATGGAACGTCAGATCAACCGGCAGTTTCGAAGTACCGTAAACATCCGCAGGCATGGAGATGATGTCAAAGGTTGTGAGTACCCAGATACCCAGTCCGCCAAGGAGGGTACCCGCTACGATACCCGCACTCCCTATAATAAGGCCTAATCTAAAGAAGATCGCTTTGATCTCTACTTTCGTGGCACCCAGTGTACGCATCAGGGCGATCTCTCTTCTTCGGCTCATCACTGTCATCAGCAAAGAAGAGATGATATTGAGCGAGGCGACAAGGATGATAAGAAGCAACACCAGGAAGAGCGCCTTTTTTTCCATTTCCATCGCTGCAAAGAAATTTCCGTTCTGCTGCCACCAGCCTTCTATGACGACCATTTCAGGCAGTACGCTTCGTATGGCGTCTATCTCATCCAGAGGATTTTCGGTATAGATATGCAGACCGTCATAGCTTCCATGTTTACGGTCCAGAAGTTTTTCAAACGCTTCCAAAGAGGTATACATGATCGCTTTGTCATAGGCTTTAAGACCGGATTTGAAAATACCGTCTACGATAAAACGTTTTTGGAGCGGCATGGTCCCAAAACCGATAGCCTGCTGCTCTGAAAAATAGAGTGTGACCTTTTCCCCTTTAGGCGCATTCATTTCAAAAGAGAGCCCTTCACCTATCACCACCCTGAACTTGCTTGTTTCATGGCCTGTTGCCTCTTTAAAGATGGCGTTGATCTTGCTCTCTTTATCAAAATCCACACCATAGACCAAAGAGCCTTGCACGGCACCGTCATTTTTTGTGATGACCTGAGTGGTATAATAGGGACTGAACTGAAGATGGGGAAACTTTTCTCCCAATCTAGTGATCAGTGCATCATTGACGGTATCTTCTTCCAGTGGAAGTATGGTCAGAGGGTAGTTCATCACAAAAAGTTTTTTGGTGAACTCTTTTTGTGTCCCGTTCATGATCCCCATGGCGATCATCAGTACCATTACACCTGCAGCGATACCCAAGAAAGCCAACATTGCAGAGATAAAGATAAAAGGGTTCTCTTTATCATATTTGAGGTAGTGTTTGATGATATGCCTAATAAACTTTTTATTAGGCGAGGAGATTCTGGCAGGTGTGGACATTATGCCAAAAGACCTTTTTTAGGTCCGCTCTGTCCACAACAGTTTTTATATTTTTTACCCGAACCGCAGGGACACGGATCATTTCTTTTTGGTTTTTTTGTGCCTGTGATAGGACTGAGTTTTGATGAATCTTCAGCAATGACACCTTCTTCAAAAGACTGGTTGAGTGTCGTATTGGCAACATCGTTCTCTAACTCTTCTCTGATCTGCTCCACTGCAGCTTCCTCTTCCTCAGGCGATTCAAAGTCAAACTGTACAAGCTGAAGTACTTTGACCGCTTCTATCTTGATACGTGAGACAAGATCTGTAAAGAGTTTATAGCTGTCCTGTTTGTACTCCGTTAACGGGTCTTTTTGATTGTACCCTCTAAGCCCGATACCTGTTTTAAGTACATCCATTTCATACAGGTGGTCTCTCCACTGAGGATCAAGCACCTGGAGGTATAAGATACGTTCTATCTCCTGTCTTTGTTCAGGGTCGATCTGGGACATTTTGCGTTCGTAGAGGTTCTCCATCATTTCAGTGATCATAGCAGTGAGCGCTTCCATTTCTTTCTCTTTGAATTGTTCACTTTTCACTTCAATACGCAGCTCTTCTTTGATCAATGCAGCAAGTCTCTCTACATCAAAATCTTCCGTAGGCATCCCTGCAAAGATCTCAGCTTCTCCTAAAAGGTACTCTATATACTCTGCACGGTTCTCTTTGATCTTGGCAGCGATGTCAAACTGTGGATCAAGGAGTTGATTTCTGAATGCATAGATCGCTTTTCTTTGGTGGTTCGCCACATCATCATATTCCAGGATATGTTTTCTTGACTCATAGTGCTGGTTCTCTACTTTTTTCTGTGCTTTCTCTACCGAGCGTGTCACGATCTTGGAGTCAATGTATTCGCCGTCTTCAACCCCAAGTCTGTTCATGATATTTCTGATCTTCTCCCCGCCGAAGATACGAAGCAGGTTGTCATCAAGACTGAGGAAGAACTGACTCTCTCCCGGGTCCCCCTGACGTCCGGAACGACCTCTGAGCTGATTGTCTATACGTCTGCTCTCATGACGCTCTGTACCCAGTATCACGAGCCCGCCAAGGCTTCTTACTTCATCCTCGATCTTGATGTCAACCCCGCGACCTGCCATATTGGTAGCAACGGTTACTGCACCTTTTTGTCCGGCATTGACGATGATCTCTGCTTCTTGTGCATGATTTTTCGCATTGAGGATGTTGTGCGCGATCTTCTCTTTTTTGAGTCTCTCATGGATCATTTCAGACTTTTCTATGGAAGCCGTACCTATGAGTACGGGCTGTCCTTTTTCATTGAGCTCTTTGATCCGGCTTACCACAGCGTCCATCTTTTCACGTTCCGTGTTATAGATCAGGTCATTTTTGTCCAGTCTGGCAACAGGCAGATTGGTCGGTATGGAGATGACATCCAGGTTATAGATCTGTGAGAATTCCGTAGCTTCAGTCTGTGCCGTACCTGTCATACCGGCAAGTTTATCATAGAGTCTGAAGTAGTTTTGGTAGGTGATCTCTGCCAGAGTCTGTGACTCTTCCTGCACTTCTACACCTTCCTTGGCTTCGAGTGCCTGGTGCAATCCTTCCGAATATCTACGCCCCTCAGAGAGTCTCCCTGTAAACTCATCCACGATGATGATCTCATTGTTCTGTACGACATAGTCGACATCTTTTTCAAAGATGTAGTGTGCTTTGAGCGCCTGGTCAAGGTGATGCGAAAGTACAGCATTTTCCAGATTGTAAAGATTTTCTACTTCAAAGAGATCTTGCGCTTTTTGCAGCCCGTCTTCTGTCATGACTATGGTTCTGTTCTTCTCATCGACGATGAAGTCACCCGTGGTCTGCTCCGGTTCACCCGGTTTTGTGTCTATCTTTTCTCCGCGTACCATCTGCTTGGCAATGGCATCTGCACGGGCATAATGGTTATGGTCACGCTGTGTTGGTCCTGAGATGATCAGCGGTGTTCTGGCTTCATCTATCAGGATGGAGTCTACTTCATCCACGATAGCGAAATGGTGTTCTCGCTGTACTTTTTCTTCCACTCTTACCTTCATATTGTCACGAAGGTAGTCAAAACCATACTCGTTGTTCGTACCATAGGTGATATCCGCAGCGTACTGCGCTTTTCTACCCATATCATCATGGATGTCCGCCGTAATGCATCCGACGCTGTATCCTAGAAACGCATAGAGCTGACCCATCTCTTCGGAGTCTCTTTTTGCAAGGTAGTCATTGACCGTTACGACATGTACACCTTTCCCTGTCATAGCATTAAGCACGACAGCCAGTGTGGCTACAAGTGTTTTACCTTCACCTGTTTTCATCTCTGCAATGTTCCCGTCGTTGAGTACCAGTCCCCCGACCATCTGTACATCATAATGTCTCATCCCTAAAGCCCGTTTCGCCGCTTCTCTGGTGATGGCAAAAGAGTCATACAGTACATCATCGAGTGTTTTGGTGCCACTTTGCACTTCATTTTTCAATGTTTCAAATGCAGCTCTGAGTGCTTCATCATCCAACGCTTCATATTGAGGTTCAAGTTGATTGATGTTTTTTACTTTTTTGAGGTAGTTTTTTACGATCTTGTCATTTTGTGTGCCAAAGAGTTTAAGTACGCTTTTTATCATTGTAGGTTGTGCCTTTGCATAAATTAGGATTATTTTATCCAAATAGCGATTAATATTCCGTAAAGAAAAGGTGAGTGCTTCACACGCTTGTTTCACAATTTTATGACAATATGACAGATATTAACACGGTACAAGTGCTATTTTGGTATATTTCAAGTTATTAAAGGAAAAAGAATGAGACTATTATCGTTACTGTTATTGGCATCTTCTCTGCTCTCTGCAAGCATAGAACTGCCAGAAAATTTCCAAGCAGATTTCATACAGACAATCACCAATACAAAAAACAAAGTGATCACCTACAGCGGCAACGTACGTTTCTCCAATGAGACACTTTTCAAATGGAGCTATAAAGAACCTACACAAAAAGAGGTATGTACCGATGGCTTGGAGCTGCTTGTGGTAGATCATGATCTGGAGCAGGTTTCTGCCTATCGTATATCAAACGGAATCCATATTGCCAAGATAGTAAAACAAGCAAAACTGCACCGTAAAAATATCTATGTAGCAGAGTATGAAAATAAAAAATATACCATACAGGTCGATGCACAAAAAAAACTGCACAGTATCGCCTATTTTGATGACCTGGATAACAAAGTACAGATACTCTTCAAACAGATGCGGTATGGAAAAGGAAATTTACCTGCACAAAGCATGAAATGTAATTACCCTATAGACTATGACATGATTCAAGGATAAGTATGCAAGAGTTAGTGATGAAAATAGAGAATGATTCTACATTAATGCTGATGGCAGGTCTGGCACTGGTCGTACTCCTGGTCATTGTGCTTGTAGTCGTAGTGTCTGCCATGAAGGTCAAAATATACAAAGACAGGTTTTGGAACACCAAGGTCGATAACCAGGAGAAAACGGAATATATCTCTGCATTGGAGCATGAGCTTCAAGCCTATAAGATCAAAAATGCAAGCAATGAGCAGGAGTTGCAACAGTTTTCAGAAACGAAAGAGGCACTGAGGTCGACCAATGAAACACTGACCAATTTACAAGGGAAATACAATGAATTGGAAAAAACACTCAGCCAGACAAAAGCACAGCTTGAAAGTGCCCAAGGGGTCCATGCAGCACTGTTAGAAGAGCATAATATGCTTAAAGGCCGTCAGGACGCCATCCTTGAGGAGAACAGTAAGTACCGCACGAACAATGCACGTTTACTGATGAAGCTTGAGAGTGAAGAGAGGCATGCATCCTCTCAAAAAGAGATGATGCTCAACCATAAAAAAGAGATCAAAGATGAGTTGGAAGCGCTGGCCAAAAAAGTGTTTGACGGAAATTCCCAAAAGTTCGCAGAGTTCTCCAAAGAGAACCTGGACAACATGATCAAACCGCTTCAAACACAGATCTCAGAGTTTAAAAAACAGGTAGCGGACACCTATAACACGGAGAGCCAGGACAGGGCAGTGTTGAAAAATGAGATCAATTCACTCAAAGAGCTCAATAAAAAGATCAGTAAAGATGCGATCAATCTTACCAATGCACTCAAAGGTGACAGCAAACGGCAGGGCGTCTGGGGTGAAATGGTACTTGAAAGTGTACTGGAAGCTTCAGGACTGCGTAAAGGATATGAATTTGAACGTGAAGTGAGTCTGCGTACGGATGAAAATGAGATCCTGCGACCGGACGTAGTGGTACATCTACCGGACAAGAGAGATGTGATCATTGATGCGAAGACGTCGCTTGTAGCCTATGAACGTTTCGTGAATGCCGGAGATGATGATGCCAGAGCGTTGCATCTTGCTACACACTTAAATTCCATCAGAGCACATGTCGAAGGACTTGCCAACAAGAATTATGAACGACTCAAAGAGGTCAATACCTTGGATTTCATTTTTATGTTCATGCCTATAGAGGGTGCCCTGGCTGTGGCACTGGAACATGACAGCAGTATTTATGACAATGCTTTTAAAAACAAGATACTGCTTGTCGGACCGACCACACTGCTGGTAGCAATGAGAGCGGTTGAAAATGTTTGGAAATATGAACGTCAAAACCAAAATGCGCAAGAGATAGCCAGAAGAGCAGGTGCCATGTATGACAAGTTTGTCGGTTTCTCTGAAGACCTGATGAAAATATCCAAACAGATCGACGGTATACAGAACAGTTTCTCTGCCGCGCGAAACAAATTGAGTGACGGTAAAGGAAACCTTGTAAGACAAGTGGAACAACTCAAAGAAATGGGTGCGCAGACCAACAAGTGTATCCCTAAAGGCCTGAACGGAGATAAAGATGACTAAACAAAAGATTATCTATACAAAAGAGCTTCCAGAGTATCAGAAGAAGCCTTCCAAAGTTTTCAAGAAGTCTGGAAAGATAGAACGAGACTTTTATGAAAAAGAGGCCCTTAGGCTTCAGTATGAACTGGTCAAATTTCAAAAATGGGTGATCGATAACAACAAAAGAGTTTTAGTGATCTTCGAAGGTATGGATTCGGCAGGAAAAAGCTCCAGCATTAAAGAGTTCAATAACTATCTCAACCCGAGAGAAGCGCGTTCGGTCGCCCTGCCCAAACCAAACTCAAAAGAGTTGGGGCAGTGGTATTTCCAGCGTCATTTAAAACAGATACCCAATGCCGGTGAGATCGTATTTTTTGACAGAAGCTGGTACAATAGAGCCGGCATAGAACAGGTCTTCGGTTTCTGTACACAAGAACAACATGATCACTTTTACAGACAGGTGAACGGTGTAGAGGAGATGCTGATAGATGATGGTGTGTTGATTTTCAAGTTTTATTTGAACATCACACATGAAACAGAAAAAAAGCGTCTTAAAGACAGAGAAAATGATCCGCTTAAAGGCTGGAAACTTTCTAAATTGGACTACCTGTCACTGGATGCCTATGATACCTATGCAGTGTTACGTGATAAAATGTTCAAACTCTCCGGTACAGAGCATGCCCCTTGGTGTGAACTGGATGCCAATGACAAAAAAAGAGCACGCCTCAATGCTATCCGGTACTTACTCTTGAACATAGCGTATACAGGTAAAGATAAAACGCTTATTAACGGGGTAGATAAAAAGATAGTCACATTACATAGCAAAGGAGAATATTATGGCAAATGTAACCATATGGCATAACCCAAGATGCTCAAAATCAAGAAACGCAGCGGCACTTTTAGAAGAAAAAGGTATTGAAGCAGAGGTCGTCAAATACCTGGATACACCTCCGAGCAGAGAGGAACTAAAAGCAGTGCTTAAAATGCTGGGTATCTCGGCTAGAGAACTGATGCGGACCAAAGAGGATCTCTATAAAGAGTTGAATCTGAAAGAAGAGACAGATGAGGAGAAACTCATAGAGGCCATGGTAGAAAATCCCAAGCTCATCGAGAGACCTATCGTGATCAAAGATGGCAAAGCGGCTATCGGTCGTCCTATTGAAAATATTATCGATCTGCTTGATTGATCTTCTCTGGCTAAAGGGTTTTATGGTGATAAAGACCCTTTCACCCATACTTTCTGCCACTTTCAGACCATTATGTTAAAATTCCAATCATTATTTACAAGGATCAGATATGCTTAGTACAGTCAATTTAACACAGCGCTATGGAAAAAGAGTGCTTTTTGATAAGATCAATATCACTTTAGATGCAGGGAAGCGTTATGGCCTGATCGGGGCAAACGGTGCAGGAAAGTCAACATTCCTCAAAATTCTTTCGGGTGAGATAGAACCAAGTGACGGTGAAGTACAGCTTCAGCCTGGACTCAAACTGGGTGTTTTGAGTCAAAACCAGTATGCGTTTGAAAATTATACGCTCAAAGATGCCGTACTCTATGGAAACAAAAAACTTTTTGATGCACAAAAAGAGAAAGAGAAACTCTACATGGAAGGTGACTTTGAGAGTGATGAGGTCAACAACCGTTTGGCCGAACTTGAAATGATCTGTGCAGATGAAGACCCTACCTATGAATCAGATGTCAAGATAGAAAAACTGCTTGAAGCGCTAGGTTTTCCCGCATCACAACATGATGATCTGATGTCTACGCTGACGGGAGGGGACAAATTCAAGATCCTCCTTGCACAGGTACTCTTCCTCAAACCAGATGTATTGCTTCTGGATGAGCCTACGAACAACCTGGATATGGATACGATCACATGGTTGGAAAATGAACTGAAACGTCATGAAGGTACACTGCTTGTGATCTCTCACGACAGACACTTCCTTAACGGTGTCGTGACACACATTCTTGATCTTGATTTCCAGAATATCCGTGAGTTTACAGGGAACTATGATGAGTGGTACATTGCAGCCAACCTTATCGCCAAACAGGCAGAAGCAGATAGAGGCAAGGCACTGAAAGAGAAAGACGAGCTTGAAAAGTTCATCGCGAGATTCTCTGCAAATGCCTCCAAAGCGAAACAGGCAACCAGCCGTCAAAAGCAATTGGACAAACTCGATGTCAGTGAGATCAAACTCTCATCAAGACGTGACCCTTCCATTATGTTCAAGGCACACCGAGAGATCGGTAATGAAGTACTTGAAGTGGAAGGACTTTCCAAAAGCTATGAAGGGGAAACCGTTTTTGAAAATCTTACTTTCAAGGTAAACAAAGGTGACAAAATTGCCTTGATCGGTACCAACGGTGTAGGAAAAACCACGCTGCTTAAAATTCTTATGGGAGATGTCGAACCTGATGCTGGTACGTTTAAATGGGGACAGACCATTACCACCAGTTACTTCCCGCAAAATACGACAGACCTTGTCGTAGGTGATGAAGAGTTGCCACAGTGGATACAAGGGTTTGATCCTAAATGGCATATCGATGATATTAGAAAAACCTTGGGTCGTATGCTTTTTAGCGGTGAAGAGCAGAAAAAGAAAGTGAATGCATGTTCAGGTGGGGAAAAACACCGTGTCATGCTTTCCAAGATCATGATGGATGCTTCGAACTTCCTCGTGATGGATGAGCCGAACAACCACTTGGACCTTGAGGCGATCGTTGCTTTAGGCGAAGCGTTACATAACTACCAGGGGGGTGCGATCTGTGTTTCTCACGATAGAGAACTCATCGATGCATTTGCAAACCGTATCATCAAACTCAACGAAGATGGGACGATGATCGATTTTGAAGGCGGCTACGAGGCGTTCGTAGAACAACACGAACAGTAAGCTTTTCCTCTCTCTATGATCACAGACTATCCAGGCTGTGATCATCACACAACACTATCCGATATCTCTTCACACTCTCTTCATACTTTTATTCTATACTTCCTCATCTTTAAAAAAGAAAGGATTCAAAGAATGAAAAAATTAATCACACTATTACTAATGGCTATCGGTTTGGCATCAAGTGCATCGGCACATCACATGGCACAGTCTGATACTGCAGGTATCTATATCGATGAAGATTCACCGCATCTTTTGATGACATTTTAATTGAATAAGGATTGATATGAAAAGATTAGCAACACTATTGCTTTTGGCTATCGGTTTGGCATCAAGTGCATCGGCACATCATATGGCACAGTCTGATACTGCAGGGATCTATATTGATGAGGATTCACCGCATCTATTGATGACATTTTATTAAGAAAAGCTCCACTCTCCTAAGCATATCCACCATGACGGATATGCTTTTCCCTCTGTCTCTATCGTAAGTATTATGAGATATATGAGGCTTTAGGCGATATTTGTAAAGACAGATTGCACGTCTTCATCTTCTTCAAGTTTATCGATCAGCGTATCGACCTCTTCCATCTGTTCGTCACTGAGCTCTATCGGCGTATTGGCAATATATTCAAGTGTCGCTTTTTTCACTTCTATATTCATATCTTCCAATGCTTTACTCAGTTCACCAAATGCAGTAAAATCACCATACACTCTGACGATCTTGATATCATCACCTACCTCTTGAGGCTCGATATCTTCTTCTATCTCTTCCAAACCAAAGTCAATGAGTTCTAATTCCAGCTCTTCGAGGTCCATATCTTCCGTTTTGTTAAATACAAACACACATTTACGTGTGAACATGAAGTTCAATGAACCCGATGTCAACATCTCTCCACCGTTTCTGGTAAGTATGGCCTTGACATTGGCAACCGTTCTTGTATTGTTGTCTGTTGCACACTCTACGATCATCTGCACACCATGTAGAGCTTTGACATCATATGTCAACTCTTTGATATCCGCAGCATCTTTTGCCGAAGCTCTTTTGATCGCTGCATCGATGTTGTCTTTAGGCATATTTTGCGCTTTGGCATTGAGAATCGCTGTACGCAGTTTAGGGTTCATGTCAGGATCCTGACCGCCTTCTTTGGCTGCCATAGTGATGATCTTTCCTAATTTTGGGAAAAGTCTTGACATGGTTCCCCATCTTTTCATTTTCGCTGCTTTACGGTATTCAAACGCTCTACCCATTCGTGATTCCTTACAAATTGAATTGTGTGATTATACTCCTATTTGGCTTAAGTAGCATCAAAGCCCTGCTGTGTAGAATTTAACTATGAAACTGAATGAAATAAAACTGACCAATCCCTATCTGGCATTACCGGAAGAGTGCTATACAAGAGTCAAGCCTACACCACTGGAGAATGTTTTTTTGATCCATGCCAATGAAGAAGTGGCCAAGCTGTTGGATATAGACTGCGAAGAGCTCTACAGTGATGCTTTTGTTGAATTCGTCAATGGTGCATGGGAACTTACAGGGTCAGATCCTTTTGCGATGTGTTATGCAGGGCATCAGTTCGGACACTTTGTCCCACGTCTGGGAGACGGACGGGCCATCAACATAGGGACGATCAAACAGTGGCACCTGCAGCTTAAAGGGGCAGGCCAGACACGTTACTCACGTTTCGGTGACGGGCGTGCGGTACTTCGCTCTTCCATCCGTGAGTATCTGATGAGCGAAGCGATGCATGGACTGGGTATAGAAAGTACAAGAGCCCTGGCTCTCATAGGTTCAGAGCACAAAGTATACAGAGAAAAGTGGGAGACCGGGGCCATCGTGCTTCGTGTCTCTCCCTCATGGATACGTTTTGGTACCTTTGAGTACTTTGCACATAAAAAGCGATATGAAGAGTTGGAAGCTTTGGCTGACTATGCGATCGCGGAGAGTTACCCGCACCTGACAGATGTACCGAACAAATATCTGCAGTTCTTTACAGAAGTCGTAACCAAAACAGCCAGACTTATGGCCGAGTGGCAGGCCGTAGGCTTTAACCACGGCGTGATGAACACAGACAATATGTCTATCGCAGGGCTTACCATAGACTATGGTCCCTATGCCTTCCTGGATGACTATGACTATGACTATATCTGCAACCATACGGACCAGGGCGGACGTTACAGCTTTGGAAATCAGCCCAATATAGGGGAATGGAACCTGCAGGCACTGATGCATACTCTCTCACCGATGGTCCAACTATTCAAGTTGGAAAAAGCATTGGCACACTATGCAGAGCTCTACACCAGTAGATATCTTGAAGTGATGGGTCACAAGTTAGGCTTGGATGTTCTGAGAGATGAGGACCTGGAACTTATCAAACAATTATTGGGGATGATGCAGGGACTCGCTATAGACTATACACTTTTCTTTAGAACACTCAGCCGTTATGAGGGAGAGAGAACAGCTCTGTTGGAACTGGGTCTGTACCATAAGCCTATGAATGAGTGGCTGGACAGGTATGATGAGAGACTCAAAGCAAATACCTCCACTACTGAAGAGAGACGCAATGTGATGTTGCAGACCAACCCAAAGTTCGTACTCAAAAATTATATGCTCCAGGAAGCCATTGAAGCGGCGGAAAAGGGTGACTTTAGTGTGGTGGATACCTTGTTCAAGATAGCACAGGGTCCCTATGCCGAACATGAGGCACATGAAAGATGGGCAGGAGCTACCCCGGATGCATTTAAAAATCAGAAGCTGAGTTGCAGTTCGTAAAAGTTATAATTTTATAAATGATTCAAGGATAATCTATGACACTCGAAGAACTGCAAAACACGATAAAAAGTGAAGTAGGGGTTTTACTCTATTTCTCCGGAGAACACTGTAGTGTCTGCCATGCACTCAGACCCAAGTTCAAAGAGGTCTTTGATGAACACTTTCCTCTGCTAAAACAGATCTATTTGGATGCGCATGAAAACCCGCAGATCTCCGCACACTTTCAAGTCTTTTCAGTCCCTACGATGATCGTTTTCATGGACGGACACGAGTTTGCCAGAGAAGGACGCTCGGTCAGTATGCATCAGTTAACGGAGAAGTTGAAGCGGCCGTATACGATGATGACGGAATAGTGGAAGTTTGTATCTTCAACTTGATTTGTGAATTTTCTTGCTAAGCATGATGAGACTTTTGAAAGTTTTACTGAACTTCCTAACCATCCATAACTGTGGCGTTATTTCCCTCATACTTTTCTAGAAAAGTATGCAAAAGTCGACACTACTCTCAAATCGCTCCGCTTTCAAGGGTGTTCGTAGTGTCAGAAGCGTACTGTGTACGATTGATGAAGGGTATCGTAAACGATACTTATGCTTTTCCTGTTATTGATCGCACGAATGTGCGCCCATGTCATGGCGAACGCCCTTGAAAGCAACGCGATTCGAGAGCCATGACGCTTTTTTGCTTCGTTTTTTCTAAAAAAATGAAGAGGGTAGCAATACCGCAGTTTGAATGTTTAGGAAGTTCAATTAAAATGTCAGAAATGGTAATAATGATTGGGTTAGGGGTTAGATATCCCCGTACAAATACGAGGATCATAAATGCTGAAGTCGTTACTGTTTCGTAATGATCGAAATATTCTCAAACCCTTTGGTTTTAAGGATATCGATAATATCTACAAAGTACTGAAATTCACTGCTTTTATCCATACGCAGTGAAATAAGATCCTTTTTAGGATCAAGCTTCATCAGTTTTTCTTTGATAAGCTCAAGACTCAATACTTCTTTTTCATAGGAATAGACTCCCTCTTTATCGACTGCAATTTGGATATTTTTCTTCTCTTCGCTTTTTTTGGAACTGGCAGATGGAAGGTCTACTTTGATCGCTTGATTTTCTACGAACGTTGCTGTGGCAAGTACGATGACCAGCAGTACCAGCACGATGTCGATGAAGGGAACGACATTCATTTTGTCAAAGCGTTCTCTCCTCATTATGCGTTAGTATCCTGTGCGATTTCCCATTGGGCCAGGATCGTATCGACCCTTGTAAGCAGTGCATTGTAGATCACGGTTGCAGGGATCGCCACGACCAGTCCTGCTGCGGTCGCTTTCAGTGCCAGGGCCAGGTGTTTCATCACCTCACCAGGGTTGATCGTATCCTGTTGGTCACCTATGATATAAAACGTAAGGATAATAGCAAGTACCGTACCCAGCAGTCCTATATAGGGTGCATTTGAACCGATAGAGGCAATGGTCGCCAAACGTTTTGAAATATCCAGTTCCAACGCGGTTTTATTTTTGTAGTCTGTCACTTTGAGACCACGGTAGAAAAGTACTCTCTCGATAGCAAAGGCAAAGGTAATGAAACTCAAGAAAAAGAGAAATCCTATGATCCCATAATCTACGATATCTTTCAGTTGTTCAATTGGCACTATTTTTCCTCATCTGTTAATTTTGTCTGCATTATATAGAATCTAGTGTTAAAACTATGTTAAATCCATTTTAAGATACCTAGCGTCGATTTTAAGCGCTTTTTAGCCTTTTTATTTAAGCCGATGTTAGATACAATCAATACAATTTTTTACACAACAAGGAAATGCATGAGCGATCTGTTTGAAGAGCAACAAAATACCGGACAAGTGTTAATTGAAGATAGTATGAAGTCAAGTTACCTTGACTACTCTATGAGCGTCATCATTGGTAGAGCATTACCTGATGCGAGAGACGGGTTGAAACCTGTACATAGAAGGATCCTTTATGCGATGAACGATCTCAGTCTTTCACATAGAAGTCCTTATAAAAAATCCGCGCGTATCGTCGGGGATGTGATCGGTAAGTACCACCCGCACGGTGACTCCTCGGTCTATGACGCACTTGTACGTATGGCGCAAAACTTTTCTATGCAGGCACCGCTGGTTGACGGTCAAGGAAACTTCGGTTCGATCGATGGTGACAATGCGGCAGCGATGAGATATACCGAAGCACGTATGACCAAGATCGCTGAAGAGCTTCTTTCTGACCTTGAGAAAGATACGGTAGACTTTGTACCAAACTATGATGATTCCATGCAGGAACCTGATGTACTTCCTTCTCGTGTGCCAAACCTGCTTCTGAACGGTTCAAGCGGTATCGCGGTCGGTATGGCTACGAACATTCCTCCGCATAGACTGGATGAACTTATAGATGCGCTGGTCATGCGTATCGACGATACGTCAACAACAATAGAAGATATTATGAAAGTCGTACAGGGACCTGACTTCCCGACGGGTGGTATCATCTTCGGCCGAAAGGGTATTACAGATGCCTATACGACAGGGCGCGGACGTATCAAAGTACGTGCGAAAACGCATATCGAGCAAAAAGGTTCCAAAGAGATCATCATCATCGATGAGCTGCCTTTCCAGGTCAATAAATCCAGACTCATAGAGAACATTGCACAGCTTGTACGTGACAAACAGATAGAGGGGATCTCGGAACTGCGTGACGAGTCGGACAGAGAAGGTATCCGTGTGGTGATCGAGCTGAAGCGTGATGCGATGAGTGAGATCGTGCTTAACAACCTTTTCAAAAGTACACAGATGCAAGTGACGTTCGGTATCATCATGCTTGCGATCGCAGATAAAGAACCCAAAGTCTTTAATCTTATGGAACTGTTCGACCTTTTCCTGAGACACAGAAAAACGGTAGTGATCAGAAGAACGATCTTCGATCTTGAAAAAGCAAGAGCAAGAGCACACATCTTGGAAGGTCTCAAGATCGCTGTGGACAACATCGATGAGGTGATCAAGATCATCCGTGCCTCTTCAGATGATGTCGAAGCCAGAGAAAACCTCATGTCCCGTTTCAAACTTTCAGAGATCCAGGCAAAAGCGATCCTGGAGATGAGATTGAGACGTCTGACAGGTCTTGAGATCGAGAAGATCGAGAATGAGTTGAATGAGTTGCTCAAACTCATCGCAGAACTTGAAGCGATCTTGAAAAGTGAAGAGAAGATCAATGAAATCATCCGCGAGGAACTTGTAGAGATACGTGAAAAATATACCACACCGCGCCGTACAGAGATCGTAGATGATTATGATGATATCGACATCGAAGACCTTATTCCAAACGAGCCGATGGTGGTAACGATCACACACCGTGGGTACATTAAGCGTGTGCCTGTGAAGCAGTATGAGAAACAGCATCGTGGCGGTAAAGGAAAGATCGCTGTAACGACCTATGATGATGACTTCATCGAGAAGTTCTTTACGTCCAATACCCATGACACACTCATGTTCGTCACAGACAGAGGACAGCTCTACTGGCTCAAAGTCTATCGTATTCCGGAGGGGTCTCGTACAGCCAAAGGTAAAGCAGTCGTGAACCTTATCAATCTTCAGCAGGATGAGAAGATCATGGCGATCATCCCTACGGAGGATTTTGAAGCGGACAAAGGATTGGTCTTCTTTACACAAAACGGTATCGTGAAGAGAACCAACCTCTCTGAGTACTCGAACATCAGAAGCAATGGTGTAAGAGCGATCAACCTTGATGAAGAGGATGCATTGGTCGACGCGAAGATCGTCAAACCGGATACGAAATGGCTCTTCGTGGCAACGAAAAAGGGTCTGTGTATCAGATTTAAAGTAGAAGATGCCAGAGAGATAGGTAGAGTATCACGTGGTGTGACTGCGATCAAGTTCAAGATAGAAGGTGACCACGTT
Source organism: Sulfurovum sp. TSL1 (assembly GCF_019972135.1). Lineage (NCBI taxonomy): Bacteria > Pseudomonadati > Campylobacterota > Epsilonproteobacteria > Campylobacterales > Sulfurovaceae > Sulfurovum > Sulfurovum sp. TSL1. The sequence goes on along the minus strand of NZ_BPFI01000001.1, from coordinate 1,020,850 downwards.
TGCGGTGCCACGACCATCGAAAATGAAGAAGATGAACTTCTGATGATCAGTGAAAAAGGTCTGGGTAAACGTACCACTGCGAGTGAGTACCGTGAACAGAACCGTGCGGGTAAAGGGGTGATCTCTATGAAGCTTACACCTAAAACAGGTGATGTGGTAGGTGTGGTATTTGTAGAAGAGGACAAAGACCTCATGTGTCTGACAAGTATCGGCAAGATGATACGTGTAGATATGGAAACCATCCGTAAAGCAGGACGTAACACCTCAGGTGTGAAGATCGTCAACGTAGATGCAAAAGACAGAGTGGTCAGCATTGCAAAATGCCAAAAAGCAGAGACACCGGATGAGAATGACGGTGACGATACAGAAGATACAGATAATACATTAGGATTAGTATAAGGTGAGAAAATATAACGTAGCAGTAGTCGGTGCAAGCGGTGCCGTAGGTGAAGAGCTTTTTAGAGTGTTGGAAGAGGTAAAATTCCCAGTAGAAGACCTATTGCCTTTGGCAAGTGCAAGATCGGCAGGAGAAACCATAGAGTTTCAAGGGGAAGAGTATAGGATAGAGGAACTCACCGAAGAGGTATTTGAAGGACGCAATATAGATATCGCATTCTTTTCAGCGGGTGGAAGCATCTCTGCTTACTATGCAAAGTATGCAGTAGAATCCGGAGCAGTGGTCATTGACAACACATCCCACTTCAGAATGGACCCAAATATACCGTTGGTGGTGCCTGAAGTGAACCCTGAAGACATCGCACTTTGGAAAGAGTCAGGCATTATCGCCAACCCCAACTGTTCTACCATCCAAATGGTACAGCTTCTTAAGCCTCTTCATGACCTTTACGGGATCAAAAGAGTGGATGTCAGTACCTACCAGGCGGTAAGTGGTGCAGGTAAAAAAGGGATGGAAGAGCTCGTACGACAAATGCAGGCTTTCTTCAACTTCACACTGGATGATGCGAAAGTAGAAGCATTTGCCCACCGCATTGCATTGAATGTCATTCCCCATATCGATGTGCCTCAGGAAAACGGTTACACAAAAGAAGAGATGAAAATGGTCAACGAGACCAACAAGATCATGCACAGTGACTTTGCAGTCTCTGCAACCTGTGTACGTGTACCGGTGTTAAGAAGCCACTCAGAATCTATCACGATCACATTTGGAGACAAAGTAGATGTGGATGTAGATAAAGCCAGAGAAGCATTGGGCAACTTTGAAAATGTGAAAGTGGTAGACGATATGTCTAAAAACGAGTATCCTATGCCTCTGACGGCAACCGATACGGATGATACGTATGTCGGACGTATCAGAAAAGATATCTATGCAAAAAATATCCTTCATCTTTGGGGTGTCGCAGACCAGGTAAGAGTAGGCGCTGCGACCAATGCAGTAAGAATCGCACAAAAATGGATCAAACTTGAGGAGAACGCATAATGTTGGAATCGTTATTTGAAGGAGCGATCTGGAGAAGCAGGTTTATAGTACTTTTGGCAGTGATCTTTGGTCTGCTGGGTGCCATCATACTTTTCGTGGTAGCTTCCATGGACATTTGGACTGTTGCAGTTACATCATTCCAGGTAGTGACACATGCCATACCGCATCCTGAACATTTTCACGAAGACGTGGTTGCCGGCATTATCGGAGCAGTGGATCTCTATCTGATCGCTGTGGTAATGTTCATCTTCTCATTCGGGCTTTATGAACTCTTTATTTCAGACATTGATGAGGCCACTGGAAAGAATGGCAGCAAATTACTGGCTATCCAGTCACTTGACCAGCTCAAGGACAAGATCGCAAAGGTCATCGTGATGGTCCTGGTGGTGAACTTTTTCCAAAGGGTATTGCATACGGAGTTTGCGACACCGTTGGAGATGCTCTATTTTGCACTCTCTATCACGGCATTGGCAGCAGGATTGTATTTTTTAGGAAAAGTAGGTAAACACTAATGGGTAAGATATTTGTAGATGCATGTTTGGGAAAAGAGACACCATACACACCGGTATGGATGATGAGACAGGCAGGACGTTACCTGCCGGAATATATGAAAGTAAGAGCAGAAGCAGGAAACTTTCTTAATTTGTGCCATGATCCTAAAAAAGCAGCAGAAGTCACGATCCAGCCGCTGGATATCGTGGGTGTGGACGCGGCTATTTTATTTTCAGATATTCTGGTTATTCCGGATGAGATGGGTATGGATTTGAGCTTTGTGAAAGGGGAGGGACCAAAATTTTCTGATCCTTTAACTTCACAGGAAGACTTGGACAGACTCATCGGCGGTGAAGAAGCAGCCAGTAAACTCACCTATGTCTATGAGACGATAGCACTGCTTAGAGAACAGCTGGACGAAAGAGGTGACGATAAAGCACTTATAGGCTTTACCGGTGCCCCATGGACCTTGGCTACCTATATGATAGAAGGACAAGGAACCAAAACCTACAATATCTGTAAGAAGATGATGTACTCTAACCCTGAACTTCTCCATAACATCCTTAGAAAAGTCACCGAGGTCGTGAAACTGTATATGGAAAAACAGATACAAGCGGGTGTAGATGTCGTACAGATCTTTGACTCCTGGGCAGCAGCTATCGAGCCTGGTAACTATGATGAATTTTCATGGAAATACATGGTAGAGATCGCTGAGTATCTGAAAGAGAAGTATCCGCATATTCCTGTGATCATGTTCCCTAAGGGTGTGGCAGCCTTTATCGAGCGCGGCTTGGTGTATGGAAACTTTGATGTCTTCGGTGTAGACTGGGGAACGCCTATGGCTTTGGCCAAAGAGAAATTGGGCGACAAATACGTCCTTCAAGGAAACATGGAGCCATGCAGACTCTACTCTCAAGAGGCAACAACAAAGTGTGTAGAATCCATCCAGGAGACTATGGGCGGTAAAAGACACATCTTCAATCTCGGACACGGTATTTTACCTGATGTACCGGTAGAGAACGCAAAACATTTCGTTAGCGAGTGCCAGAGAGTGAGTGCTAAGCGCTAGAGCTCTTTAGCACAGTGCTGAGAGATGAGCGTTGAGCGATGAGAAAGGGGCAATATGCGATGTGAGAGACTGGATGTCTGGAAACGATCCTGTCGTTTATCTGTAGAAGTATATAAATTATTTTCTGATTCAAAAGATTTTGGTTTTAAAGATCAAATTACCCGTAGTTCCCTTTCCATCGCCAGTAATATTGCAGAAGGCCTTGAAAAAGAATCTTCTAGGGAAAAAATACGTTATATTGAAATTGCCAAAGGTTCGGGTGCAGAACTCATCACACAAACCTATATTGGCATAGAAATCGGATATATCGATAAAAATATCGGTATGTCATGGGTGAAAGAAATAAAAGAGTTATTAAGAATGCTTGGTTCATTAAAGAAAAATTATGCAGAGTAATTCTCAACGCTCAGAGCTCAACACTCAGTTCTCCCCAAAGGCGCGCCAGACACATATACAAAATCGTAACACCTAACACGTAATACGTAGCACCATAAAGGAACTTTATGCATAGTCATTCTCAACGCTCAACGCTCAATACTCAACTCTCGCCCAAGGCGCTCCAAACCGTCGAGGAGTGTGAACTTGGGATCGTAGGGCACAAAGTGTTCGTACGTCTCAAAGATATCCCGATGTATCTCTCTAAACGTACCAAAGACAGCATACGAAACCGCTATAGCCACTCTGTTGAAGTAGGATTAAGCACAGAGTATATACTCAACCATATCAGCAGACAACTCGGAAATGATGTCGATCTGAATTTTTTCAAGATAGGAAAGATCGTAGGACTTCTGCATGACATTGGCCATACGGCATTTAGCCATGACGGTGAAACCATTTTGGACAAGATGCTGCAAAAGGCTTCTGCTTCTTTCGATACGCCTCTAAGGTTCAACGCCAACCTCAATAACTTCAGACGTATCCTCAAGTACGGATTTTATGACAATCTCCCGGAAGATGTCAAACAGTATGCCTTTGCTTCTTTGGTCAAGCGTGTGCATGAACTTGAAGAGTATCCGGAGTATCTCTATCTAAAGCAGTATGTTCAGGATGCCATTGCGCTGGAAGAGAAATATCTTGGGTCCAAAGGGATCACGATCCAAAACAGTACAGGCAAAACCATTCTGTGCCAGGCGATGGACCTGGCAGATGAGAACAGGTACCGGGTGACAGACATCATCGATTCGCTCAACATCTATTCGATAGAAAAACTTCAGGAGATCCTGCTGCGTTCCGTCAAGAGTGAAGTGCGGGTCAAAGATCTACGCAAACTGGTCCATCTAAAAACACTCACTGTGCCCGGCTATGAGAGCGTGCACTATGACAAGATGAAGATCAAAGAGCTGCTGATCGCTCTGCTGAACCGCTCAAGCAATGCCAAAACGGAGTTTCAAAATATCATGAATGCTATCTCCATGGCGTTTAACAGGAACTTTCGATTACGCGAAGACGGCAAACTTGTACCAGTGGACGAAGAGATCGAAGCCTTAAGAAAAGAGTTCCAAAAGGTCGCGGCAAAGTATCTGTGGGGTTCCAAAAAGGTACAGAATATCAAGAAGCCTTTCAGCCACTATTTTACGACCGTAGCGGACTATTTTATCAACAAAGAGTTCGACATCGAGCTGATCGACAGTAATACCTATAAAGAGAAGCTCACAGTATTGCAGAAGAGTGAGTTAGATAAGGAAGCTTATCTAAGAGAGAAGCTGAGTCTCATGCGAAATTTTCTGGGAGGATTGACCAATCTGAAGATCATGGAACTCTATAAAAAAATCGCGCTCTTGAAGTTTGAAGCAAAGCTGGGGTATAAACTGGAAAACCGTGATAAACTGGTTGACAAGAACACGGTAGATTCTTTTGAAAAAAAGTTGAAAAAAAAGAGTCAAAGATTACTAACAAAGAGAAGTGATGTCTGATACAACTGAATGCTTAACGCTTAACGCTGAACACTCACCAAAGGTGATCTTCGGTCCCATCCATTCACGCCGATTCGGCAAGTCTTTAGGGGTTGACCTCAGTCCCGGTAAAAAGCAGTGTAACTTTGACTGTCTCTACTGCGAACTTGACCCGGCCAAGACGATGGATGCCTATGATGATGTTGTGAGTGTAGAAGAGGTGACCACTGCACTGAAAGCAGCACTGGGAGAGCATGGTGATGTAGACTTCATCACGCTCACGGCCAATGGGGAACCCACACTCTACCCGTATCTCTCAGAGCTTATAGACGAGATCAACAGCTTTAAGGGCAGCACCAAGACGCTCATCCTCTCCAACGCGGCCAATATCGACGATGTGAAGGTACAGGATGCACTTTTGAAACTGGATGAAGTGAAACTCTCTTTGGACTGTGCGACTCAAAAATGTTTGCAAAAACTTGACCGTTCCCATAAGGGGATCGATGTAGAAAATATCAAGTCAGGGATGTTAGCGTTCAAAAGCAGATACAAGGGACCGCTCGTCATAGAGATACTCATTGTCAAGACGCTCAATGACTCCAAAGAGGAGATCGCCAAGCTCAACGAGTACCTGCTCAAACTGCAACCCACACGCATAGACATAGGCACCATAGACAGACCGCCTGCGTATGAGGTAAAGCCTGTCAGTTATGAAAAACTGCTGGAGATCAGCCATCTTTTTGACAGCTCTTTGCCGGTCTACATCGCTTCACGTAAAAAAGCCGAGATCTCGGCTTCCAGCTACAGTGAAGAGGAGATACTGGAAACTTTATCTAAACGTCCTTTGACGGCAGAAGACATCGAAGCACTTTTTGATGAAGAGAGCCAGAAGAGAGTCCAGGATCTTCTACATAAAAAGAAAATAAAGCAAGTTTCAACAAATGGCGTAGAATTTTACAAAAAAGCCTGAAAAACTCTTGACATTAAAGGACTTTTTCCCTATAATCTCACCCACGAAACAAGCACACAGCTTTTTCAATCATTGTTCCGGCATAGCTCAGCGGTAGAGTAGATGACTGTTAATCATTTGGTCCGAGGTTCGAATCCTCGTGCCGGAGCCACTTCATAAAAATAATCCAAAAAATATAAAATCTATAACAACTTTTATAAAACAGAAATTCTCATCACTAACGTAATTTTTTTGTTTCTATCCTCTTTTCAGTAAAGGGATATTAAGTATTGATTTATTTAAAGTTTTTCTTAAAGTTCTTTGCTATCATTGATTGCATTATAATTAAAAAATTAATTCAAAAGAGAAATTGATGTCAAATATTAAACTTATTTCAACTAGTGCCCTTTCTAAAAAACTTTCAATACCAAAAAACAGTCTCGATCAAATTCTCATATCTTCTGGTTTTATTGAAAAGGCTAATGAAGGCTTTAAATTGACAAAAAAAGGTGAAGAAAATGGTGGCTGTTGGCATACACACGCGAAATTTGGAACCTACATTGTTTGGCCTGAAAATATTTCATTTCCTAACGATGCTATTACACAAAACAAAGAATATTTGAATGCTACAAATATAGCAACTAAGTATAATCTTTCAGCACGTAAGATCAATATGATGCTTTCTGAGATTGGCTGGATAGAGCGCTATCTAAAAGGTTGGACTATTACCGAATTGGGTAAAAAGAATGGTGGTATTGAAAAAGAGAACACACGCAGTGGCATACCTTACGTAGAATGGCCTGAGAGTATATTTGATAGTCATGCATTTAAAGCAGTCATAAATGAAGTTCAGGGTAATGCAGGCGAAGAAACTCAAGAGAAAGTAGATAAGTCAGATAATAATGACTTCCGTACCAAATTTGAAGCTAAACACCGAGCAACAGATGGACATTTTGTCCGTAGTAAAGCAGAGATGCTTATAGACAATTGGCTTTATATGGCTGAAATTGTACATGCATATGAACGTCGTCTTCCTATTGAAGAAGAAGTCTACTGTGATTTTTATATTCCTACCGGTAAGATTTATATTGAATTTTGGGGTTTAGAAAATGATCCTAAATATAGTGAGCGCAAGCGTGTAAAAAAAGAAATCTATGAAAAGTATAATTTTAAATTAATTGAGCTTACCGATGAGGACGTCTTCAATCTTGATGATGTTCTTCCTAAAATGCTTTTGAAGTTTGGGGTACAGACGTATTGATTGTTATATTTGAAGATAGGCTATGAATTAGAAGGTAAATTCCTTAATTAAGTGTTGAAAATGAGTAGTTTAAAGTAAAAAAATATTATTTACATAAGGTGTAAAATTGGAAGAACTTGGAATCTATGAACAGCTCATCAATCAACTTATCTCATCGAAACTTAGTAAATTTGATAATGAAAAATTTTACATTCAACAATCTATTATAGAAAAACATGAAGCAGCTCAATTTTTAAGTCATTATTTATTAAAGGTTATTAAATTTGCACTAAATATGGTAACAGATGAAGAGAGTATTGAGAAACAAATTTCTATATCTAATAAAATTATTTTACTTTTAAAAAATGAGTTAAACAATAGTGAATTCGATAATGACCTAATAGCAACAAACGGAAGAATATTAAATGCAATATTTTCAAAAATGGATTCCAATATTTCTGATTTTGATAAATATATCAAAGAAATTACCCCATACACTAGGCTTACACAAAGTGAACTGTTTACTGGAAGTAATGTAGGAATTTCATTAGAAAGTGAAATTAAAAAAGAGATTAGATCTTCACACAAAATATATCTTCTTGTCTCTTTTATAAAATGGTCTGGAATAAGAATATTTGAAAAAGAACTTCGTGAATTTACAAGCAAAGGCAACAAACTAAAAATCATCACTACTTCATATATGGGTGCAACAGATTTAAAAGCAGTTGAGTTTTTAGCGAGTTTACCTAATACTGAAATTAAAGTTTCCTATAACACAGCAAATGAAAGACTTCATGCAAAATCATATCTATTTTTTAGAAACACTGGTTTTCATACAGGATATATAGGTTCTTCTAATATTTCTAAAAGTGCTTTAACAAGTGGTTTAGAATGGAATTTAAAAGTTACTACAGTAGAAATTTCACATATTATTAAAAAATTTGAAAAGACTTTTGAAACATACTGGGAAGATAAAGAGTTTGAACTTTTTACAGGTGAGCAAAAAGAAAAGCTCCAACTAGCTTTAAAAAATGATTCAATTGAAAACCAGAATAAATTTTCAACTTTTTTTGATATTAGACCTTTTCATTATCAAGAAGAGATTCTTGAAGAATTACAAACGCAAAGAGATATACATAAACGTTTTAAAAATTTAGTTGTTGCCGCAACAGGTACAGGAAAAACGGTAATAAGTGCATTTGACTATAAGAGGTTCAAAAATAATAACCAAAACAGTAAATTGCTATTTGTTGCTCATCGTAAAGAGATTTTACTTCAAGCACGTGCGACATTTCAATCAATTTTAAGAGATAATAACTTTGGTGAGCTTTGGGTAGATGGGATAGAACCAAGTAGTTATGAATACCTTTTTGCATCGGTTCAAACTTTACAAAACAATATTGAAGCACTTCAACTATCATCAGACTACTTCGATTTTATCATTATTGATGAAGTGCATCATATTGCAGCAAAAAGCTATCGACCGATTTTAGAAAAATTTAATCCAAAAATACTTTTAGGTCTTACTGCAACACCTGAGCGTATGGATAATGAAAATATTTTAAATGATTTTTGCGATGTGATTGCAGCTGAAATAAGACTTCCGGAAGCTCTGAATAGAAAACTTCTTTGCCCTTTTCAATATTTTGGTATTAGCGATAATGTTAATTTACAAAATATAAAATGGCAAAATGGAAAATATCAGGTAAACGAACTCAATGATGCTTTATCAACTACACAAAGAGTTGGTGATATATTACAAAAATGTGAAGAGTATTTAACGGATATAAATGATGTTATTGCCTTAGGATTTTGTGTTTCACAAGAACATGCTCAATTTATGAGTGAAAATTTTTGTAAAGCTGGATTAAAAGCTGATTATCTTATTAGTGGCAATAAAAATCGTGATGATATTAAATATAAACTACTAAATAAAGAGATTAATTATCTTTTTGTGGTTGATATTTTTAATGAAGGTGTAGATATTCCTGAAATTGATACTATATTATTTTTGCGACCAACTGAGAGTCTAACTGTTTTTTTACAACAGTTAGGTCGTGGACTTAGGTTTGCTGATAATAAAGAGTGTTTAACCGTTTTAGATTTTGTTGGAAATTCAAGAGAAGAATATGATTTTGAAGGAAAATTTAGAGGATTAATTGGTAAAACATCAACTTCTGTAAAAGATGAAATAGAAAATGAATTTCCACATCTTCCTTTAGGTTGTTCTATTGTTTTAGAAAAAAAAGCAAAAGAGCATATTTTAAATAATATTAAAAAGGCAACAATGCTTGGAAAAAGAAAACTTATCAATAAAATTCAAAACTTTCAAAATTACACAAACTTACCACTTACAATCAGAAATTTTACAATAGTAAATCATATTCCTTTAGAAAAACTCTATAAAAATGATAGCTTTACAAAATTATGTTATGAAGCAGATGTAGTAAAAGAATTTAGTGAGATTAATGAAAAAGAGCTTGTAAGAGCAATTACAAAAAAGTGGTTACTCACAAAATCTTACAAATATTTTAAATTTATTTTAGATCTCATTCAAAAGAATTTTAAATTTAATTCAGATTGTGAAGAAGAAAAACAAATGGCGCTAATGCTATATTATGATTTTTTTCAAGAACCAAATGAATTTGATAATTTAGAGGAAGGTATAAACTATATTGGAGAGAATAAACTATTAAGTGATGAGTTAAAAGAGGTTTTAGAACTTTTATGTGAAAAAATAAACTATATTGAATATGATTTAAACCTTCCTTTTCAAACGCCAATTAAAGTCCACTCAAGATATACAAGAGAACAAATTTTAGCTGGCTTTGGTGTTCATAGTTTCGATAAAAAATCAAGTAGTCGTGAAGGCGTTTTAGATATCAAAGATAAAAATACAGAACTTCTTTTTGTGACGCTTGAAAAAACAGAAGAAAAATATTCTCCAACTACAATGTACGATGATTATGCGATCAATGAAAAACTGTTTCATTGGCAATCACAAAATTCAACTAAACCTGAATCTCCAAAAGGTCAAAGTTACATCAACCATCAACGAAATGGCAAAAATATAATTCTATTTGTTAGAGAAACAAATCACGATGAAAACAAAAATGTTATGACCTATGTTTGCTTAGGTAAGGTCTTTTATAAATCTCATTATGGAAGTCAACCAATGAGTATTACATGGGAACTTGAACATGAAATTCCGCCATTTTTATGGAAGAATATAGCAAAAATGTCAGTAGGTTAATAATATTTTATCGTAGGTACATGCTTGTAATATATTTTTTATTTCTCCCATAGGGTATCAAATGAATTATAAAAATTGTGGAAATAACATATAGGTTATCAAATAAAATATGAAGTTCGAACAGTACTGATTTTGAGAAGATCGATACCAGTAAGATACATCCCATAGAGTTATGTCCCCGCCACACTCAAAGCAAAATTTCAGAGAAATGAAAATGCCTATTTGAACAAGGCCATCGCACTTGGCTACATCAATCATTTTCTTGATGAGAGCGGACTTGCAGTGTTTGAATAGGTGATCGGGACAGGAGACCACAAACGGCTGCTTTATGGCCAGTTCGGAAAGATCAAACTCACCAACCCCTTACAGTTCAAAACAAGCAAAGGAAGCAAATCCATCAATTCCGGGTTTCAGTTTGAGATCGACCTTGTGCTTGAGAACAGGGATGAGATCATACTCTTTGAAGCAAAAACAGGAGAGAGGCCCTTCACGAACTTTTCTCTCCTGCAACTCTACTACCCCTTGATCTATCTTCGCTCGATCCTGGAAGAACCTAAACCTATACGCACCGTCTTTCTAGACATCACTACCACACAAAACAGCGAAACCTACCGGCTGCTGGAAGTCCATTTCAAGGATGATTTGTTCGATGAGGTGGAAGTCCTTTCTGCCTGCGAGTATACGAAAAACTGTTAAATATGCCAATTTGCACCCCAAGGGCATTTCCTCTCTTTGTTCAGGGCCCATATTTTTCAACATCCATCGTTTTATATATTACACTGACTTATCAATATGAAGGAGTCATAGATGGATGAGATGATGGTACAGGGTGAGATCAGTAGTCGTATCTATACTATACGTGGTGAACAAGTGATGCTTGATAGGGATCTGGCAGCAATTTATAAAGTAGAAACTAAAGTACTGAACCAGGCAGTAAAAAGAAATATAAAAAGATTCCCAAGTGACTTTATGTTTCAGCTTAATGACGCTGAGAAAAATGAACTGGTCACAAAATGTGACCGGTTTAAAACTTTAAAGCACTCATCGGTTAATCCTTATGCTTTTACGGAGCAGGGTGTTTATATGTTGGCAACTGTTTTAAAAAGTGATGTGGCTATAGAGGTTAATATCGCCATTATGCGAACATTTACCAAACTGAGAGAGTTCAGCAAACACTACAATGCTTTAGCCAAGAAGATCATCGAAGTGGAGCGCAAAAGCGACAGACAGTACAAGGAGCTGACCAAAGCGCTGGACGAACTGATAGAAGAATCCAAAGCAGCCCAGAGCAAGACCATAGGGTTTATCCAGCCTGAACAGTGAAATGTATCTCTTATATGTTGAATATGTTAAAAAATGTCAATTTGACATTTTTTTAAGTATATGTGTTTTTAGTCGTTACGATATACAAAAGTAAAAGGTAACTTCATGGCAAAAATAACAGTACGAGAAAAAGACATCAATGTAATAACTGTAAAAGATAATGATTATATTTCACTCACAGATATGCTAAAAGCTAAGGATGGAGACTTTTTTATATCGGATTGGTTGCGCAATAGAAATACGGTTGAATATCTCGGAATTTGAGAAAGAATACATAACCCTGATTTTAATTATGGCGAATATGCCATAATTACATCCAAGGTGGGACTGAACAATTATAAGATCAGTGTCAAGGAGTGGACAGAGAAAACGAATGCTATCGGACTTGTAGCAAAAGCAGGAAGATATGGAGGAACCTATGCTCATAAAGATATAGCATTTGAATTTGGAATGTGGATCAGTGCAGAGTTTAAAATATATCTTATAAAAGAGTTTCAAAGATTAAAAGAAGACGAACAAAAACAACTTGGTTGGGATATAAAACGAAATCTTACCAAAATAAACTATAGGATCCATACAGAATCGATTAAAGAAAACCTCATACCTAAAATAGTAAATCCCTCACAAGTTTCTTCTATTTATGCTAATGAAGCAGACATTTTAAATGTTGCACTTTTTGGAATGACTGCAAAAGAATGGAGAGAGAAGAATAGAGATAAGAATGGTAACATACGAGATGAAGCAAACGTTTCACAACTTGTCTGTCTGGCAAATCTTGAAACGTTAAATGCATTGTTTATTGGTGAAGGTTTGAATCAAGAAGAACGACTGAAAAAACTAAATGAGCTTGCGATCAAACAGATGAAGATACTCTTAATGGATAAAAATATTGACATATTGGAAAAATAAAAATTATCTCGACAGTAAGAGAAATAATTTTGCTGTTTGTTTCTAATCATTCAAAACATGTCAATTTGACATTTTTTCATAAGCAATCTTCAAAATCTCCTATACTGCTTTCTATAAGGCAGGTGAAGCGATGAAAAGTATCAGAGAATTACATAAACATGACAAGCCTAGAGAGAAGCTGGCAGCCAGAGGTGCGGCGGGGCTTAAAAACGATGAACTGCTGGCGATAGTGCTTGGATCTGGTGTACAGGGTAAAGATGTACGGAAGTTGGCCAGAGAGATCATCTGTATGCTGGACAGTGATTTCGAGACGTTAAGCCTTGATACACTTTGTGGCATCCATGGCCTGGGCAGCGCAAAAGCTTCACAGATACTGGCCTCCATAGAGTTAAGCAGACGCTATCTGATACAGCATAATAAACGCATCACTTCTGCAGAAGATGTCTACCATGAACTCAAACCTTTCAGCTGCAAATCCCAGGAACATTTTCTGGTGATGACCCTCGACGGCGCTTCCCATATCATCAATACACGGACCGTCTTCATAGGCACGCTCAACCAGAGCCTGGTCCATCCCAGAGAGGTCTTTGCCGATGCCATAGCCGACAGGGCCGCGGGAATCATCGTGGCCCATAACCATCCCTCAGGCACCCTGGCAGCAAGCAGGGCAGATATTCAGATCACCCAAAGGCTCAAAGAGGTAGCAGCACTGGTCGGCATAGAGTTGCTCGATCATGTCATCCTGGCAAAAGAGGGCTATTACAGTTTTTCCGATGAGGGATTGCTGTAGCAGCAGTGTAAAATATAAAAAACTATAATTTTTTAAAATATTTTAATATTATAAGTAATACTTAAAATAATCTTAGATACAATCCCGCACTACGAGTTGAAGGGCTATTTATTTTATGCAAAACATACGATACAAGCCTTTGAGACTATACATCGGTACTTTATTGCTTCAAACACACTTCCTACAAGCCTTACCTATACCCAAACAGGTAGATGACATCCTACGTTATGAAGAACAAAAAAAGATCTATGAAGAGCAGACCAAAGCACGTGAAACGCCAGAAGCGATCTATACGGAACTCACACCTATCCCCTTATCGCAAGAGAGTAACGCAACACAAGCCTGTATCCGGATCGAAAGTATCGATACGACAGAGATCACACTGATCGACAAAGAAGTTCTGGAAGCACTTAAGGAACCCTACCTTCACAGATGTGATACGATGCACGATATCAACACGCTCGTGAAGAAGATCAATAATATTTATATAGAAAAAGCCTATATCACTTCAAGAGCGTACATCAAACTTCAGGATCTCTCCGAAGGTCATCTTGTGATCGCTGCGATGGAAGGCAAAGTCGAATCCGTAAGAGGAAACAATATCTCTACGGGATTGGTTTTCCCTTTTATTAAAAATGAATTTCTCAATCTCAGGGATCTCGAAACAGGTCTGGAGCAGCTGAACCGTCTGCAGTCCATGCAGGCAACGATGAGCATAAACCCGGGGAAGGAAGAGGGGTTTTCACAGGTAGAGATCAAGGGCAAAAAAATAGGGTCTGCCCTGCATGGTTCCCTGGGGGCCAATAACTACGGGACGGTCAAGTCAGGCAAATATCAGTTCAGCGGTTCTGTCGGGTGGGACAACCCTTTGGGGATCAACGATCTGTTGACACTGAATCTGAACACTACAGACAAACAGGACAGTGACAATAATTCACTGGGTAACAGCATCTCGTATGGATTGCCGGTCGGAAGAGCCTATCTGGAGTTCATCTATTCCAGGTTTGAGTATGATCAGATCGTGAACGGGCTCAACAGGGAGTATCTTTCCAATGGCGAGAGTGAGGCATTTCAGATCAGATCGGAGTACAAACTTTTCCATACCAAAACACAAAGAGGAAAGTTCGATCTCTCTTTGCTGCGTAAAGAGAATGATAACTATCTCGCAGGTGTCTATCTGGATACCTCAAGCAGTACATTAACGATACTGCAGCTCTCTTATACGCATCATTACAGTGGGGCTGCATGGGATGGGTATGCTACCTTAAAATACCATCGGGGATTGGACTGGATGGGTGCCAAAACAGGCTCTTTGGCCGATGCGACTTTTGATAAAACTACCTTAGACCTCAGTTACAGCAAACAGTACAAAAATGCATTCCTGCCTCTCTTCTACCATTTTTCCTTTTATGGACAGTATGCCCAACAAGGGATCGTAGGCTCCGAACAGATAGGGATCGGGGGTCCGTACAGTGTCAGAGGCTTTGAGAATGAAAGCCAGATCTCCGGGAACAGGGGTTTCTATCTGCGTAATGAACTGGCAACGCACAAGGCATATGCAAAAGGTACCGTCAGCCCCTATCTGGCTCTGGATTATGGTGTGGTCAGCCGTAATGAGGAGAGTTATGGCGGTCATATCGTAGGGGCTGCTGTCGGCTGCAGGGTTACCTTTGATCAATGGTCTTTGGATCTCTCACGGTCCTTTCCCCTGATAGATTCCAATGAAGTCACGTATGCCACCAATGGTGATGAAATACGTAAAACAAATGATGGTTTGACTGGCTTCAGTCTCTCTTATAGATTTTAAAAGGTGAAACCGATGCATACGATGAAACCAAGCTACGCTAAACAGTTTCTCACTCTGGGAATCTCTTCTCTTTTGATCTCTCCGCCTGTGATGGCTGCAGATATAGTCGTTGATACGACACGCACCGATCAACATACGTCTGTGGATACGGCACCCAATGGGACTACGGTCGTGAATATCGCAAGACCCAATACCAACGGTGTCTCGCATAATACCTATATAGAATTCAACGTGCCGACACAGGGAACGATACTCAACAATGCCGGTCAGGAGGTCAATACACAGCTGGCAGGATACATTTACGGGAATGAGAATATGCGTGACGGCTCTGCCACACTGATACTCAATGAAGTCTCAGGAACCAACCGATCCCGTCTTAACGGCTACTTGGAAGTTGCAGGTAAGAGTGCAGATGTCATTGTCGCTAACCCTAACGGTGTGACGGTAAACGGAGCAGGTTTCATAAATATTCCCAAAGCGACACTGACTACAGGAAAGGTCAGCTTCAATGGTGGTAAACCTGTTTTTGATATAGAAGGCGGGGATATTTTCATCGATGACAAAGGTTTGGATGCAAGTGGTACCAGCAGTCTGGAACTCTATACACAGGCGATCAAGCTCAATGCTAAACTCTACACCAATGACCTGAAGGTCGTTACGGGCTTGAACCATATCGATGCGGATGGTGCAGTGACAAGCAGGGACAATGCAGAGAAGAAGAGACCTTTGTTCTCCATAGACTCTACGGCACTTGGCGGTATCTATGCGAATGCCATCTCTCTTGTAGGTACACAAAAGGGTGTAGGGGTGAATCTCCCTTCAGAGATGCTGGTGCAGGACAGGCTGGAGCTGTCTGCCGATGGCAGGATCATTTTGGGAACGGTTTCTGTTCAAAACAAAGCAAACATCCATTCGCAGGGCAGTTCCATCGAAGTACATAAAGGAGTACATGCGGAGACGCTTGAGCTGAAAGCTTTGAGCGATATCACCCTGCATGGAAATACCGGTGCAACAGGCGATCTTACACTTCAGGGGGACAGTCTTACGAACGATGGTCTCATCGCAGCAGGGGTACACACCGATTTTACCCAGGCACAAGAGGGGCATCTCAGTCTGGATTTTGCAGAAAGTATCAAGAATGTCGGTATGCTCTATGGTTTAACGGGTGCTGCGATAGAGACGAAACATTTTTTCAATGCGGATCAGTCAGAAGTGATCACCGGCACACTGACGGTACATGCTTCAGAAACCTTAAGAAATGCAGGGCTTATCCATGCAAAGGATCTGATGCAACTCACTGCCGGGAGCTTTGACAACACTCAGGGGACGATAGAAGGTTTAGAGAGCGTTCATTTCAGTATTGCCAATGGATTTTTAAATAACGGTGGATCGCTTTTTGCCGGTCATGCACTTACACTCACAGCGGAAACACTGGATAATACAGAAGGCACCCTACAGGCGGACGGAGCGTTGAGCGTAGGTAGTGCAGGGGAGATAGAGAACACAAGAGGAACACTCTACTCTGGTGCCGGCACAGCGGTGAAGGCAGGGTCACTGCATAATGAAGAGGGGTTCATCGGCTCGGGCAAATCGGTTCTCCTGGATCTTTTCAGTCTCAATGGAGATAACGGAACGATCTCAGGCGAGGGTGTGACGGTCCATACTTCCGGTATGCAAAGTAATCATGCCACCATCCTCTCTACGGCAGGATTGGATATTCACTCAAGCGGAGATACGACGCTGACAAACACTGCCCTATACGCCTATCATGATATGAGTATAGACACACAAACTCTCAATCTCAATAACACTTCGTTATGGGCACAGCATAGAGGTACCATCACTGCGGGCACTTTTAACAATAAAGAGAGCATACTTTCTGCTGCACAGATGCAGATCCATACCGGAACATTGCACAATGCCGATAGCTATTTATATGCTGCAGGCGGTACCTTGAACATTACTGCTACAGATGCACTGGACAATAGCCATGGTCTGATCTCTGCGAACGGAAACCTTGTAGTGAATACACCGAATTTGGACAACCGGAACGGCGAACTCGAAGCAGGAAACACTTTGGGTGTCACAAGTGATCATTTACAGATAGAGGGTTCACGGTTCTTTGCGGGAGAGCATTTGGAGGTGAGCTCAAATATTTCAACGATCGATACAGCTACAAAATTCCTTTCGGCCAATGCTATGGATCTGGACTTTGCAGGAGACCTTGTGCATCATGGAGAGATACTTGCCAACGGTACGGGAAATATCATAGTACATGGCGATCTCGATAACGAGGGAAGTATCACTGCCAATGGTTCACTGGGCATAGTTGCCGACACGCTTACCAACAATGCCAACGGTACAGGTGCAAGCATAAGAGGAGGCTACCTTTCAACCATCCTGCTTCATGGTGATCTCAATAATCATGGATTTCTTACCTCTTCGGGAGACCTGGAGATCACAGCATCCACTATCAACAACTATGCCGGTATAGCAGCAGCCTATGGTCTGACCCTGAATAGTGCTAACCTTTACAATTACCAGACACTGCTTTCAGGTACGGATATGGATTTGTATATTGCCGATCTGCTGGCCAATAATGAAGATGCCACTATCTATGCGGGCAATCACTTACGCATAGCCTCAGATGCTGATGGTGGTAAGACCAGAAGAGTGGAAAACATCTCGGGGAGGATCGAATCAGCTGCAGATATGTATATCGCAGCCGAAGAGATCAGCAATATTTCGGCTACAGAGATCACGACCACGTTGCAAAAAGTAAATGGCAGGATCGACATCACCTGTGATATATGGGAGAGTTTTTCCTGCCCTGCACTGGCCATACCTCTGGAGACCGACCTGATGGCCATCAAGGCAGAGATCCTGCAGGAGTATAGTGATAAGGGTGTGACGTTAAGCGAGAGTGAACTACAGGATCTACTCACTGAGCGAATGATCCAGGAAGACAGGGAAGCGTACATTTTGAACATGTATAAAGATACCAAAACGACATCGGATACACTTTATTTTTACGAACTGACCGCATCACTTGAGAGCAATGCAATGATCGTCAAACGGACAAAACCGCACAAGAAAGAGGAGTTCAGAAAAGTGGACTATGCGGTCACAAAAGAGGTGGTCGACCCGGTTTCTCTGGCCAACCATAAAGAGGGAGAGATCATCTCCGGGCATGATCTTTTCATGGATGCCGCTACCGTTACCAATAGAACCAGTCTCATCGCAGCCGCCAATGACATAGCTATCAATGGAGATCTCTTCAATATCGGTGTAGAAACGACAGAATCCATAGATGCAACGATCAACTATTCGTGGAAACATAAAAGTGACGGCGGTCAAGGGCAACTGCCTATTTCCAAAAGTGAGATACGTGATACAGAAGGCATACCTTCCAAAATTATGGCGGGAGGCATGTTGAGTGGAAATTTTGGTGTGCTGCAAAACGGGATGGAATCAGGTGCTTCAGTCAATACCGACCCTAATGCACCGACGATCTCCACAAGTACCCAGACTGCAAATGAGACACAGCAAACTCTTACAGATACAATTACAAACCAAACGAATATCGATCAGGATGCCATTGAAAGCACGGCTTTGGCCCTTACCCCACAGGTTTATGATCCGAGTCAAGAAGGTATGGCACTTCCAGACGATCCTTATGGAGTATTTGTTTTGTCGCAAGATCCCGTTGGACCGCTTATAGAGTCCAATCCCGAGTACACCCATTACAGCCACTTTGTCAGTTCTGACTATATGTTGGAGCGTTTGGGGTATGATGGCAGAAGTCAAGTGCGACGCTTGGGTGATGCGATGTATGAGACACAGCTCATTCGTGATGCGATCATAGCTATGACAGGAGAGCGTTTCATCGGTACGTCACAGAATGATAAGGAACAATATACCGATCTGATGAATGCAGGTATAGAGTATGCGCAAGAGGTAGGGCTGGAGTTGGGTGTGCCTCCGACAGCCTTGCAGCTTAAAAATCTTAAAGAAGACGTGGTATGGATGGAAGAGAAGGTCATTCAAGGGAAGCATGTTCTGGTACCGGTACTCTATCTGGCTAAAGCGTACAAAAAGTCAACAGGTGCGAGTATTTCAGCTGACCGCATGGATCTCATTGTAGACGGACATTTGGCAAACAGTGGCAACCTGCAGACCAGAGAGGAGATGCAGCTGCGTACTGGTACCATGACAAACAGCAGAGGAAACATAGAAGCAGGATCAAGTATGCATCTCTCTGCCGTAGGTGATATCAAAAATCTCTCGGGGAGTCTGAAAGGGGGTACGGTTGTGCTTCACAGTACCCAAGGGAACATCCTCAACAAAACCTTAAGTAAAAAGCTGGAGATAGAGCATAGTGTAGGGTCAGAAGAGTACACGCTCTTAGACAAAACGGCATCCATCAAAGCCACCAAAGGCACACTTGTGATAAATGCAGCCAAGAACATCGATACGATAGGTGCAGACCTTAGGGGTAAAGATGGCATCACTCTTCAGGCAGGAGAAGATATCACCGTCAAAACCCTCAAAGAGGAGAGATCTTATGAGTACACCTTTGAGAACGGTTACGCCAAAGGCGAAAGCATTGCACATTTGCAAAGCAACATTCAAACAGAGGGATTGCTCGATATCCAGACAGGTGCGAATGCCCACCTGGAAGCTGCAAATATCAAAGCGGAAAATGTACGTATCGATGCAGAGGATAAAGTGAACTTTACAGCTGTAACAGACAGCAGTTACAGTACTTCCTATTTTGAGAGTGATGATCTGCTTTCAAGTGCTTCTGTGGCAGATGCCTCCTTGCAGCAGTCGGTCAAAGGGACAACGGTCGATACGGGTATCGTCCAGATAAAAGGCGAAGAGGGCATTGTACTGGAGTCTGCGCGTTTGACCGCAACAGAGGCAGTAAGTATCAGTTCAGGTAAAGGAAATGTGGACTTTACAGCCAAGAGCTACAGTAATGCAAGCTACCATGAAGAGAGCGACTCTATACTTGGAGGGCTTATCAGTTCACGTTCGGTAGATGAAGTAAGTGAAACGCTTTTGGCCGATTCCTCTGCATCGGCAGAGAGCCAGATCGTTGTGGCGGGTAAAAATGTCAATCTTATCGCCACGAACCTGGAAACGGCGAACGGAGGCATCAAACTCTCTGCCACTGAAAATGTCAATATCCTTTCAGGTATGGAGTCTCGAAGCGAAAGACATATCAGAGAAGAGAGCGGACTCTTACAAGGCGGACATCTCTACCAGGCAAAAACAGATGAGACAGTGACTTATGATGAGAGTGCTAAAGCTTCTAGCATTAAATCTGCATCTTCAGTAGTGATAGATGCAGGAAGTGCAGAAGTCATAGGTTCTAACATCCAAGCAGCAGAGCACATTGTAGTTAAAACAGATGTAGGAAGCATAGAAGTTAAAGAAGCTAAAGAACAACACGGTAATAAAGAGACACATGAAGAGTTGAACATTGATCTTAAGTTTGGAGGAGCCAAAGTAGAAGACGGTAAAGCAAAAGTGACAGTTGCATCTGCCAGTTATGATAAAGAAGAACTCACTGAGAACTATACTACTTCAAGTAGCTCAAACCTTCAAGCAGGCGGTACAGTACAACTCACCTCTGTTGAAGACATTAAAATCCAAGGCTCCAACATAGCCGCAGGAGGAGATGTAACTCTAGATGCACAAGGTGATGTACTTATCACTGAAGCCAAAGATACGATGGACTCTACTTTGGATGAGATGCATGCTACAGCGGAAGTGTCCGTTTCTGTTACACATAGTGCAGCACAAGCAGCAGTAGCAGTACAAGGGGTCAATGATGCAAAGAACCAAGTCAAACAAGCTGCGCGTGACTATCGTAAGTACAAAAAAGAACTTAAAAACCATGAATCCACACTAGCAACGCTCCAACAGGAACTACAAGAAGTTAAACCCGGAGTAAGTCAAGAAGATATAGATGAGCTCACAGAGCTTATAACTGAAAGTAAAGAAGATGAAAAATACTACACTGCAAGCATCGAAGCAGCAGGAGCAAACCTCGTTTCTAAAACCACTCAGGCAGCCCAAGCCTTAAAAGGAGCAGCAGCAAGTGCAGGAACGGCAGGTTTCTCAGCAAGTTTGGACTTAGATGTAGATGGCACTAAAACAAACACAAACACACAAAGCACAAGCTCTACAGCCAGTACGATACAAGTGGGCAACACCATAAACATCACTACAGGTATAGGAGAGGGACAGCAAGTCCTCATACAAAGTTCACACCTACAAGCAGGTAATAGTATCAATGTAGAGACAGAAGAGTTAAATATAGTAGCAAGTAAAGATACTTACCGTTCAGAGACAGAGTCAGAACACATCAGCGCCCATGCTTCAGTAAGTACAGCAGGAGGATACTCAGCCAGTGTCAGTGCAGACAAATCACACAGCCGAGAAAACCAAACGACTTACAGCAACTCCACTCTAAACGCAAATACCATCAACCTCACCACCACCCAAGATGCAAACATCAAAGGTGCAAACATACATGGCACTAAAGAGACTAACCTAAATGTAGGTGGAGACCTAAACATCGCCTCTGTGCAAAACAGAACAAGAACAACCAATAACTCTGTGGGAGCCAGTGCGGGGATAAGCGGAAGTACAGGATTGGATAACCCGATGACTACAGGTGAAAACCAAAATGAGTCCGGAGTATCAAACATAAATGGAACCAATGCAGGATCAAACACAGCCAACGGAAGAAGTAGAAGCAAAGAGACTGTACTTACAAGTATCGCAGGTGCTACAGTAAACATTAACACCACAGGAAACACAGACCTCAAAGGGGCACAGATAGTAGCAGGAGAGGTAGATGAAGAGGGTAACTTTATAGACAATGGACAACTTACCCTCAACACAGGTACCCTTACACACTCAGACTTTTCTAACACAAGTTATGAAAGTTCTACATCAGCAAGCCTAAACACAAATGTAAGCATCAATAACCAACCTGCCAACCCACAAGACCCAACAAGCACAGATCAAACAGACCTGAACATAAACTCAAGCCAAGTAACAGCAAGTAACACACAAACCACTAGCAAAACAAAAACACTGGCAACCTTAGGAGAAGGTACAGTCATCATAGGAAGCGTAGAGACAGAAGCAGACAGTACACTTAACCGTAATACAGACACTATAGATAAAGAGATTTACTCTGTGACACAACAACAAGGATATGTTGACCTTACTGTGGATCATAGGTTGTTAAGTGAGGATGGTCAAGCTGAGATAAAAGAAGATATGGAAAAAGTAGGAGAAAGTACACAAATAGTTACCTCTACCCTTCCTTCAGCAAGTGATGATAATGTCATTCTTTCTGCATTAGGTACGGTACTTGATACCCTATCTTATGCTACAGCAGGCATCACACCAAGTGAAGAAACGAATGGTGGACTTTTAGGAAATATTCCTATACTATTTGGGGATAATGATATTGAGCATAAGGTATTACAAGTAAAATCAGAGAGTATGTTGACCGAGGAGAATAAAAATGACTTTATCCCGATGAAAGAGAGTGAATATTATAAAAGTGTATCCCAAGAAGACAGAGATGCTTTGGATGCGTTAGGAAACCTCTATGTCTCAAAAGCACCTGTAGTGATAGATGCAAATAATGCAACCTATCAAAATGGAACCAATGGGATGATGAACAATGAAATACAAGCTCTAAGGAATATGATAACACAAACACATGTAGAAGGGGATACAAATATCAATGGAACCCTTAACTATAATCCAACACATGGATTTTTAGGAGATTTAATTGAGTCTGGGGTAGATAAAAATGGTGGAACCACCGGTATTGCAAGACAAACAGGAGAGTTTATGTATGATGTAACCCATGCAAGAGGAACAAGCGGTGCCAACTTTGCAAACCATTCACAAGGAAATGCCTTGGTATATGCAGGAGTAAACTATATTAATGCTACGAGTGGATTTGATGAAGCAGCGTATTTCATAGACTTATCTAAAGCAGAAGATGAACAAAAGGATGGTCTGCCAAGCGTAACTGGTTTTGGAAGTCCTATGTCGTACGATACAATGAACAAGTTATTTGTTGAAACCGGCTTTGAGTTTACAGGAAACTTTACGAATGAAAATGATTATGTAGGAGAAGGTATAGGGGCCAATACAGGACACAATGGGAGTGCAACTATATTAAAGAAACTAAATCTTTATAATGCAGCACTGCTTTTTGACGTTTTACCTACTCCTTCTCCTCATGGTAGATATAACTGCGACCCAAGCAAAGGGCAAATCTGTGGAGACAGACCATGAAAACAGCACATTATACACTGATATTGATAGTGATATCTTTCTTGATTGCGTCATGTGGGTCACCCTATAGACTTACTAACCCTAATGAAATTGTACAGAATAAGGATATCTCCTTTGTTTCCCCTAATACACAATTTCAAATAGATAAAGAATATTCAAGTCCAAAAGACAACATTCACAACAAACAGTTGAGACTAATTGATTTCAACAAAAGAGGAATGCAATTTAAAATATACACCAGTAGTTACGGTGGATTTAATCAAAAGAAATTTTTTAAAAAGAATGCACGCTACAATGAAAGTGGCATTAATTATGAAGCTAAATTTACTAAAAACAATAAAGAGACAGGTGTTACTTATCGAAAATCTTGGGCTACTTATATTAACGGCTTAAAGTGTCAAGGAGGCGTATTTTCCAGAGGGTTTGGAGGAAGTTATGCTCCTAAATCTTTGAAGTTTTATAGTATTTCATGTGGCTATTATGATACCACCGAAGTAAATAACAATGGGAAAAGAATATTGGAGATAGACTACAGATACACCTACTCTCCAGAAGCAGACTATGAACAAGAGTTAAAATACGCAGTCAAAAAAGCAATTTCTACACTCAAGATAAAAAATATGGATATTCCTCGTATGAGAAGAGAAGGACTGCTTCATCCGAATAGAAAGTTTGAATCTACTAAGTGGTAATGATCAATATTATTGTCTTAGATATTACTGTCACCTCTAAAAGATACCCATGTTCTCCTGTAGGGGATGATGGCAAACAGAAATTACCTTCACCGCATTCTGGGTATGGGTGTCAGATCGGATGTGGAGAGAATGGTTCCACAGGGAAGAAAGATCAGATATATAATACCCAAACAGGAGAATTTGATCCAATAAGGAATTTTTATATCGATATGGGTCTTGATCCTTTAAAGGCTAATAATACTAATACAAAGGGTTCTGATTCAACAATGGAAAACCCAATTATGCAATAAAGATAAAGAAGGATATAAATTTATGAAAAAACAATTAAAAATAACTTTTTTGATTATAGCATGGTCCGTTCTATCTGGTTGTAATTCAAATACTGCATCCCATGCTTTAAGTGATGCCATAGACAAAGCCTTAGTAGTAACATCTGGGAATAAACCTGCAAGCCGTTTTCATTTTACAGGACCAGAATATATCAATAGATGGTATTTTTCCAATAAGAATTATAAAATGAATGCTCCATCAACATATCAAAAAGATTGGATTAAAATGAGTGGTTGGCAGGGAGTAGAAGATTTTCAGGGAACAGAACTTGTATTGTATTTTAAGGATGTATTAGAATACGGTGACTTATTTAGCTACGCTATTAACGTCTCATCTTCTATTGGAGAGTATGGGGAGATGCAAAGAGCGATTGAGAATAAAGATTTGGAATATATAAGATCTCATATCCGTATAGATACAAATGATAAATTAAGAATAGAATATCATGGAAAGGAGAATTATGTTTGTAAAGTTATGGAATATACTAAACAAAAATATAAAAGTAATAAATTCATTGGCTATACCTGTTACAAATTCAATCCTTCTCATACTAAATATAAAAGTGTGAACATAAAACTCATCTACACGAAAGCCCCAAATCTCCCAGCCAAATACAAACACTTAGCCAAAGAATACACTTACCAAGACCTGCAAAACAGGGCCAAAAGAATGCTTGACAGCCTCTACATCAAGGACGAGTGGTAGAAGATCAATGAAAAAATACTTTAAGATAGGCTTGGTAGCTATAATATGGATTACGCTATCTGGTTGTAATTCAAATACTGCATCCCATGCTTTAAGTGATGCCATAGACAAAGCCTTAGTAGTAACATCTGGGAATAAACCTGCAAGCCGTTTTCATTTTACAGGACCAGAATATATCAATAGATGGTATTTTTCTAATAAGAATTACAAAATGAATGCTCCAACAACTTATCAAAAAGACTGGGTTAAAATGAGTGGTTGGCGGGGAGTGGAGGATTTTCAGGGAGCAGAGCTTATATTGTATTTTAAAGATGCATTAGAATATGGTGACTTATTGAGTTACGCCATAAATGTTTCCTCTTCCGTTGGGGAGTATGGAGAAAGAGCCAAAGCAATAGAGACAAGAGATAAGTCATATATAGAGAATGTACGTAAAAAATATCAATATTCGAAAAATTCAAAAACGTATTATGAAACACATGGGAAAGAGAATTATCCATGTATCGTTAATGAAGTCATTAATCCTAAAACTTTAGTACCAGGTACTATCACTCAAAGCTATGGTTGTTATAAATTTAATACTATTCGTAATAAATATAAAAGTGTAAGCATAACTCTAACCTACACCAAATCCCCAAACCTACCAGAAAAATACAAACATTTAGCCAAAGAATACACCTATAAAGATCTGCAAAAGAGGGCCAAAAGAATGCTCGACAGTCTCTACATCAAGGACGAGTGGTAGAAGATCAATGAAAAAATACTTTAAGATAGGCTTGGTAGCTATAATGCTTTTTACTCTATCTGGTTGTAATTCAAATACGCCATCCCATACATTAAGTAATGCCATAGACAAAGCCTTAATAGCCACGTCTGGAAATAAACCCCCACAATTCTTTGCATTTTCATCATCTTATAGAGCTAACGGATACGTGATGCAGCATAAGGACTACTCTTTTACTATGCCTTTAACCAAAGAAAGAGATTGGAGTAAGATGAGTGGATGGAATGGAGCTTATATCTATGGAGGTATAGGTATTGGTATGGATAATCCTGATAATAAAAAAATTGGTAACCTACTTGGCTACGCCATCAATATTTCCTCTCGGGTTGGAGAGTATGGGAAGATGCAGAGAGCGATTGAGAATAAAGATTTAAGATATATTTTTACACATAGAAAAGTAACCAATAAAGATAAGTTAAGAATAGAATACCATGGTAAGGAAAATTATACATGTGAGGTTTCGGAATTTATAAGGAGACAAGGCAGTGGAATAAGATTTAATGTATATGACTGTTATAAATTCAATCCTTCTCATACGAAATATAAAAGTGTAAACATAAAACTGCTCTATACCAAATCCCCAAACCTCCCAGCCAAATACAAAATCCTGGCCAAAGAATACACCTACAAAGATCTAAAAAGCAGAGCCAAAAGAATGCTTGACAGTCTCTACATCAAAGACGAGTGGTAATGAAAAATAAATCAAAGGAGAGGGGAGGTAGGTAGGAAAATATGTTGAATATCAGAGGATTAAAGAGCGTGTAGTTGAAAGATAAAGTTAAATAAAAATAAAGGAGAAAGAATGAAAAAACAATTGAAAATAATCATTGGTATAGGTACATTATCTGTAGTACTGCTCTTGCAGGGATGTGCTTCGTATTATAAAGACACCACGATCTACCCCTGTTCCATAGGATGTGGAGACAAAGGTATCACGCCACCTAAAGGATATGTCTATTATCAAAACAGGCTCATGACACTCTCAGAGTTCAACCGTATTACAAATCAAAATATAGTCATACAATAACAGGAGAAAATAATGGTTAAAAATTCAATGAAATGGGTAGCGGTAACGGTGGTACTTTTGGGACTCTCTGGATGTGCAGGCTCATCCCCAAGTACAGAAGCAAAACAGACACTGAAAAGTGCAGAAGGGTATCAGGTTGGGCAGATGAATGTCACATTGGCCGATCATGTTTTCTATGACTATAGCGAAGAAGAAAAGCACTATCCGGATGCAAAAGAGTTGGCTGGATTCTTTAAAGAGGATATAGAAAAATATCTGAAACAGGCAGGGAGATCTTGTCAAGGTACACCATCGTGCCTGACTCTGGATCTAGAGTTCAATTATCTGCGTAATTTTAACATGGGATCGGTATCAGTCAGTGCTCCGGCCATAGACAGAACGATAACGATACGTAAAGGCGATACTGTTGTCTACACCAATACGCAAAAAGAGCTGAAGCCTTTTAAAGATGGCATCTTCGGTAAGACACTCAACGAGCTTGCGATGTTTACAAAAGCAGGTGAAGAAAAAGCAAATCTGGAGGATGAACGTGGTCACATCGATGTGATCTCTAAGGTAACAGTGAGGGATATCGTACAGTTGGCCCCATAAAGATACACCATACCCTGTCCATCGTCTCCTAGTGCTTTCATTCTAAGGGCCATTTTCTATGGGTACATGGGGTCCACATGCAAATGAGCATAATCACTGTGTAGATTCCCGGCCGAGTCGAGAATGACGAGGGATATAATATGACACAAATATGACATCTTTTTAGTACAATTTCGTCTTTATAAAGAGATGGGTGTTTGTTTTGCGTGTCAGGTCATTGGAGTCTAACTCCATTTTGCTATAATACTTCCATTCAATAGATACCATCAAGGAAATAACTCATGAAGATTTTAGTGACAGGTGGAGCGGGGTACATCGGCAGCCATGTGGTCAAATTACTGCTTGAAAACAGCGATCACGAGATCACCATTTTAGATAATCTTGTGACAGGCTTTCAGAAGACTGTTGATACCTTAGCAACCATTGCAAAAGAAAATGGTGTAAACCTAAATTTCATCAAAGAAGACCTTTCAGATTTTAAGAAGATCGAAAAGATCATGAACGAAAATCATTTCGATGCTATTATCCATTTTGCTGCTTCTCTTGTCGTACCGGAAAGTGTGGAAAACCCTTTAAAGTACTATCTCAATAACACTGCCAATACAGCCAATCTGATCAAGTATGCCACAGAAAATGGGGTCAAAAAATTCATCTTCTCCTCCACTGCAGCCACCTACGGAGAGCCTGATGCAACGGTTGTGAACTTGGAGACCGGGCTGAAAGAGAGTGATCCGACAGAGCCTATCAATCCTTACGGGATGAGCAAGCTCATGAGTGAAAGAGTGCTCAAAGACACCGCCTTTGCCAATGATGACTTCAAGTATGCCGCACTGCGCTATTTCAATGTAGCGGGTTCTGATCCTGATGGTCGCATAGGTCAGTCCACTGAAAATGCGACACTGCTCATCAAAGTAGCGGCAGAAGCTGCCACAGGCAAACGTGACAAAATGTATATCTTTGGAGAGGACTATCCTACTCCTGATGGTACGGGCATCCGTGACTACATCCATGTGGTGGACCTTGCCCAGGCGCATATAGAGGCTTTGGCGTATCTTGAAGCGCATGAAAGTGATGTGTTTAACGTAGGGTACAGTCGAGGCTTCTCAGTCAAAGAGGTCATCGATACCATGAAAAAAGTCTCCGGTGTTGATTTCACAGTGGAGATCAAAGAAAGACGCGCAGGTGACCCTGCCATCCTCATCTCTGACAATACAAAGATCAAAAATGCCATGCATTGGCAACCGCGCTATGATGACCTGGAAGTCATCTGTCAAACCACATTAGAATGGGAGAAAAAAATATGAAAATCAAAAAATGTCTATTCCCTGCAGCAGGTTACGGTACCCGTTTCCTTCCGGCAACTAAAGCGACACCCAAAGAGATGCTGCCAGTCCTCACCAAACCGCTCATCCAGTACGGGGTGGAAGAAGCACTGGAAGCGGGTCTCAACACAATGGCTATCATCACAGGGCGCGGTAAACGTGCCATAGAAGACCATTTTGATATCATGTATGAACTTGAACACCAGATCAAGGGTACAAGCAAGGAACATCTTCTTGATGAGATCTGTGCTCTCATCAGCCAATGTACTTTCTCCTACACCAGACAGGTAGAGATGAAAGGTTTGGGGCATGCGATCCTTACAGGTGAAACACTTATAGGGAATGAACCCTTTGCCGTGATCCTGGCAGATGATCTCTGTACCAATGAAAACGATGGTGTACTCAAGCAGATGATAAAGGTCTATGAAAAATACCAATGCTCCATCATAGCCATAGAAGAAGTGCCTATGGATCAGACGCATAAGTACGGTGTCATAGCCGGAAACCTGGTCGATAATACTGACGATACCTATAGAGTGACAGATATGGTTGAAAAACCAGATCCAAAAGATGCACCTACCAACATGGCCATTATCGGGCGTTACATTCTTACACCAGACATCTTTGACATCCTTAGAGAAACCAAACCGGGTAAAAACGGAGAGATTCAGATCACCGATGCCCTTCTTGAGCAGGCTAAGAACGGTAAAGTCATTGCCTATAAATTCAAGGGGCAAAGATTTGACTGTGGTTCTGTAGATGGGTTTGTCGAAGCGACAAATTATTTTTATGATGCCCAAAAGGTTTCAGAAAAATGAGACGATCGCATGGTATTTGAGGAAGTGAGTTGAGTGAATCGCATAGAGTAGAGTATAAAAAAAACGCTTGCGGACGGTTTTGGAAAAGAGGTCGTCGCTTTTTTAAACTCCAAAGAGGGCGGCAATATTTATCTTGGTATCAGTAATGGTGGAAAAGTTATCGGACTTTCAAACACTGATGAAATACAGCTCAAAATAAAAGATAAACTCAAGCATAACATCTCACCCTCATGTCTTGGGCTTTTTGAAGTGATAGTCGAACATTTTGGTTCCGGACTCGATAGGATTTTAAAGGTGTATGGCAAAGAAAGCTTCAAAATATCTCAAAATTTCATGAAAAATATTTTTTATAAAAGTATTGAGGGAGTAAGTGGCGGAGTAAAAGAAGTATATGCTTTCATCTCACAAAACCAAAACATAAGTGCGAAGCAAATAAGCGAATCTATAAATATACCATTGCGAAGTGTAGAGAGAGATATCAAACAACGTAAAGATGAAGATAAAATAGAGTTTAGAGGTAGTCCAAAGACAGGAGGGTATCATGTCAAATGATCCAAAACTTCTTAACACCATACGCCAAAATCCAAAGTATTTTTTCATGAAAAAAATTCTTATCGTTTTTGGCACCCGTCCCGAAGCCATAAAAATGGCACCGCTGGTCAAAGAGTTTCAGAAACATTCTGATACTTTTGAAACCAAAGTATGTGTGACTGCGCAGCATAGAGAGATGCTTGACCAGGTGCTTGAACTCTTTGAGATTGTGCCTGATTACGATCTAGACATCATGAAGCCAGGGCAGGACCTTTATGATGTGACATCTAATGTGCTTCTCGGGTTGAAGCCTGTACTTGAAGAGTATAAACCTGATGTAGTTTTTGTCCATGGTGACACATCGACGACCTTTACTGCGGCTTTGGCAGCCTTTTATCAGCAGATCAAAGTTGCTCACATTGAGGCGGGGCTTAGAACGGGAGATATTTACTCCCCGTGGCCAGAAGAAGCCAACCGTAAACTCACCTCACAGATCACTGCCTATCACTTTGCACCGACTGCCACATCTAAAGAGAATTTGCTTAAAGAGAATGTGGATGAACGAAGTATAGAAGTCACCGGCAATACGGTCATCGACGCACTTTTTTTGGCTCTAGCGAAGATTAGAAATGATCAAACATTAGAACAAGAGATCATTAAAACAATCGATAAAGCAGTGAACAATTCAACATTCAACATTCAAAATTCAAAATTGATTCTCGTGACGGGACACCGCCGCGAGAATCACGGTCAAGGTTTTATCAATATCTGCAATGCACTGAAAGAGATCGCACTTTCCAATCCAGATATCGATATCGTCTATCCTGTACATTTAAATCCTAATGTGCAAAAACCGGTCAAAGAACTGCTTTCAGATGTACCAAACATCTATCTCATACCACCATTGCAGTATGAACAGTTTATCTATATGATGGAGAAGTCCTATTTCATCATTACAGACAGTGGCGGAGTGCAGGAGGAAGCCCCTTCTTTAGGCAAGCCAGTGTTAGTCATGAGAGATACGACTGAACGTCCCGAAGCATTAGAAGCAGGTACGGTTAAACTTGTTGGAACAGATACTGAGCTCATAATCAAAGAGGCTCAAGAACTTATAGACGATCAAAAGGCATATGCAAAGATGAGTCAAGCCAGTAATCCGTATGGGGATGGACATGCATGTCAAAAAGTTATAGAATTTTTAAAAATGAACAGTTCCATACAGAGGTAAAACATAAAGAATATCATTTTAGCATGAGGAAACGGGACATAGAATCTTAGGAGTATATTTTTAATATATCCTTATTCATTGGCTTATATTACGTACTCTATGAATTCTGTATCAGAATTCACTTTGTCACTAAAATATCAGAAGGTACTTCTGATACTTGCACTCTTGAAACTAATTAGTAAGTGATACAAAATATAACATCTTTTTAATATAATATAAACTCATCTTTATAAGAGATGGGTATTTGTTTTGGGTATCAGGTCATTAGGTTCTAACTGCCTTTTTGGTAGAATATCATCTATTTAAATAAGGAATTATTAATATGTCATATAAGATAGCGGTTATCGGACTTGGTTACGTAGGTTTGCCTTTGGCACATGCATTTTCGGAGAAATACGAGGTAGTCGGATTTGACATCGCCCAGTGGCGTATCGATGAGCTTAACTCCGGTGTAGACCGCACGTTGGAACTCAATGAAGATCAAGTCAATGAAGCATTGGCAAATGGTATGAAATTTACGAATGTTTTAGATGAGATAGCTGACTGTAACGTCTATGTGGTGACTGTGCCAACACCTATCGATGAGCATAAACGTCCTGACCTCACACCACTACTTAAAGCCAGTGAGTCCATCGGTAAAGTACTTAAAAAAGATGACATTGTCATTTACGAGTCTACCGTGTATCCTGGAGCGACAGAAGAAGACTGTGTACCGGTACTTGAAAAGTTCTCTGGATTGAAATTCAATGAAGATTTCTTCTGTGGGTATTCTCCTGAGCGTATCAACCCGGGTGACAAAGAACATACGGTGACTAAGATACTTAAAGTTACTTCCGGTTCTACACCTGAGATAGGCCAAAAGGTAGATGAGCTTTATGCAAGCGTGATCACTGCAGGTACACACTTAGCTCCTTCCATCAAAGTCGCAGAAGCGGCAAAGGTTATCGAAAACTCTCAACGTGACATTAACATTGCTTTTGTCAATGAACTTGCGATCATCTTCAACAAACTTGGCATCGACACAGAAGCAGTACTCCAAGCCGCAGGAACGAAGTGGAATTTCCTTCCTTTCCGTCCAGGGCTAGTAGGTGGACACTGTATCGGTGTTGATCCATACTACTTGACACACAAGGCACAGGAGGTAGGGTATAACCCTGAGATCATCCTTGCAGGACGCCGTCTCAATGACAACATGGGAATGTATGTAGCCAACCAGGTACTCAAACTGATGATCCAGAAAGAACATAAGATCTTTGGTGCAAAAGTATTAGTTTTAGGGATCACCTTTAAAGAGAACTGTCCAGACATTAGAAACTCTCGTGTGATCGATGTGATCAGAGAACTTCAAGAGTTTGGAACAACTGTTGAAGTGTATGACCCATGGGCTGATCCTGAAGAAGTGAAGCGTGAATATGGATTAGATCTTATCGATTCTCTCAATTCAACATATGATGCAATTGTTTTAGCGGTAGCTCATGATAAATTTGATGCACTTGATATAGAAGCCATTAGAAATGGAAATGATACTGTAGTGTATGACATTAAATCAAAACTTGAAAAAAGTGACGGGAAGCTTTAATGACTGCATTTGAACAATTATTAGAAAATTTTAAAACAGAACAGAAAACATGGCTTGTCACTGGTAATGCCGGTTTCATCGGTTCGAATTTAGCAGAGTTCTTACTCAAACATAACCAAAAGGTAGTGGGGTTAGATAACTTTTCTACAGGGTATCAGCATAATATCGATGATGTATTGGGTCAGGTAGGTGAAGAGGCTGCGAAGAACTTTACTTTCATCGAAGGTGACATCGCTGATTTTGACACCTGCGTAAAGGTATGTGAAGGAGTGGACATCGTTTTACATCAAGCAGCCCTTGGTTCTGTACCACGCTCTATCGATGATCCTGTGACTTCCAACCGCTCCAATGTGACGGGCTTTCTCAATATGCTCACCGCAGCCAAAGATGCAGGCATCAAGCGTTTTGTCTATGCATCTTCAAGTTCTGTCTACGGTGATTCACAGGAACTTCCCAAAGTAGAGGAACGTACGGGTAATCTTCTCTCCCCGTATGCAGCGATGAAAATGACCAATGAACTTTACGCAGGTGTATTTAAACGTACTTATGGGATGGAGACACTGGGGCTTCGCTATTTCAATGTGTTTGGACGTCGTCAAGACCCAAATGGTGCTTATGCTGCGGTCATCCCTAAGTGGGTTGGTTCGCTTCTTGAAGGTGAAGATGTGTACATCAACGGTGATGGAGAAACCAGCCGTGACTTCACCTACATAGACAACGTAATACAGATGAACCTCCTTGCAGGAACCACAGACAACACAGAAGCATTCGGTGAAGCGTTCAACGTTGCAGTAGGCGGAAGAAACACACTTAACGAACTTTATGCACTTATCAACAAAGAATTAAATGCTCACATATCTTCTTTTACTGAAAAAGAAGCCATTTACCGTGATTTTAGAGCAGGGGATATTCGTCACTCCAATGCCAACATTTCAAAAGCACAGAACTTTGTAGGGTATGCTCCAACACATGATATCTATCAGGGGATGGAAGAGGCTATCGAGTGGTATATAGACAGTATTGGAAGAAATAGTAAATAAATGACAAACATAATCTTATGTGGGGGTAACGGTACACGACTTTGGCCGCTTAGTCGTACACTTATGCCAAAACAGTTTGTCAAGCTTTTGAGGGTGAATCTCTTTTTCAAAAGACAGTCCAGCGTAACCAAAAAGCCTGTGATGCACAGCTCATCGTCTCCAATGAGGAACAGTACTTTCTTGCTGTGGACCAGATAGAAGAGCTTATGGCAAACAAATCACTAATCGCTCATCACCGATCACAATATCTTCTTGAACCGGTAGGTCGTAACACAGCACCGGCCATAGCGCTTGCCTGTTTGGCTCTGGATCCTAAAGAGATCGTACTGGTGACACCTTCAGATCATCTTATAAAAAATGAGATAGCCTATCTTGAAGCTATCAGTAAAGCAAAGGCTTTAGCGCAGGCAAATAATCTTGTGACGTTTGGTATCACACCACACTATCCGGAGACAGGATTTGGGTATATTCAGGCAGAGCCTGAAAGAAGTGCTACGGATTACGGGTTACGTGCTACGAATGATGGATTGGATGTTGTTTCTTTTAAAGAAAAACCTGATTTCAAAACAGCCCAAGGCTATCTTGCTGAAAACGTAGCACTTAGCGTTGAACACTTAGCACTAAAGTTCTACTGGAACTCCGGGATGTACTGTTTTAAAGCAGGTGTCTTCCTTGAAGAGTTAAAAAAGTATTCATCTGAGATCTATGAAGCTTCAAAAATTGCTTTTGAAAACAAAATACCAATTACGGATCACCAATTACGGATTATGCACGAATGTATGAGTGCAATTCCGGAAGACAGTATAGACTATGTTGTGATGGAAGAAAGTGACAAGGTAAAAGTGATCCCTTCAGACATTGCCTGGAGCGACCTTGGAAGCTTTGAATCTTTAGATGAAGAGATAGAGTCAAGCGATAATGTGATCAGTATAGATTCTACCAATAACTTGGTCCTTTCACCTAAGCAGGTAGCAACTATCGATGTGGATGATCTTATTATCATTGACACAGCAGATGCATTGCTTATTTCTAAAAAAGGTTCACCCCAAAAGGTCAAAGAGGTAGTCAAAAGACTCAAAGAAGAAAATTCTGAACTCCCAAATATCTATGTTACAGCACACAGGCCATGGGGGACCTACACGATACTAGACGAGTCAAACGGTTATAAGGTCAAACGTATCGTGGTCAAACCAGGCAAACGTCTTTCCCTACAGAAGCATCATCATCGTTCTGAACACTGGATCGTCGTAAGCGGTACCGCACTGGTGGTAAATGGGACCAAAGAGTACACGGTACGTACCAACGAATCGACCTATATCCCTATGGGCGAGATCCACCGCCTTGAGAATATGGGAAAAATACCACTAATTATGATTGAAGCACAGGTGGGTGAATATGTTGGAGAAGACGATATTGTAAGATTTGAAGATGATTTTGAACGAGAATCATGAAAAACTTTAATTCAAATATTTTCTGGTCTATATTATCACAATTTGCAAACTATGGGCTATCTCTAATCTTTACCATTTTTCTTGCCCGTATGGTTTTGCCTTATGAATATGGAATCGTAAATCAAGCACAGACTATTACAGCTTTTTTTATCATTTTTGCAGATGGTGGGATAGTGTGGTCTATTGTAAGGGAAAAGTACATTAGGCATGAAGCAGTGATTAACCTATCATGGGTCAATGTATCGCTCGGATTGATGTTGTGGATATTGACCTGGATTAGTGCACCTTATGTCAGTAGTTTTTATCAGACACCGGAAGTAGAAGACGTTTTGAAAGCACTGGGATTTGTCTTTGTGCTTACTGGACTATCTACACCATTTCTGATGTGGATGAAAAGAGAGTTAGAGTTTAAAAAAATCACTATTATCAATCTTTTATCCACAACTATCGGTGGGGTATCTGCGATAGCCGCAGCATATTTTGACTATGGATATTGGTCCTTGGTTATTCTGGCACTTGTTAAAGCATTTGTCCAGTGTATTTTACTAATCATGATGGCAAAAATGCCGATAGGGTTATATCAGTTTAAAACACCGATAAAACCAATGATGCATTTTGGTGTTGGACTTATTGGTTTCGGTATAGTGAATTATTTTGCAAGAAACCTCGATAATGTATTGATCGGGAAGTTTGTTGGAGCAGTAGAATTGGCACTTTATACCAAAGCCTACTTTCTGATGTTTTTGCCGAGTATGTTGATCACCGGTGCACTTACAGGGTTAATGGTATCCGTATTAGCCAAAGTACAGGATGATCCTGACAAATTTCAAGAAGTTTATGCCAATGTTTTACGTATGATCTTTGTGGTTACGCTTCCTATCACTGGTTATTTTTTATTGTTCCCTGAAGATCCTATATTACTTTTTTATGGTCCGAACTGGGAAGGAAGTGTTCAATTATTGCAAATATTGTCTATCGCAGCGATAACACAACCTTTATATAACACTATGGGTTGGGTTTATACTGCGATTGGGAAAAGCAAGGAGATGTTTCATTGGGGAGTGGTTTCCTCTATTATTTTGAGTGTTGCTTTCTTAGTGGGAGTTCAATGGGGAGCAATAGGTGTTGCAATATCATATTCGATCGTGATGGGATTGATTTTTGTATACGTAGGACTGAGAAAAGCACATGAAGCAGCTGATATTCATGTGAAAGAAAGTTTTGCACCTCTTTTGCCGATACTAGGTTCCGGAGTTCTTACTTTCATACTTGTTAAAAGTATGGATATATATTTGAGTTTAGAGAATAGCTATTTAATTATCCTTTTGAAAGCGACAACAGTACTTTGTCTGTATATTACTTTTTTATATGTGATTTACAAAAACAAGTTAAAAAATTTAATTATATTCACCAAGGACTCTAAATGACCCACCAACCTTATATGTATTCATTAGTTGATTTATGGCGTTCAGTAGCAGTACTTTTGGTTGTAGTAGCACATACCTTACTTTGGTGGGGAAATCCAGTTTTTTTGGGAGTTTTTGAACCTAGTTTATTGGGAAGCACAGGTGTAGCAATCTTTTTTGTGTTAACAAGCTATGTACTTATGATGTCATTGGAAAGACTAAGGGAAAAAAGTGAACATTTATATACGGACTTTATGCTGAGAAGATTTTTCCGTATTTATCCATTATCTCTTATTGTGGTTCTATTCTATTATTTGACACAAGTTCCTTCTTATTTTGAAAATGGAATATATTTTCGTTATCCGGAAATATCTTTTAGTGGTTTTATTCAAAATTTGTTACTCATCCAAAACTTTACTATACCGCCAGATATTTTAGGGCCATTATGGAGCTTGCCCTATGAGTTTCAAATGTATTTTTTTCTTCCTATATTGTTTTATTATATCAAGGATACAGATACAAAATGGAAAATGATTTTTTTGTTTTTCATTCTTCTTTTGCTTTTTTTTGTGCTTAAAACGAAAGTTGATTCTGTGAATAAGTTGTTACTATATATACAAATTCCAGACTATGCCAAATGGGGGTTATGTTTCATACCTGGAGTGGGTGCTTATTACGCGCAAAAAGAATACGAAGGAAAGATCATTCCGTCCCAATATATTTTGGTAGTTATCGTAATTATTTTATTTGCCAGAATGATTAATTATCATTTTTTTATACAAGTGTTTAGTGCAATACTAATTGGATTTACTTTGGTACTCATGAATGATAATTATGGGCACTGGCTAAAAAAACTTACTGAAATTATCTCAAAGTATTCATATGGAATTTATCTTACGCATATGCTTGCTATTTATCTTGGTTTTGAATTATTTGGAGCAACCTTTTTAGGATGGACAGTCTTTTTAGCTAGTTTATTAGTATTACCAGTGCTCTGTTATCACTTAATAGAAAAGCCATGTATAGACTGGAGTAAAAAATATTGCTCGTTAAAATTTTCCAAAAAAGAGTATACAGTATGAATATCTGTTTAGTATGTAATGAATATCCTCCCTATAAATGTGGAGGTATAGGTACTTTTACTTATGAGTTGGCTACTTCACTGAGAAAAAGCGGGCATCGTGTTATAGTAGTAGGTATCTATCCTGATATAGAAGAAGATAAAGAGATAGAAGGTGTCAGGGTGGTAAGACTTAAGTCATGGGGAGGTAAAACGGCATTTTTTACCAATAGCACTAGACTAGGATATCAAATAAAAAGTTTGATCAAAGAAGAAGACCTAGACATAGTTGAATCTGTCGATTTTGAAGGGGTATCAGCATTCTGGCCAAAGTTGACGATACCTGTGATCATAAGACTACATGGTTCAGTCACCTATTTTGCAAAAGAGATGGGTACTAGAGTTTCGAAGTTAACATTTCTGATCGAAAAAAGAGCATTGCAAAAATCAGACTATATCTGTTCCGTCAGTGACTATACTGCGCAAAAGACCAAAAAGATATTTAACTTAGATAAAAATATTACAACGATTTACAACGGGGTCAAAATACCGGATGAAAATAGATGTAAAAAAGAGTTTACAAAAAACTATCTAGTGAGTTTTAGCGGTTCACTGATGCGTAAAAAAGGGGTACTCTCCCTTGCGAAAGCGTGGAACATGGTAAAAGAGAAAAGGCCTGAAGCAAAACTAAGGTTTATAGGGAAAGATACCTTCGAAGATGGTATCTCGATAAAAGAAAAGATTTACAGTTTGGTAGATAAACAGTATCATGATTTACTCGAGTTTACAGGGCATGTGTCGAAAGAGTCAATGGAGGCAATGTTGGTAGAGTCAGATGTGGCCATTTATCCGTCTTATGCAGAAGCATTTAGTTTGGCACCTTTGGAAGCAATGGCTTTGAAATTACCAACCATTTATTCAAATAGAACTTCAGGGGAAGAGTTGAAAAAAGTTGCACATCATTTAGAGATAATTGACCCTGACAATATCATAGATGTAGCAGAAAAAATTCTTTCTCTATTGGATAGTAATGATACAGAGTATATTGGAATTGAAAATAGAAAAGATATAGTAAAATATTTTAATATAGAAGAAAAGTTAAAAGAAAATATCAAATATTACAAAAGTTGTATCAATGAATTCAAATAAGAAAATCCCTATTTTGATCATCGCGCCCTTTTTTGCACCCCAGTCACATGCCGCGATGTTTAGAGTGCATAAACTTGTGAAATATTTGCCTCAATATGGTTATAAACCTATTGTCGTCACTACAGATATAAACTACAACTATAATGAAGATCTAAATTTATTAGATGAACTTACAGAGGATGTAGAGATACATAGAGTAAGATATATAGAGCCCACAATAAGAGGCTTAAGAATGGCTTTAGGTGGTAAGGATAGAACTTTTAAAGCTATGAAGAAAAATATCAAGATGAATTCTTCAAATGATAGTGACAGTAACAGGATAACAAAAACCAGCTTTTTAAAAAAATTAAAATCAGATATACAAAATTTTTTTAAAACTATACCTGATGCCTACTGGACATGGGTGGATCCTGCAACCAAAGTATCTAATGAGCTGATAAAAAAACATAATATCAAATTAGTTTATACTACTACAAATCCTGATTCGGTACTAAAAATAGGTTTAAATTTGAAGTCAAAAAATGCTATTAAATGGATTTCTGACTTTCGTGATCCTCTTGGATATGGAGAAAGGTATAATACCCACCATAAACTGATAGATGAAAATATAAAAAATCTACATTTAAGATCTATGAATATAGCTGATAAAATCACCGGATTATCTTCTTCTTATGAACAAATATTCAAAGATTTATATCATATACAATCAAATAAATTTCAATTTATACCTACCGGAATAGATGATGAGTATATTGATGATACAAGGTTAATGGATAATGAAGAAAAGTATTTAATATTTGTAGGTGAATTTCAAGAAAAGTACGATGATTACATATTTAAAGTTTTGGATAATGTCGTAGAAAAAGAAAATATTCAATTTAAGATTAAAATCATAGGAAGAAAAGAGATCAATTTTAAAAATATATCGAAATATATGGATCAATACAAATATGTAAATCAAGCTATTGAATTTATAGATCATATTCCTCAACTTGAGCTTTATAAGGAAATCAAAAATGCACATAGCTGTATATTGTTAACAGGTGGTGAAAATTTTTGGTGGTGCAATTTTGCTAAGATGGTTGATTATATAGCATTACAGAAATATGTGATTTCCGATGTTTATGAGTCAAGCGAAGCCAAAAAAGAACTTGAAAAAACAGGGAAAGGTATTTTTTTAACAAAAAATTTGGATAACGATATAAAAATAGTGACTGACCATATGGAAAAAACTATTGATGACTTTCAATCTGAAAATGAATACTACAAAAGATATCTTTCTTCATCTCAAGTAAAATCTTTTGTTGAAGTGTTTGACAACCTATTAGGGATGAATGATGATAAAAAATAAACTTTTATTTTTCAGTTATGACTTTCCACCACTAGAGGGTGGTATATCAAGGCTTTGTGATGAGATCGTCAAGCAGTTTATACATAACGGGTGGGATGTAGAAGTGATAAGTCAGGAAAGAGAGATAGAAAAAGGATACAGAGATGATCTATATCCCATAAAGCGGGTTTCACCCAAAAGGTTTTTAAAAGAGTTTGAATCTTATAAGCTTTTAAGAAAGTATCCTAAAGATACATTGGTCATCACGGGAGTCTGGCATCCTGAAGCACTCATCGCGGTACTTTCAGGCTATAAAAATGTGGTAGTCTTAGCTCATGGTAATGATATCATGCAAGGCGAAAAAACATTCAAAAACACTATTTTATCTTGGTTGAGAAAATATGTACTCTCAAGAGCCAAACTAGTCATATGTAACAGCCACTATACTCAAAACACCATTTTAGAGCAGTTTCCAACTGTCAATACTACAGTATGTACACTAGGTGTAGATGAACAGAGGTTTTACCCAGTTGAGGATAAAAAAAGTGTTAGAGAAGAGTTAAATTTACCGATAGATAAAAAGATCATTCTCACAACTTCACGAATCGTTAAGCATAAAGCTCATGATGCTGTACTAAGGGCATTGGCACTTTTAGATCATAAAACCCTGGATGAGCTCTGTTATTGTATCATAGGTCGAGGTAGTTATCTGAAAGAGTTAAAAAAACTGGCTATTGAACTAAACGTTGATCAGTACATCCATTGGTATGGATTTATCGAAGAGGATGATCTACCTAAAGTATATCAGGCAAGTGATCTTTTTGTTTTGTGTACCAGAGAGGAAAAAGATCAAAAGTCAGTTGAAGGATTTGGACTGGTATTTTTAGAAGCGCAGTCTTCGGGAATTCCTGCTAT
The DNA here is from genome assembly GCF_019972135.1 of Sulfurovum sp. TSL1. Classification (NCBI taxonomy): domain Bacteria; kingdom Pseudomonadati; phylum Campylobacterota; class Epsilonproteobacteria; order Campylobacterales; family Sulfurovaceae; genus Sulfurovum; species Sulfurovum sp. TSL1. The sequence continues at coordinate 979,387 of NZ_BPFI01000001.1, read as the reverse complement.
CGGTTCAAATCAGGGGGGTATACCTGATGCTGTCAAGCATCAAAATGGTGGTTGGCTGATAGAAAGGAATGATTATCATCAATTGGCTCACTATTTCAAACAACTTGTAGTTGAACCACAGGTTTTCAAACAAGAGGGAATGAAAGCCAGACAGCGAGTACTTAATGAAGCAACCTGGAAACACTTTAGTGAAAAAGTATTTAAGGCGATAGAGGAAAATGTATGAATGAACTCGGAGTAAGTGTGGTAATCCCTACTTTAAATAGGGATGAGTTTTTATATGATTCTATTAATGACATGCTACATCAGGATTTTGAAAAATATGAGATCCTTGTGGTTGACCAATCAGATAATATCAACGAAAAGGTGGAAGAGCTGGTAAAAAACACACCTGGCAAAATAAGATACTTTAGAAACCTTGGATTTAAAGGTCTGCCTCAGGCAAGAAATTTTGGCTGGCAAAATGCCAAATATGAAATTATTTTATACATAGATGATGATATAAGAAGTAACGAGTTTCTTATTAAAAATCATGCAAGCTGTTATGAAGATCCTGAGGTTGGTCTTGTAGGCGGGGGAATAGATGAACAACACAGAGGCCTTGATGCGAGGGAACCATCAGGGAGTTTTCATCCATGGACATGCACTCCTCATAGAGGGTTTGCCAGCAAACATGATCAAATCGTTTCACACGTTCCGGGTGGGAACTTTAGTGTCAGAAAAGAAGTTATGGAAAAAGTGAATGGTGTTGATGAGGTACTCAATGTAGGTGCAGCTTTGTATGAAGAGACAGACCTGTCGTTAAGGATAAAAAAGTTAAGCTATAAAATACTTTTTAAAGCAGATGCGAGACTGTTACATTTAGCTGCAGATACAGGTGGTTGTAGAGTGTTAAGTGATATCCCCGGATACATGAGAGGACTTGCACACAACAGAAGTTTGGTAATCACAAGACACCTAAAATGGTATCACAGAATGACAGCATTTATGAGGTTGGTGTTACTTGGAGTTTCTTACTCAAGAGCTGATAGATCGTTGAATCCTTTACTAGCAACTATTCAAGGGATAAAAGCTGGACGAAAATCAGGATTGGAACCTGCAGTATGCGGTAATTACAGAGTGAAGGAGTAATAGGTGCATTATCTTTTGGTTCCCTATGCATTATTTATGCTTCTTACTCTGACCTTTCTATCGGATAGAAGGAACAATTTGGGTCGTGCAGGGACAGTCTTTGTACTTCTTCTCTCGCTTATACTACTTGGTATAGTAATAACAGTTCAGCCTTTTGCAGGTGACTCGTACCGTTATGCTATGGGGTTTTTGAAGTTTCGGGAGTTTTCATTTGATGAGGTGTTTACCTATCAAACAGGAGAATATCTTTTTAGATTATTGAACTGGACAGTAGGACAGTTTACCGATAATCCGCATATTTTATTTCTAGTTATATATCTGATCGCCATCCTGACTTTTCATAAAGCACTGAAAAATATTTTCCCCACGTTTGAAAGATATATCGTATTTTCTTTTTATGTGCTTTATCCCTATTTTCTTTTTTACATCGTCAATGGAAAACGGCAAGGTTTGGGATTGATGTTCATGATACTGGCCATAAGCTATCTGATGGAGGATAAAAACAGAAAGGCATTTTTTTTCTTACTTATTTCTGGTTTGATGCACAGCGGCATGTTTCTAGTTTTACCTTTTGCGACTTTGTTTATATTATTCAAAGAGAGAGGACTCCTGAAAATATCATCAGCCATTCTGGCTGGGAGTGTGGTGCTATCTGTCTTAGGCATCAACGAGGTGATTTCGGGTCCTCTGGGGGAAATGTTGGCCTCGGAGGCAAGGTATAGTGCTTACCTGGATGATAGATTTGAAGAAATCAATTATAGAACAGGGTTTCGGTTGGATTTTGCGCTCTTTTCTTTTTTCCCCATATTTTTATATGTTTTTTTAAGAAAAAAAATTAGTAGCGATCAAAAAGTGACAGTTCATAACTGGCTTTCAATCTATATGTTACTCAATAGTATTTACCATCTATTTTCTTTTGTTATTTTCAATGATAGATTTGCTATTTTTTCCTGGCTTATCTTACCGATTGTAAGTTATATGATTGTTCGTACTGTTAGTAAAAAGTATGCAACATTATTTATCCTTTTGTTGCTAGGTTTAAATGTACTCTTCCTGCAAACCTATACAGGAAGAATCTTTCAAGATCTGGAGATATCTTAATGATTGACAGAGCAAATGTGAGTGTAGTGATACCTTGTTACAATGCTGAAAAGACAATAGTAAGGGCATTGGATTCCATAGTGAACCAAACTTTACTACCTTTGGAGGTTGTTATAGTGGATGATAAAAGCATGGATAATTCATGTGATATTATAAAAAGCTATGCTAAAGAACAAGAAAAAAACGTACCAATCAAGCTCATAGAACTTGACAAAAATGCAGGACCGGCAAAAGCCAGGAATGTGGGATGGGACAATGCGAAGGGAGAATATATTGCCTTCTTGGATGCGGATGACTCATGGCATCCACAAAAGTTAGAACTTCAGTACAATTATATGTCTGAACATCCTGACGTTGTATTGAGTGGGCACTTGTATGAAGTGGTAGATGCAAATAATGTTTTAATTGAGTCGAAGAAAATTGATGAAATAGAAAAAATTACAAAAAGTAAGTTGTTATTCAGTAATAGATTCAGTACACCAACAGTAATGCTTAAAAGAGGTTTTCTTTCTAGATTTAGAGAATTCAAGAAATATTCTGAGGATTATTTATTATGGCTTGAAATTGTATTAAATGGTAATGATGCAATACTTTTGAAGTCTAAACTTACCTACCTTTTTAAAGCTGAATATGGAGTATCTGGTTTGTCGGGTAATATGTTTAATATGTACAAAGGTGGGCTAGTAAATTATAAAATTTTATTAAATGAAAAACTCATTGGTTTTTTTCTATATGTGATTCTTGTAATATATAGAAGTTTAAAATTCTTGCGAATGCTTATTGTTTCAAAAATTAGAACATAATGAGAATAAAATGAATGATCCAAAAACAAATTTTGTGCCAAATATCAACTAAGTGCATGTAGGGAATTTGAAATGCGCTTAAAAGATGAAAAACTAAGATATGAAATTGAAAAACGTGCAAGATCATGCATTATTGAAACTTTTTCTGAAATGATTCCAGGAGAAAGACTTGAAAAAGTTTTTAGAGTTTAAAAAATGAAAGATATTAATTCCCTGCACCTTATTTCCGGTCTTGGTCAAGGTGGTGCTGAAAAAGTACTACTTGATATGTCTATAGAATTTAAGAAAAACAAAAATATTGAAAATTATATTGTGTCATTTTCAAACGAAACAGCACTTTTATCTGAATTTGAAAAAAATGGTATTAATGTCACTGTTTTACATAGAAAGAAATCATTTCAAAACTTTTATAAAATGATACTTGAAATAAGTACATACATAAAAAACCAAGAGATTGATATTATCCATGCACATATGTCTCATGCTATGATAGTTGCTGTTATTTTAAGAATGAGATTTCCAAAGTTAAAAGTTGTATTTACACCTCATAGTGTTCATTTTGGAAATAAACTAAGAGAAGGTATCATTTTTCTTTTGAAACCATTTAGAGAAATAGATATATTATTTTCTGAAAATATGAAACAATGGTTCAATAAGGAGAATTATAAGGTCATACCTAATGGCATAAGAGTTGTAGATTTTAATGTAGATATTGAAAAGTTTGAGAAGTTCACTTTCATAGCAGTGGGCAATATAAAAGAAGCAAAAAATTACCCGTTTCTTATAGACTGTGCTAATGAATTGAGAAAAAGCTTTGACTTTCAATTACTCATCATTGGTGGAGGAAAAGATAAAGTACTATTGGAAAAACAAGTGAGTGACTTAGGACTTGAAAAATATGTATACTTAAAAGGCTCACAGAATAATGTTTCTGAACTGTTAAGTAAATCACATTGTCTGGTAGTACCTTCACTCTGGGAAGGTATGCCCCTTTCGATCCTCGAAGCAGGAGCAAGTAGGCTACCAGTGGTCTCGACTCCCGTAGGAGCTATTCCGTCAATAATAGATGAATCTAACGGATATTTGGCAAAAGAAGATATGTTTTGTGAAACTATGAAGTATGTATTTAACCATTATGAAGAAGCAGCAATCAAAGCAGAAAAACTTCAGAAGAAAATTATTGAGAATTATTCTATAAAAAGTATTGCGAAGAAGCATGGGGAAGTGTATGCTAGTCTAATGAATTTTAGATTGTGACTTCTTGATGCACTGTAATAAAAGGATGATAAGGTTATTGATTACCTAAAGAAGCTTATAGTACCAATTATAAAATTATGATAGAAAAAATTCAAACAGTATAAGGAAATACTATGCACGATCCAAATAAGAAAACCATTGCCGTTGTTATAAATACTTCCTGGAATATCTTTAATTTTAGGATGGGTTTACTTAAAGCCCTGAAGGAAGAGGGTTATCATATCGTTGCTATCGCTCCCTATGATTTTCATACTGAAAAATTAATAGAGTATGGATTTGAGTATCATGATATAAAGATCAATAATAAAGGTACGAACCCTATAGAAGAGATAAAGCTTGTTAAGGAGTTTTATAAGGTCTATAAAGAAGTCAATCCTGATCTGCTTTTACAGTATACGATCAAACCGAATTTGTATGGCACTATGGCAGCTTGCATGTTAGATATTCCTATTATCAGTAATATATCCGGGCTGGGTACGGTCTTTTTAAATAAAAAACCCTCTTCGCTTCTTGCACGTTTTCTTTACAAAATGGCTTTACACAGAAAAGCACCTAAAAAAGTATTTTTCCAAAATCAAAATGATAGAGCACTTTTTGTAAAATCTAAATTGGTGAAAAAAAAGAAAACAGATATTCTTCCCGGCTCGGGGATCGATACTGAAAAGTTTAAACCTGTGGCAAGAGAACCAAGAAAAGCGAAGCGTTTGCATTTTCTGTTTATAGCGCGGCTTATACGAGACAAAGGTTTAGGGGAGTATGTTGATGCTGCAAGGATGCTTAAGAGCAAATACCCTGAAGCGGTATTTAACATACTCGGGACGTATTATCCAGGTAATCCTACGGCTGTTACGCATGATGAGATAGAGATGTGGGAAGAAGAAGGGATCATACATCATTTGGGAGCAACAGATGAGGTAAGTGCGGTTATTGCTGAACATGACTGCGTAGTACTGCCTTCATACAGGGAAGGACTTGCACGTGTACTGCTTGAAGGAGCTAGCATGGCTAAACCTATCGTTACGACGAATGTCCCTGGATGTAAAGATGTGGTAGCTGATGGTATCAGTGGTTACCTGTGTAAAGTAAAAGATGCTGACTCTTTAGCACAGCAGATGGAAAAAGTGTTGTTACTCTCGGAGGATGAGCGCAGTGAGATGGGTCAAAGAGGAAGAGAAAAAGTGATCGCTGAGTTTGATGAGAAGATCATCATCGAAAAGTATAAAAAAGCAATTAGAAAAATATTTAAATAGTTATTTTGTCATATACTTTCGTGCCAAGCGCAAAGGTCTTATTATGAAGTATAAGAAGGAAAGATACTTTGGCAGATTAATGTTGAGGACATCGTCAGGTGTGATCTTGAAAACAGTAGAGAGATAGTATTTTAACCTGTCTAAAAATGAGTCATACAGTTTTGCATGATAGTCAAATTTTTTGAACATAGCAGAAGTGCCGGAGTCTTGTTTTAAAAAAGTATTGTTCAATAGTTGTAGTGTATCATTTTTGAGACATTTGATATTTTCATGCTTATCGATTTCTTTTTGTATCGTATCTGGAAAGTCTGTGTCAAACAACTCATTACATAGTGATAATCCAAGAAACAGTGTATTAATGCTATGCATTTCTTTAGCATAATACAAGACGGCTTTCCAATCAATAGAGTCTAAATTTCGAATAAGTCTATCAACATCTACGATCCATTCTATTCGTTCCCACATATGCTTAGAACCATGTGCACAAAGGTAGACTAATAAAAGATCAGATTGTAATGTTTGGATCTCTTTATCTTGTATATTAACGACTGATGGATTGGAACGAATATTTAATCCATCTAATGTTACTGAGAGCTTCTTTCGGAAGAGCTTCCAGTGTAATTCAATATAAGTATTATTACGCTTATTACGAAAACCTAGGTCGCTACTGACATCCAGTAAAGCTTGATTATTCAAAAAATCCAAATGTACATCTGGATTATAACCGTTTGAGGTAATAATTTGGCCTGCTTTGAGAATATCTGTTTCATTCACTAATACATCAATATCCCCAAACTGCCGTAGCGTGATATTTCCATAGGCCATCTGCGCAAGTGCAGGGCCTTTGAACGCCAGTGCTTCTATATGGTTCTCTCTGAGCAAGTCCATAATTTTTATGAGTTCACTTGTCATCAACATATTTCTTTGAGCAATACGCATATAGTAGGCTTTCAGCTCGGGGAGAATTTCTTCGTAGGGGCGATATCCTTGTGTCCGCTTGGAACATTCTATATGGGCGGTACCCTCGTGATCGCCGGGAACAAGTGAGCTATCTTTTTCAACGATATTTTTGATGGTTTTGTAGACGAGAGGCAGAACTCCATGTTGATTAGCCAGACTAATCAAAGCGTGTAGTGTTAAGCGTTCAGCGTTAAGATAAGAGTTGTTGGGTTTGAGGATTTTTTCTGTAGGGGCGGTACCTCCGTGTCCGTCCGGAACAAGTGATAGGTAAGAGAGGATGAATTCGATATCCTCATTAGAGGGTTCTGTCTGGCAGCAGGCGATGAGGAACGATAGCTCGTCACTGAGATTTAGGTCTTTATTGATTGTCATAGGTGATTATAGCAAATATAGTGAAAAATGAGGAGTATTCTGTAGGGGCGGTACCCCCGTGTCCGCCCGTGCATGTATAAAAGTAAAGCATAAAATAGTATAATTTATGTATTGAAAAACAAGGGAAAAGAATGAAAAGGACAGTGCTTTCGGTATGGGCAGTAGCGGCGTTAAGTAGTTTTGCGTTTGCTGGGGGAGATATGCAAGAGGTTGAACCTGCAATAGAACCAGTCGTTGAAGTAGTAGAAGCAGAGAAGAACTTTTACGTGGGTCTTGGTCTTGCTGCAGTCAGTACACGTGATGCGGAAATTTCTGTGGATTGGGGTGGTACTAATAGACAAGATAGACTGGGAAATCTATCTTTTCTTGCAGGATATGACTTCAATGAGTATTTTGCTGTAGAAGGTAGATATACTAAATCTTTCTGGCATGATCACCAGACTGAGATGGATGGATGGAGTTTATTCGCAAAACCACAATACCCTGTAAGTGAAGACTTTTCTCTCTATGCACTACTTGGATATGGTGGGGTTAATTTAGATGGTGTAAAAGGTTATCTTGTGGATTATGATGACACTGGTTTCCAATGGGGACTTGGTGCGAGTTATGAAATGATGGAAAATATCTCTCTCTTTGCTGACTACACTTTCCCTGCAAATGATATGGATGGTAGTTATCAGGGGGATGACACAGTGAAATCAGATGTAGATGTATTTACTATAGGTGTGATATATAACTTTTAATCTTCTCTCTTTGGGGCATAAAACAGGACTAGAAGAGAACTTCATATGTCCTTCAGATATAGAACACCATAATTAGAATACTTTAAAACCCTCAAGGAAAAGAATGAACAGAGACAGCATGCATATAGATGAAGATGAAATAGATATTAAAGAAGTCTTTAGAACGGTATATCGATACCGATATATGATACTTCTATTTGTTACTTTATTTGCTACCGTCAGTAGTTATTATGCTTATTTTCAACCCAATGTCTATAAAGCTTCGGCGACTGTTGAGGTAGGTTTGGATAAAAGTGGCTATGGAAGTCAGGATATGCTTGCCATGGCTATGGATTCAGGTACGATGAATGCTGATACAGAGATGGAGATCATCCGATCCAGATTTCTTACAAAAAAGGCACTTGCAGAGGTAGATTTTTCTCATCACTACTATACAACCAGAAAATTAAAAGAGATAGAACTTTATAAAGAGAGTCCATTTCAGGTAGGGATGCTCAAAGGGTATAACCTCTTTTTTAACTTGATCCCTGTGGATGAGCACAGCTATCGTTTGGTGGTGGAAGAGGCTGAAGACACCCAGGGTAATACATGGTCTTATGATACGGTACATAGCTACGACAAAGAGATCGTGACGGAACACTTTCATCTCAATGTCACTAAAACCAAAGAGCCACGTGCTGCAGCGTACCGTTTTATGGTGATGGACCCCCAAAGAGTAGCTAGCTATGTTCAGAAGGGTGTAAGCGTAAGTCAGAGTTCAAAGTATTCTACTATCTTGGAGATCTCTTATAGTGATAATGTAGCCTTACGTGCCCAGGAATTTGCCAATGCTTTGGCTAGAGCCTATATAGAACAAAACATAGAGAAAAAGACACAAGAAGCAACCCGTAAACTTACTTTTATTGATAATCAGTTGAAATTGATCACGGAAAATCTTAAGGGTTCAGCGATCAAACTTGAAGAGTTTAAAAAAACATCCAATACGGTCAGTTTAAGTGCCAAAGCGGAAAATATCATCCGTCAGATGAGTGAATCAGAAACGAAACTGGCAGAGATATCGATAGAGATGGAGATGCTGAGTACCTTGTATGAACAGGTCAAGTCAGGAAAAGACCTTGAGAGTATCACAATAGCCGGATTGGATAAAGAGGGGGCTTCACTCTCTTCTATGATCAAAGAACTTCAAGATGCAACCGTGAAAAAGAAGATCTTGCGTGAAGAGTATACTGAGATGTACCCTGAGGTCCGTAAATTAAGTAAAACGATAGCGCAACTTAAGACGTTGATCACCTCTACGATCAAAAGTCTTAATAAAAGCATTAAAGAGCGAAAAGACTTGATCGAGAAGTCTATCGCTGAGCAGCAGAAGCTTCTCAATACACTTCCTGCAGATGAACGTATGTTTGGACAACTGCAGCGTAAGTTTGCGGTGAATGAGAAGATATACTCTTATTTACTGGAAAAACGCTCAGAAACAGCGATCATTAAAGAATCGACCGTCAGTAAGAACAGGATCATCGATGAAGCACTTTACCCTGAGTCTCCTATCAAACCTAAGCGAAAGTTGATCGTACTGATAGGGGTGATCCTGGGGCTTATACTGGGGATCGCTGTTGCCTTTTTAAGAGAATTTTTGGATGACCGTATCAAAGAGGAGGAGGATGTCACTAAGATGACAGATGTACCTATACTTGGACTGATCCCGCATATTAAAGAGGGTAATGAAAAGGTCCAGGTATTTTTATCTCCGAAATCTGCTTTGGCAGAATCGTTCAGGAACATACGTACCAACCTGCAGTTTATGGCAAGGGATAAAAATGCCCGTGTCATCGCGATCACTTCAACGGTCGGTGGGGAAGGGAAAACGATGATCTGTATGAATTTGGGCGGGATCATGAGTATGGCTGAAAAGAAAACAGTTATACTCAATCTTGATATGCGGAAACCGACCCTGCATCAGAGATTTGGACTTCAAAACAGTAAAGGTTTGAGTACTTTACTCTCTGGTCATACTGCTTTAGGAGAGGTGATCCAGAAGACTGAGTATGACAATCTGGATATCATCACCTCTGGGCCTGTACCGCCAAACCCGAGTGAATTGATCCAGAGTCCTTTGATGGAAAAGGTACTGGAAAAGCTAAGAGAAGTGTATGATGTGATCATCCTTGATACCCCTCCGGTAGGCCTGGTAACTGATGCAAGAACGTTGATGCATTTTGCAGATACAAGTATGTATGTGTTTAGAGCCGATTACTCAAAAAAAGGTTTTTTACGCAGCATAGAGAAACTCTCGAAAGAGGAGATCAGCGGTTTAGGTATCTTGCTCAATGATGTGAAAATGGCAAGAAACGGTTATGGCTACGGTTACGGCTATGGTTACGGATATTATGAGGAAGACAGCAAATGATCTTTCCTTTTTTTAAAAAACACAAAGAGAAAAAGAGAGGACCTATTCTAAAAGTGGACCTGCATTCACACTTCATCCCGGGGATCGATGACGGTTCCCAAAGTATGGAGGAGAGTCTTTCTCTTTTGAAGGGAATGGAAGCACTGGGTTATGAAAAAGTGATCACTACACCGCATATCATGTTTGATCTCTACCGCAATACACCCCAGGTCATCAAAGAGGGATTGGTTGCTTTAAGAGAAGCGGCAAAGGCTGAAGGGATAAAGCTGGAGATAGAAGCGGCTGCAGAGTACTACCTGGATGAAGGATTCTATAATCATCTACATAGCGGTGAAGTGATGAGCATCCATGGGAAATACCTTCTTTTTGAAACCTCTTATGCTACGAAGCCGCTGCAGATCGAAGATATGATCTTTGAAATTTCGGCTTCAGGCTATGTCCCGCTTATGGCACATCCTGAACGTTACCGTTATGTGAGTGATCCGCTCAAAGAATATGGCAGATTTAAAGAGCTTGGCGTACTGTTCCAGGTTGATCTGAATTCTCTGGGGGGACACTACGGTAAAGATGCCATGAAAAAAGCAGAGATACTTTCTAAGCATGGCATGATCGATTTTTTAGGATCTGATGTGCACCATCTCAAACAGACGAGGTTTTTGGATGATGTGTTCATGAGTGAATCGTATGCAAAAGTATGGGAAAACAATAGGATCTTGAACCATACGCTTAGATCATAGGGTTGCATATGTATTTGGTATTTGTAGGCATTTTTATCCTCTCTTTGGTATTTGTAGGCTTAGTGAAACATTATGCAGCAGATCTAGGTTTGATAGATGTCCCCAATGAACGCAGTATACATAGGAATAATACACCAAGAGGTGCCGGGATAGGCTTTTATCTTGCGATCGCTTTTGTGCTTCCTGTTTTTTATTTTGATGTGATACTCTCTTATACATGGACATGCACTGCCATTTTGCTTGTGTTTATCGTGGGGCTTCTGGATGATCATCGTGATACCTCTCCCAATACTAAATTCTTTGTTATTATGCTCAGTACGGTATTGTTCTACTTTGATAATATTGTGGTCGATCATCTGGGTACATTTTTTGGCTTTGAATTTTCACTAGGATGGTTTGCACTTCCTTTTACTCTGTTTGCAGTGGTCGGGTTCACCAATGCACTGAATTTGATCGATGGACTTGACGGGCTTGCAGCTACGGTGAGTATCGTGATACTTGGCAGTTTTTTTGCTGTAGGGACTATGCATGATGATCTTTTTATGATGATAATGTCTGGAGCATTTATCTCAGCACTTTTAGGGTTTCTTGTATTTAATTGGCACCCGTCCTCTATATTTATGGGAGACAGCGGTTCTTTGACGTTGGGATTTACGATCTCTATCTTGGCGATCAAGTCCCTGGCGTATCTGCCTACGGTAAGTATACTGTTTATAGCGGCCATTCCCATCTTGGATACGGTGGTGGTCATGGTACGTCGCAAGATCAAAGGAAAATCTATGTTCTGTGCGGACAGATGTCACATTCACCATATCTTACGACACTTTTTTGCAGAAGATACACGTAAAACAGTACTTTTTTTAGGGGTATTTCAAACGATCTACTCTTTGACAGGATTACAACTGGAGAGAGATATGGATGAAGGAGTTTTACTGATACTTTTTGTATTGAACGTGGTACTGCTGTACATGTTCCTTGCCGCGATGATCAAAAGACAAAAGAGAGATTGTTAAATTTTCTGTAGGGAAGGACACAGGGGTCCTCCCCTACAGTCATTTGGAATTCAATGTCATCATACCACCCTACGGAAACTCTTCCATATCAGAACAATTACCACTAACTCAACCACTATCAATAAATAGTGCAGGTTATAGACCTGTGTTTGGTTATCTTCTATGCCGTAATGCGTAAGTGTCTTGTAAAAAAGATATGCGAGTCCCATGCCTAAAAGGTAGCCTATCTGCTTGACGGTATCGAGTTTGGTCAAGAGAACATCCGTTTTGAGTAAGAGTGTTTCCGCCCTTATGAGATAGTTGCCAAAGACAAAGGTAACCTGGTAGCCGATATAGAGTAGCAGGGCAGTCTGATAGTTGTAAGAAGCATAGAGAAAGTAGAACATGGCCAAGAGTAAAACAGCTTCCACAAAGAGTGAGATCCTGAAAAACCACTCTGCGTTGAGTATGGTATGGTAAAACCGTGCAACGATCAGCATACCTATGGCCAGCAGCACGCCACCTATGGAATAGATAGAGGGTTCAAGCGGTGCATACAGGGTAAATATGGCACCCACACTCAATCCCAAAAAGAGGGAATTGAAGAATTTGTACCGGATGAACCAGGATGGGATAATTTTTAACATGGGTGATTATATCCTATTTTTAGGGTTACGTGCTAAGTGATACGTGTTACGAGATGTAAGTAGGGCATTGATTTTTATACACTCTTTTGACTTGTAAGTTTTTGCTCTTTCGTAACACGTAATACGTAGCACTTAGCACAGATGAATCCCGAGAGGGGATTCATCTAAAAGCTGTACTTGAGCTTGGCATAGAATGATCGGCCTTCTGTGGCGTAACCGTACACTGACTCATACTCTTTGTCAAAGATGTTTCTTGCATTGAGTGAGAGGTCAACATCGTTGATGATCTTTGTACCGAAGTTCAGGTTCCATAGGGTGTAGTTCTCTATTGTAACATTAGAAGCAGGCCAGCCACCATCTGTATCGATCCTATCACCTACATATTGTGCATTGATCCCAAAATGGGTGTTTGCATCTGTGTAGTAATCTATGAAACCATTAAAAGTATCTTTTGCACGTCTTATGAGGTCTGATCCATCCTCTTTTTCATACTTGAAAAGATGGGTATAATTGGCAGAGACATTGACATTGAGTGAAGAGATTGCATAACTACTTTGTAATTCTACGCCTGAAAGCTTCTGTTTTCCGTTGATATTGGCATATCCAGAATCAGGCCATATACCTACATAATCTATGGCATCTTCCACTTTTGTATTAAAATAGCTGATAGAAAACAACTCTTTATAGCCAACAGAGATATCATATCCTTTGGTGTAGGCAGGTTTTAAGATAGCTACGGTTGGTGATTGATTGGCAAGTTGGTAAGCACTTGGTGCATCATACGAAGTGTAGTAGTTCGCAGAGCTTGTCAGGCCTTCAAGAAAGCTATGATCATGTTTTAAACCTACTTTATAGGTGGTTTTGTTTTCAAATTCATCATAGTTATCGTATCTTAGGTTCGTTTCCAAGAGAGTGTTCTCATTGACGTCATATGAGTTAGAAATAAATATTGCTTTGTTAGTATAATTTGCTTTATTTTCTGTATAAGTATTGAATTGGCTGAACCCATCTATATCTTTATATTCCAATCCTAAAATCATTTTCCCTTTTTCGTATTGGTAGGCATTGATGAGAGAGTACTCTTTGAGAGTTGATTTATTGACATATTGGTTGTCTATATTGAAGAAATAATCATAGGTGTAATAGACTCTATTGTACTCACCTTTACTTGCATTGAAAGTTACATTGTAGTTGTTAAGTTTGAAGTTATAGTTCAAGGCATAGTTAGCCTGATCTGATGTACTGTTGCTGTAATCATCATTTGCTAAGGCTTCAGAGTTATCGTCATCATACTCTGTGTCTGTTTTAATACGGTTATAGCTAAGGTTTAGTTTGTTATTTGCATCAAAAGCATATCCGAATTTTATATTATAGTTTTTATTTTCATAGCCATCTTCTTCTGCTGACCTTGGAGCCAATGCAGAAAAACCATCCGTTTTGAGATAGGAAGCAAGAACTTGTGCTGTGACCTTTTCATCTTTATATGCAAGGTCGGTATCGGTACCCCTGGTGTTGTATGAACCGTAGTTTAAAGTTAGTGATCCATGGATACCATCTTTAGCTTTTTTAGTGATGATATTGATCACACCGGCACTTGCATTGGAACCCCAGATGCTGCTTGCTCCACCTTTGATGATCTCTATCTGTTCTATGGTGTTGGTTGTAAGGCTATCAAGCAGCGCAGTACCATTGGTCGTACTTGGGTCGTTGAGACGCATACCGTCTAAAAGTACGAGTACTTTACCGGAATCTGCACCTCTTACAAAAAATGAAGTCTGCTGACCCAGGCCACCGGAATTTGTGACGAATATACCTGCTACAGTGTTGATAGCCTGTGTAACCGTCTGGTATCCATTCTCTTCGATATCTTCAGCAGTAATGACAGTGACATTTGAAGTCGTGTTTTGAATGTATTGTATTGTTTTGTTGGCAGAGATAATGCTGATAGGTTCCAGTGTTTCGTCTGCGTGCGTGTGTGTTGTAAGTAGTAGTGTAGCCGTGATGAGGCTGAGTGACTTGAATGTCATAGGGTGTTCCTTGTTTATTTTGTATGTAATAGTTTTTGAATCAGTAAAAAATGGATAAACAAGGAGGGGAGGTTTTGTACTCGTGGTAGATAAAGGCTTTTTTATGGTACTGGAAATTGCTGTCGATCCAACACAACTTTGAAAGTGTGGAGTACATGGCGATGACGGCTAATGAAAAGTAGTTTTTATTGTGGCCTCTAAGATGTTTCATGTGCGGATTGTACAGCAATTTGCTTTATGTTATACTATTAAACTTTTATATTTTGTCATCTAACAATCGTACAAAGTACGCCTTTGACATCACGAACACCCTTGCACCCCACTTACGCTTTAGCGACAGGGGTATCGTCATTTAGTGCCAGATAATCTAGCGATTCGAGAGCCATGACGATTTTTTGTTTCGTTTTTTATATAAAAACGCCCTGAACGAAGTGAGGAAGTGCCCTTGGGGTAGAAAGAGGAAACAACTCCACAGTTTGGGGTGTGTGGAAGTCTTGCCAAACTAAAAAAATGGATATGAAATGAATTACAGTACCTGGTTTGAAGCACATGGACAGAAACACAAGAATATCATGAAGAAACTCGAAGCGTTGAGTGATGATGAAGTCATTGCATACTTCAGGTTTGAAAATATGGTAGAAAAAGAACCCGATTTCTGTTTCCTCTACAAAGAGAAGAAAAAGTGTCACGAGATGGAAGTGCTGAACTGCTACCTCTGTGCCTGCCCCCATTTTCGTTTTAATGATGAGGGACTTTCCAAAGAAGGCAATCAAGTGCTCTACAGCAGATGCAGCATCGAATCTAAAGAGGGTGCACAGTTCGTCTCTGATGATGCCACGCATCAAGATTGCAGCGGCTGTACCGTGCCCCACCATGAGGCCTATATCAAGAAACACTTTTCAAGAGACTGGTTCTCCATTATGAGAAAGGTTAAACAAAATCAAGTATAATCGCTTTACATTATTTTATTCGAGTTAAAGGAAGTTCAATGGCTATTGAAACAGTGACAAGTACAGAGGCATTTAAACAATTGGTAACAGATGTTACTTCACAGGCAGGATACAAAGAGCCTATCGCATTTGGTATCGCAAGAGTGGATAGAGGTCAGAAAAATGCTGAGAAAATACTTCAGGCGAACTTTGGACTTATCAACTGGAAAGAGAACTTTGGAAGTGCTGCGGTATTTATCAAAGCACTGCAGGAAGCAAAGTGTGAAGTAGACTTTTCAGGGAGTGAATTTGTAGCAACGATCAACGATAACTTTGTAGAAAATGCTATGGCAGCCTTTGCTCCATATGTTGCAGAAGCAACCGGTGATGCACACAAAAACGTACAGGTGATCAAAACACTTGCACATATGGAAGACATCGGTAAAAACTTCAGAATCGTATTTTTGTTCGAAGATGCAAATCCCGGATCTGTAGAAGCAGTCTATCTTAAACTTTATGCGCTTTCTCAAAGCAAAGCAGAACTGAGAAAGGTCAACCTCAATGGTGCATTTGGTATCTTGTCAAATGTGGCATGGGTAGGGAATACACCGTATGAACTGGATTACCTCAGAGAAAATGAGATCGAAATGAAACTCAACGGTACCTATCCTGCTGTGGATGCTGTCGATAAATTCCCAAGATACTTGCAGCATGTGATCCCGGCAGATAATACACGTATATTGGAAGCGTCAAAAGTACGTATGGGTGCGCAGCTTGCTGCAGGTACTACAGTGATGCCGGGTGCATCGTACATCAACTTTAATGCAGGAACACTCGGTCCTGTGATGGTTGAAGGACGTATCTCCTCCTCTGCTATCGTAGGTGCAGGTTCAGATGTCGGTGGTGGTGCGAGTATACTTGGTGTCCTTTCGGGTACGGATGGAAATCCTATCAGCATTGGGGAGAACACACTGCTTGGTGCAAACTCAGTTACGGGTCTTCCGTTGGGTGATGCATGTATCGTGGATGCGGGTATCACTATCCTGGCCGGTACTAAGATCAAGATCGCTCCGGAAGAGTTGGCTAAAATTTCTGCAGCAAATCCGGATGCTAACCTTGAGCATAAAACCACATTCAAAGGTGCAGAGCTTCAAGGGCTTAACGGGAT
This sequence comes from Sulfurovum sp. TSL1, assembly GCF_019972135.1. Taxonomy (NCBI): domain Bacteria; kingdom Pseudomonadati; phylum Campylobacterota; class Epsilonproteobacteria; order Campylobacterales; family Sulfurovaceae; genus Sulfurovum; species Sulfurovum sp. TSL1. Next base: position 962,863 of record NZ_BPFI01000001.1, on the reverse strand, counting down.
TCACTTTAGACAAAGTTCGACTACAGGTGAGATCATCGCGCGAAGAAGTACGAGAGAAGTGAAGTTGAACGCTGATTTGCACTAAGCAATAGTATCTCTTGTCAAATAATGACTGTTTGATAATTGGAGTTTTCTTTCTACTTTTCTAGAAAAGTAGGCAAAAGTCGTCACGGCTCTCGAAACACTTCGTTTTCAAGGGCGTTCGCAACGACATAATTTATATTAATCTTGGGAGCATAGTATGCGTGTGGATAAATGGTTGTCGGCTGTGAATGTGGTGAAACGTCGTACTATTGCTACGGATATGCTAAAAAGTGGTGTGGTTTATGTCAATGGACTGAAGGCTAAAGCATCGAAGAATGTCGCTGTGGGGGATACAGTGACCATAGAGTACCTTAAGGGTCCGAAGTCTTATGAAGTGCTGCAGATCCCTACGACCAAGACCATACCTAAGAGCCAGAAAGAAGACTTTGTCAAAGAGCTGTCAAATTAAATTGGAGAGTAAAATGGGTATCAGAGAAGAGTTTGAAAGACTGTTTAACAATGAAATGGGTATAGAGGAAGCAAGGGCTTTTCTTGTAGACCTGTATGAAAAAGGTGAGAGCGGTAGTGACATTGCTGCGGCTGCTTCTGTCATGCGCGAACACTCCATTAAACTCTCTTTGTCTGATGCACTGAAAGAAAAAGCCATCGACGTGGTGGGAACAGGCGGAGATAAAAGCGGAAGTTTTAACATCTCTACCACCGTATCGCTTCTTCTGGCGTCTTTGGGATGTGTTGTGGCTAAACACGGGAACAGAAGCGTCACTTCCAACTCAGGGTCAACCGATGTCCTTGAAGCACTGGGCATTAAGCTGGATCTTAGCATAGAGAATAAAATAAATATGCTTGAAGAGACAGGCTTTTGTTTTTTCCCTGCCACAGACCATCATCCTGCGATGAAGCATATTATGCCCGTACGTAAGTCCATCGACCATCGTACGATATTTAACATTCTTGGACCCTTGAGCAATCCTGCCGGTGCAGAGAAATACCTTTTAGGAGTATTTGATCCTTCCTACGTTAAACGCATAGCGGATGCACTGGTTGAACTTGGTGCCAAACGTGCCTGTGTTGTCAGCAGCCATGACGGTATGGATGAGATCTCGATTGCCTGTAACTCCTCTTTTGCCTATGTAGAGTCCAACCGTATATTGGAAGGTGAGATCAATCCGGAGAGATTCGGATTTAAACTGGCTCCTAAAGAGGCTATTATGGGTGGAGATGCACATTTTAATGCACAGATCACACGCGATATATTTTCAGGTAAAGAGCAAGGTGCAAAAAGAGACATCGTACTGCTCAATACAGCCTTTGCATTGTTTGTAGACGGCCATGTACGTGACATAGAAGAGGCAGTAGAAATGGCTAAAAACGGACTTGAGAGCGGTAACGCCAGTGCACATCTAAGGCATATGGTTACGATCAGCCAACAACTAGCAGGAAGTAATGCGTAGTGAAAGAGATACAAGCATCGCTGGATGAACTGGATAAAGTGGTCAATTACCTGGATGAAACACTTCCCTCCAATGCGATCGTTTTTTTAAGAGGTGATCTGGCTGCAGGAAAAACGACACTCACACAGGCCATAGCCAAAGCCAAAGGGATCGAAGGAGAAGTGACTTCCCCGACCTTTTCTCTGCAGCAGTGTTATGGTGCCAAAGACGGCAGCAGTCTGTACCACTATGACCTGTACCGTTTAGACCATGAAGCGTTTATGCAGATGGGTCTTTTTGAAGAATTTGAAAAGCCGGGTTGGCATATGGTAGAGTGGGGTTCTGATGCGCTTAAAGCCTTTTTAGAAGGTGTAGGCTATAATGTTGTCACCATAGAGATCGAACCCTTGGACAATGAACGAATATACAAGATAGAGAATTAACAATGCATACACTTGAAGCTAAAAACCTTGCCAAAACCATTAAAAAGACAAAGTTGGTGCATGATATCTCTTTAGTGGTGAAGAGTAAAGAGATCGTAGGGCTTCTTGGCCCAAACGGTGCGGGAAAGACCACTTCATTTTACATGGTATGCGGATTAACGGATGCGACTGAAGGCCAGGTTTTTTTGGATGGAGAAGAGGTGACCAAACTGCCTCTAAGTGCCCGTGCACAGATGGGTATAGGGTATCTGCCCCAGGAGTCAAGCATTTTTAAAGACCTGACGGTAGAAGAAAATCTGCTTATTGCCGCTGAAGCACTGAACCTGGATAAAAAAACGATCCAGCCGCGTATTGAAAAATTGCTTGAGATCTTCAACATTGAACCGATCCGTGCCCGTCTTGGGATACGCCTCAGCGGGGGAGAGAGAAGAAGGGTTGAGATCGCCAGAGCACTGGTAGGGGAACCGAAGTTCTTACTGCTGGACGAACCTTTTGCCGGTGTGGATCCCATAGCAGTACTGGATATACAAAACATTATCAAACAGCTGGTGGATCTTGATATGGGCATTCTCATTACAGACCACAATGTACGTGAAACACTGGGCATCTGCGATAGGGCCTATGTGATGCGAAGCGGTGAAATGTTAGCGACAGGTACCAGTGATGAAGTGGCCAATGACGAGAATGTGCGTAAGCATTATCTTGGTGAACATTTTACCTTTTAGGATGAAGTGTTAAGTGCTGCGTGCTTAGTGTTACGAATGATTGGAATTCTTATTGAAACTCTCTGAAGTGAAAACCCTTTTAGACAATGAAGTGAAAGCCAGGAACCACAGTGCTGAACTCTCTTTGGAGAAGCCCGATCCTCTTTTTATCGCATCCCAATACCAGGATGAATCCATCGCGCTGATCTGTGCACTGTTCGGCTATGGCAATGCAGGGTTGATCGTCCAATTTTTGCAAAGTTTGGATTTTTCTTTATTGGATGCCAGTGACGAGCAGATACGCAAAGCACTCTCTTCCCACTATTACCGTTTTCAAAACAGTGAAGATGTTGCTGCCCTTTTCATCGCTTTGAAACGTCTGAGAGCGTTAGAGAGCATTGAAGATATCTTTTATAGCGGGTATAAAAAAGAAGAGAATATTCTGGACGGACTGTGGCATTTTATAGAGAGATTACAAACGGTCTATCCCAGGCAGACACGCGGGTACAATTTTTTGGTGGGCTCCATCCCCAAAAAAGTACTCTCCGCAGGGACCTACAAGCGTTATATGATGTACTTGCGCTGGATGGTACGAAAAGATGCGTTAGATATGGGTCTATGGTCCAAGATAGACAAAAAAGATCTGCTCATGCCTCTGGACACACATACCTTTCAGGTCTCAAGACGTTTGGGCTTGCTCAAACGCAAAACGTATGATATGAAGGCCAGTATCGCATTGACAGATACCTTGCGTACCTTTGATCCAAAAGACCCGATCAAATATGATTTTGCACTGTATCGTCTGGGACAGGAGAAATTGGTTTAGTCTCTGTGACAATCAACATTCTTTATTTTACATACGATCAGGAGATCCCTTTTTGCACCCGTTTTCGCCATTTGTAGAACTCATGGCTGATGAAAAGGATGATCGGGAAGGGGAGCAGGATCCAAAGTTCTCTTGGCGGTATGTAGGCCGTATGAAACACTTTTTGTACCGGTTCAAAACCCAGAAGCATCCATATCCAGAGAAACTCCATGACCATTGCGCCCAGAAGCAGCCTGTTATTCGTCCAGCCGACACTCCAGGCGGAGAACTCCCAGCTTCGCATCGTCCAAACATTGACCAGTTGGCAGCTGACAGCGCCCAGAAGGGTCATCGTCATTGCCTGCGAATGCAGCAGAGGATCATTGAGTTCGACTGTACCGTATTGCCAGCCATGAAGCACTAAAAAACTGATGAAAGCGACCATGGCGGCGGTCGCTTCGATGATACCGATAAAGAAGTAGCCCCGTTTGAAGACTTCCCAGTCCAGGATCTTCTCACTGCTTCCCACGGGTGGACGCTTCATGATGTTCTTTTCAGGCTTTTCGCTTCCCAGTGCCAGGCCCGGGAGCATATCGGACCCCAGGTCTATAGAGAGGATCTGGATCACGGAGAGCGGCATCGGGATCTTGAAGAAAAACTGAAGAATGTAGGGAACGATCTCGGGAACATTGGATGACAGGATATAGGTGACAAATTTCTTGATATTAAAGTAAACGGTGCGTCCTTCTTCGATAGCAGCGACAATAGAGGTAAAGTTGTTGTCAAGCAGGATCATATCGGCAGACTCTTTGGCAACATCGGTTCCCGCACTACCCATAGCGATCCCGATATCGGCCCGTTTCAGTGCCGGGGCATCGTTGACCCCATCACCGGTCATTGCCACCACCTCTCCGCTGTACTGCAGGGCTGTGGCGATCTTCAGTTTTTGGCTGCTTGCCATACGGGCAAAGAGAAGGGTCTCATTTTTGAGCCGTGTTTCCAATGCCCTTTCACTGAGTTGTTCCACTTCAGGTCCTGTCAGCACGGCATCAAAATCGAGATCGATCTTTTTGGCAATGGCCTGTGCTGTGGTAGGGTTGTCCCCGGTGATCATCATGGTACGGATACCTGCTGCTTTACACTGTGCTATGGCTTCTTTGACCTCCGCTCTTGGCAGGTCCATCATGGCAATGATCCCCAAGAGTGTCAAGCCTTCCTCCTGTGTAGTGTGATTTTTTGCGATAGCCAAAACACGGTAGGCTTCATTTTCATACGCTTCGGCTCTTTGCTGCAGATGTTTTTTACTTTCATCATCAAAGGGTTTGACACTACCGTCTTTGTCCACAAAATGCGTACTCTTCTTAAAGATGACTTCTGTGGCCCCTTTGGCATAGAGTCTCTCTTCGCCCGATATGACACAGGTGGTAGACATCATCTTTCGTTCACTTGTAAAGGGGATCTCACTGTTTTTTTCACAGGCATTGATGTCAATATCCGCCTTTTGGGCGGCTGCAACAATGGCAAGCTCTGTCGGGTCTCCGAACAGCTTTCCCTCTTCGATGCGGGCGCGGGAGTTCACTGCTCCGGCGAGCAACAGTTCCTCCATACGGGATCGGGTACTTTCGTTTTTATGCTCAAAACTGAAATCTCCCTCGGTGGCATAGCCTTCACCGCTGAGCGTCACTTCTTCTCCTCCTGCCAAAGTGAGCTCTTTGAGTGTCATTTCGTTATAGGTCAGGGTGCCTGTCTTATCGGTACAGATCACTGTAACACTTCCCAAGGTCTGGACCGAGTCCAGATTTTTGATCAGTGCATTGCGCCGTGCCATACGCTGGGAAGCAAGGGAGAGGGAAAGGGTGATCGTAGGAAGCAGACCCTCCGGGACATTGGCTACGATAAGTGAGAGTGCGAAGATACCCGCCATGAGAAGACTTTGATGAGAGAATATGCCTAAAAGAAAAAAGACCATACCCATCGCCAAAGCAATCACGGTGAGGATACGGGTGATATGGATCACCTCTTTTTGCATTGGTGTCAGGGTTTTCTCGACATTCTTGGTCAGTGTTGCGATCTTACCGAATTCCGTTGCCTGTCCTGTGGCCGTGACAATAGCGCTTCCACTGCCTGATACGACAGTGGTTCCTGCAAAAACCATATTTGTGGCATCCAGGGGCCTTGTCGCACTGCTCTGGTCTCCAAGCTCCCGTTTGGTGGGTTTTGACTCACCGTTCAGGGCAGAAGTATTGATGTAGAGTTTAGTTTGCTCTGTGAGGACAGCGTCAGCAGCGATCTTATCTCCCTCTTCAAGTAGAATGATGTCTCCTGGGACCAGCATTTTGGCATCGACGGTCAGTCTGCTTCCTTCCCGTAGTACCGTAATCATGGTAGGCATGAGGCTAAGCAGTGCTTCCATGGATCTATCTGCTTTATACTCCTGCCAAAAGGTAAATGTGGCATTGATGATCACAGCAACGATAATGGCATAACCCAGAATATCATTGCCTTGATCCGGAACATAGAAGTCAGCGATAAAGGCTAAAAGCGAAGCGACTTCCAAGAGAATAGCGAAGAATTGTACATACTGTTTGAAATAGGCTTTGAGATAACTCTTTTTTCTGCCACTTTCTATCTCATTGGGTCCAAAACTCTCTAATCGGCGCTCAGCTTCTTTATCGGTCAGTCCTTCTGCCCTGGTCTGGAACTTCTCATAGAGCGCCTTTTCGTCCAGTCTGTAAGGTTGCATCTTTACCTCTCTTTGGGATAGTAGGCAATGGTATTGACAGAGGCCTCACACATGAGTTTCTCTATAGGCATCTCCCTGTTGAACACAGAGGTGAATGAGAGCCGCCGGGCACCGATAATCACCAATTGTGCCGTGGATTTGGCAATATGGGTAAGAACGCTCTGGGTTTCATTTTCAGTAAAACCGTGTTCGATATGGAGCGTGAAGGGCATAAAGTGTGAGAGTTTCATATAATGCCGGAGATTGTAGTTGATCTCTCCGATCCGTATTCTGGCTTTGTGTATATCAACGGCAGAGAGTGCCATTCTTGACATCACCGATACAGCATAGATCTCTCCTTCAGCTTGATAGGTAGAAGCCATAGAGGCAAAAAAGGCGAATTTTTTGACCGAAAGTCTATCCTCTTTGATAGAAAGGATCATCTTGTCAATATCTACAATTGCACTTATATTGACGATACGTACAATGGCGATATCCGCATTGAGATCCATTTTCGTTAATGCTTCGCTGAAGGAGCCGATGATAGGACTTTTATGTTTGCGTGTACAGCAGAATATCACATCGGTATCGATACCGGCGAGAAACGTTTTGACCGTATTGTGAGATGCGTCTTCAAGGATGACGGTTTCAGTTTGAACCTCTTGAGAAAGTGCCAGTGTGCTGATGCGATCCATACTTGCCCTGACATCATCAAGATCATCTTTTTCGTTTTGACTGTGAAACAGGAGAAGGGGAAGGTCTTGACCCTTAGCATACCTGAGGGCATATAAAGCCATACTCTCAGCTGTAATGGTACCGTTAAGTGCAGCGATGACTTTCATAGAGAATCTCCTTCCGGTAAGAATAGATCTATCATCAGTTGGCAATAATCATAACACGATATCACATCTAGTATATTATATCATGATGATGTACCAAAATGAAACAGGCGGAGATCTTCTTTTTATTGTATCGATACTTAGTCAAAACTAAGCAATAAAAGGGTACAATCCCGCAATATAAACTTACAAGAGGATGTTTTAATGGAAGGTGTATTTACTTACCTGGGCGCTATTTTCGGTCACGGGCAAATGCTGTTTGTTGCACACTTGGTTGTAGTGGCAATCATTATGATCGTTATAGCTAAAATGGCAACAAAGAGTCTTAGAGCGGTACCGACAGGTACACAAAATGTTATGGAAGCATACCTTGGCGGTGTGATCGCTATGGGTAAAGATGTGATCGGTGAAGAGCTTGCGAGAAAGTATCTTCCACTTGTTGCAGCCGTTGGACTCTTTATCTTTGTTTCAAACGTGATCGGTATTATCCCGGGATTTGAAGCGCCGACTTCAAACATCAACATTACATTGCCTTTGGCACTTTTAGTCTTTTTCTACTACAACTATGAAGGGATCAGAGAAAATGGTGTGATCAAATACTTTGCACACTTTGCAGGCCCAGTGAAACTATTGGCACCGTTGATGTTCCCGATCGAGATCGTTTCTCATATTTCAAGAATCATTTCACTTTCATTCAGACTTTTCGGTAACATCAAAGGGGATGACCTCTTCTTGTGGGTACTTCTTATGTTGGTACCTTTCATTGCACCACTTCCTGCATACCTACTGCTTACGTTCTCTGCTTTGCTTCAGACGTTTGTATTCATGATCCTTATCTATGTGTACCTTGCAGGTGCCGTAGCGGTTGATGAGGCACATGAAAAAGCACCAAACCCTATCGTAGATACAATGGGTGCTGTGTAACTTTTTATGAGACTGCAAAATGGACCTTTGAGTTTTGTAGTGAACTTTCTCTTAGGCGTGGCATGGGCATCCGTCCTGCTGGGTGCCATCACTTCATTTCTCGCTTTTTATCCGGAGAGTTTCCTTTTAGCATTCGTATCAGCCTTTATAGGTGCACTACCGGGTATGATAGCTGTACTTTTACTTGAACATATCATCACAGGAAAAGAGAGATACCTGGAACTGAAAAAACAGACGGCACTGCTTGAAAAAATTCTCGAACAAAAAGAGAACCACAACGACCAATGATCAGGTATGCTATCACTGACCCCTCTACCTTAGATTTCAACCATTTAGAACATGACCTTAAAAGATTTTCCCAAAAAGCTTCCATGATCGTCTACCGGGACAAATCCAATGTCTCTAAGCACGAAGCTGAGTTCGTTCAAGCAGCGAAAGGGTTTGATTTTGAAAAAGTCCTCATTCATGGCGATCCTTCCCTGGCAAAGGCTTCAGGGGCTGACGGCGTACATTTAAGCAGTCTGAAACTGGATGAAATAGCGGATGCAAAAGCAATGCACCTCTTTGTTGTGGTCAGTACGCATACGATCGAAGAGCTCAAAAAAGCAGAAGCCTTAGGTGCAGATATGGCAACCTTCAGCCCTATCTTTGAAACCCCGGATAAAGGCGCGCCGGTCGGACTGGAAATGTTGAGATCTGCCACGTCTCAGGTCAATTTACCTGTGTTGGCCCTGGGGGGTATTTTGACAGAGGAGCAGATAGACGCGTGCGAAAGATCCGGTGCAAGCGGTTTTGCTTCTATACGGTATTTTGGAGCGTAGAAATGTCACGGGTCCCTTTGATGCTTATGTCTCTCATAAGTCTCTTTTTCTCAACGCTTCTGCCTGCCGAAGAGATAGCCGCAGACTTCAGGGTCGAGTATGGGATATTTGGTCAAGTAGGGAAGGCACATGCCCTGCTTAGATCTGATGACAGATATTATATGATTGAAGCCAATGTATCTGCACTGGGCATAGCAAAAGCAGTGACAGATGATCTTAAAGAGAGACATATCTCGAAGGGACACATTTCAAAAGGTTTCCTGGTGACAGATATGTATCAGATGATCAAATCTTTCGGTCCCTATACGACTACGACGATCTACAGTGTGGACCATAAAAAAAAGAGCGTGACACGCCAGTATAAAAGATGGAGATACGATCAACAGACCGTCAATGAGACAGAGAGACTCGATTATTATGCTGAAGATGACCTGCTGACCCTGTTTCTGAATCTACCTAAACATATCAAAGAGAAATATACGCCTAAAAAGTATCAATTTAAAGCGGTAGGCGAAGACCGTAAAAATGGCCGGGTAGATATCACGATACCCTCTAAACAAACTTTAAAAGAGATCATAGATTTTGTGGGTGAGGGGCAAGAGGGTGATTGGTACAGCAGGGTGGTAATGCATCGTAAACTCTATGATAGCAAACAAGGTGAACTTGATGTAAGGATCGGTAAAGAAGGGCTCGTAGAAAAAGCGGTCCTGAAGGATCTGATCTTCTTCGGAGATGTACGTATCATCAGGCAGTAGTGGAGCATAAACTCTCTTAAATAAGCAAAACGCTATAATCTATCTCATTAAACACGCGTTATATTTATAAGGATCATTACTATGTTTGAAACCGTCATCGGTCTTGAAGTACATGTACAACTTAACACTAAAACAAAACTTTTCTGCTCTTGTCCCACCTCTTTTGCAGAGCATCAAAACAGCAATACCTGCCCTACCTGTCTGGCACTTCCGGGTGCTTTGCCGGTGGTCAATAAAGAAGCCGCGATCAAAGCGATGAGACTCGGATATGCGATCAATGCCGATGTGAACCATGATTCTGTATTCGATAGAAAATCCTATTTTTATCCGGACAGTCCGTCGGCCTATCAGATCACACAGTTGACAAAAGCGATCGTACAGAATGGTGAGCTCTTCATCGACCTGGAAGACGGTACGCAGAAACGTATCGGTATGACCCAGGCGCATCTTGAAGCAGATGCAGGGAAGAACATGCATGAAGGCAACCACTCGAAAGTGGATCTGAACCGTGCGGGAACACCTCTGCTTGAGATCGTATCTCAACCGGACATGCGAAGTGCCGATGAAGCGGTTGCCTACTTGAAGAAACTCCACTCAACGGTACGATACCTTGACATTTCTGATGCAAACATGCAAGAGGGATCGTTCAGATGTGATGTGAACGTTTCCATCCGTCCCAAAGGACAGGAAGCGTTTGGTACAAGAGTAGAGATCAAGAACATCAACTCATTCAAATTTGTGGCTGCTGCGATAGCCTATGAGGTACAAAGACAGACCGAAGCGTATGAAGACGGTGTGTATGCACAGGAAGTCTATCAGGAGACACGTCTTTGGAATGTGGAAGAGGGTGTAACAAAATCGATGAGAGGGAAAGAAGAGGCTGCGGATTACCGTTACTTCCCGGATCCGGACCTGCGTCCGCTTATCGTGACGGATGAGATGATCGCTGAAGCGAAGATCATGCCCGAACTCCCGGATGCAAAAGTGAAGCGTTATGTAGAGGAACTTGGGATCAAGTCATATGATGCCCATGTGATCACTTTAGATAAAGAGATGGCATACTATTTTGAAGAGATGCTGGAAAATGGTGCTGTGGCTAAAACAGCGGTGACCTGGTTGACCTCTGAACTGCTTGGACGTCTGAACAAAGCAGGCATCTCTATAGAAGATTCTCCTGTAGATGCCAAAACACTGGGTACCCTGGTCTCTAAAATAACGGATAATACTATCTCCGGTAAAGGCGCCAAAGAGATCCTTGACCATATGATGGAGAGTGAGAGCCGTGATATCGATGGATTGATCGATGAACTTGGACTTGCACAGGTCAGTGATGACAGCGCTATCTTGGACATTATCGATGAGATACTGGCTGCGAATCCGGAAAAGGTTGACGAGTATAAAAGTGGTAAAGACAAACTCTTTGGTTTCTTTGTCGGACAAACCATGAAAGCAAGTAAAGGGACTGCAAATCCCGGTAAGGTCAACGCGTTACTGAAACAAAGACTGGGATAAAAATAGGATGCATCCATGGTACTTCATCATGGGATGTGCATTTTGGGAGGTAGCTACATATGCATGATTTTATCGTTAAACTCTCACACAAGATAGACGGTTCTGTACGTTACCAAAAGATGAAATCTTTTTTTCGTTCACTTCTTGAAGATATAAACTACCCCTATAAAAAGTACTTTGATGCATTTATGATCATGCTTATTGTGCTCTCTATTGCTATACTTATTTTGAGTAAAACAGATAAGATCCCTCAGTGGCTCGTAGAGTTCGATCTCTATTTTGTGACAGCTATCTTTGCTCTGGAATATCTGCTGAGATTGTGGATCAGCCATGATATCCATAAATATCTCGTCTCCTCATCGTCTGACTCCAGCAGTTCAGAGCGATACTGGGCGATTTTAAGATCTAAATTACGCTATGTGCTCTCCCTGCCTGCAATTATCGACCTTATAGCCATTTTCCCGAAATTTAGAATTTTGCGACTGTTAAAGCTCTATCATTATATGCATGGGGCATCAAGCCTTTTTAATGCATTGCTTAAAAAGCGTTTTGAATTTGTCTTTTTGGGCTATATGCTTTTGGGTGTCACTTTTACTTTTGGATCCATCTTTTATCTGCTTGAATTTGGTATCAATGAGGCATTGGGTTCTTACCTGGATGCCATATACTGGGCATTGGTGACCATCTCCACGGTAGGGTATGGCGATATTTCTCCTGTGACCGAACTGGGTAAGATCGTTTCGATGTTCGGTATCATATTTGGTATCGCCATGATCTCTTTTGTGACTTCTGTGATGGTCTCTGCTTTTTCTGAAAGATTTAGTGAACTGCGTAACCAGGACAGTATCAACCATGTACATAAAATGCATAATGTCGTCATTATCAATGGATATGGACATTTGGGAGCGACGATCGCAAAGAAACTAAAGATACAGAAAAACTATGAACCTGTGATCATAGAAGATGATGAAACGAAAGCGAACAAAGCACAACAGGATGGCTATCAGGTGATACATGCAGACGGTTCCAGTGCAAAGATGGTAAAAACATTGTATGAAAGAGGGAATATCACAGCGATGCTGACCTTGAGCAGTTCGGATATCAATAATATCTACTTTATACTCAATGCAAAAAGTATCCAATCGGATTCTGTGGTGTATGCCCGTATGAATCAAGTGGAGTTACGTCCACAGTATGAAGCGACAAAAGTAGATGGTCTGGTCGAACCCTATGATGTGATCGATACAAGGGCTTTCCATTATTTGAAGAAGCACAGTGAAGAGGAGAAGAAACATATCTCCTTTTTCGGTTATACCCATAAGAGCGACCATATCTGTAAAATGCTCAAAGAGGAAGGGATAGAAGTCACGATCTATGAGATCGGAAATGAGAGTTATGAAGCAGCCAAAAATGACGGTTTTACCAATGTGATCCTCATCGATCAAAAAAGCAGTGAAACCCCGGACATCAAAGATGGGATCGCAGTATGTGCCATGAAGGATGAAGCGTTAAATGTCTACTACACGATTACACTGCGCGCAAACGGATTTAAAGATGAAATAGTGGCACTCTCTGATACGAAAGAGGACAACAGAAAATTGCTTTTGGCAGGGGTGAGCAAAATATTCGATATGTACGATGAGAGTGCTTCGCAGTTTGTAGAAATGATCGAAAATAAGGTAAAAAGGGCGCAGGAATGAAATTAGCAATTATAGGTGCGGGGAAATGGGGACAAGCCCTGTATCATGCGTACAGTCAAAAGAATGATGTGGTGATCTCTTCACGCCACACGAAAACGATAGAAAACTTTGTGCCTATGAGTGAAGCGTTAAAGTGTGAGTATTTGGTCATAGCGATTCCTGCACAGTTCGTTCGCGGATGGATGGAAGAGAATTTTGTGGACCATGGACAAAATATCCTTGTTGCTGCCAAAGGGATAGAGACAAGTACTGGTGCATTTTTAAACGAAGTCTATGGCGAGTTTGTCTCTGCAGATAGACTGGCTTTCATCTCCGGTCCGTCCTTCGCTGCAGAAGTGCAAAAATCACTTCCGACCGCATTGATCATCAGTTCTACAAATCAAGCATTGGCACAAACCTATGCGGATGCGCTGCCAAAATTTATCAAAGGGTATGTAAGCAGCGATGTAGTGGGTGCAGAAGTGTCCGGAGCCTATAAAAATGTCATTGCCATAGCAGGCGGGGTATGTGACGGTTTGGGTCTTGGAAATAATGCCCGTGCTGCACTGATATCAAGAGGTTTAGTGGAAATGACACGTTTTGGAGAAGCGTTTGGTGCAAAGACCGAAACCTTTCTTTCCCTGGGCGGGGCAGGCGACCTTTTCCTTACAGCAAGTTCGACACTCTCAAGGAATTACAGAGTGGGATTAGGACTGGCAAAGGGTAAGGATATGGATGAGATACTCAGTGAACTTGGAGAAGTGGCAGAGGGGGTACCTACAGCCAAAGCATTGCATAAAATAGCCGAAGAGAAAGGGATCTATCTTCCTATCGCAGCAGAAGTTTATGCCATGATCGAAGAGGGGAAAGATCCTTTGGAAAGTGTGAAAGATTTATTGGATTAAAGAGAAGTTGGATATAGTATATCAGTAGGAGAGAATATGCTGCATAAAATTACATTTTGTATGATCATATGTATGTGTACGCTTCTTTTTGCCGAAGAACTCAACTTACCCACCCATGAGATATACTTCAGCGGACAAAAACATTTTGAGGAATCTGAGCTGCAAGATGCCCTGGATGTGACCACACCGGGTTTTTTCCAATTTTGGAAAGACGACACCCCCCGTATCAAAGATAAACTGATACCTACGCTAAGACCTTCATTAAAAAGCTTTTATGAGTCTGAAGGTTTTTATGATGCCAATTTCACCATTCAAGAGACCAACACATCCATTTTTGTGACCATCAGTGAGAATGAACCTGTAAAGGTCAGGGATATCAATATCACCAGTGATTACAATATCTCTTCTTTGGTCACAATGAAAAAGGATGAGATCTTTAGAGCGGAAACCTTTATAGCGATCAAAAGTAAGATCATCGCGCAGTTACTCAAAGAGGGGTATTGCAGTTATGATCTGGATACGAAAGCCTATGTGGATCTGGATCTGCATACTGTTGACCTGCGTTACATTCTACACAAAGGGGATATCTGTACGTTTGGAAAGTTGACCACCTCAGGACTGAAAACGATAGATGAGGATGTGATCAGGTCCCGTGTCAAAGCCAAAGAGGGTGAGCAGTACAGTATAGATCTCATACAGGATACATCCAACAAGCTTTATGGACTGGATGCCTTTGACAGTGTGCTGATCGATGTAGATAGAAAGTTTTACAATGTGGTGCCGGTAGATATCACCTTTACGGAGATGGAAAAACCCTACCATTTGGAAGCGGGTGCAGGGTATGATACCTATGTAGGAGTGCGTGTGCTTGGAGAGATCACCAAACGTAATTTTATGGGCAATGCGCAGCGTTTAAGTTTCAAAACTTCCTTGTCGCAGAGAGAGCAAATGCTTATGCTCAGTTATTTTAAACCGGCACTTATGGATATCTTCGGTTACAACACGGATCTGGGTGGAAGGTTGGGATACTCAAACCTGGAGTTCGATGGTTTTAAAGAGGAAAAAACATTTGTCAGGGCATACCTGGAGTACGAAGAGGGAAGCCTGACATTGAGAACGGGTGTTGCTTTGGAAGATATTATTATCACTGAATTAAATCTTGATCCAGGAACGGAGTTGTCACAGGCGGTCACTGAGGGTAATTTCCCTCTTTTATACCCTTATGTGGATTTTATCTACGATGCCAGAGATTCAAAACTCAATCCAAAATACGGGTATTACCTTGCTGCTTACGGTGAATTCGGTCTCTCCTATGATGAGGAAGCCAGTGTCTATATGAAAACCTTGTTTGAAGGCAGGATCATCCATACATTTTCCGATCTTACGCTTGCTGCTGTGGGAAAAGTAGGTATCGTGGATGTTTCAACGCAGAACGGCCTGCCTGAATCGAAGTATTTTTTTGGAGGGGGCGCATACTCAAACCGTGCATACGGATTTAGAGAACTGGGGGTGATCCTCTCTCCTACAGAAGATACCATCTATGGGGCTTCAACCATGGCCAATCTCTCTTTGGAAGCGGATTACCCTGTATGGGGAGACGTCTATGGAGCGGTGTTTACGGACAATACCATGCTGACGGATGAAAGCTATGATTTTAAAGGAGAAATCATCTCTGCCGTGGGTGTAGGAGCCAGGTATATGACACCGATAGGCCCTTTTAAACTGGATGTTGGTTTCAATGTCAATGATTTCTCACAGTACGGCATCTCCTTTCAGATAGGACAATCGTTTTGAAGAACATATTACGTTACAGACCGTTGCTCTGGATGAAAAAGACCATTGTCTATCTATTGATAGCCGTTATAGTCACTGGACTTGCGCTTTATTTTATCGTCAATTCAGCGTTCGTTGTCAGGAAAATGGCCGATACCTTTGCTCCTGATTACAATATCTCTTACAGTCGTATCCATGGAAATGTATTGACCGGGGTGATGATAGACGGTCTGGCCTATCGTAAAGATCCACTTGCTAAACATATTACGCTCAAATGGAACCCCGCGGGACTTTTTAAAAAAACACTGATCATCGATACACTGCAGATAGAAAAGGCCAATGTGGATACGATCAAAACACTGATCGCTTCTTTTTCTTCTGATGAAAACAATGAAAGCAATGAGAGCAGTACAACGGAGCCTTCTTTCGGCATAGGTGTAAGTCTGCAGCATGTCTCACTGACCCTTGAACCTTTTGATACACAAGGCATAGGTATCTCAAATATGATGTTGGATGTAAGGGATCTGCACTATACAAGTGATGGCATCAATGTGCGTGCACTGGATCTGCAAGTGGATTCCAATGTGACAGAGATCACTTTGAAGGCAGGTTTGGAAGATGGAGATCTGCATATAAGAGAGTTGACCATCAAAGAGGTTGATATGCCCGCACTGCAGGCACTTTTTGTTCCCGACACCAATGAGAGTCATGAAAATGATGCTGTCGTTACGATGGAAGACAATACCAGTAAAGAAAAAACGGTTAATCCATTGATACCTAAATGGGTACACCTGGACAAATTAGAGATCAATATACTTCCTTTTGTCTATGCTCCTGTAGATTTGAAAGCACTGAATGTAAGCGGAAGGGACGCTGTGTTTGATGTAGAAAAACTTCTACTTCAAAAGGCTGACCTGGATTTACATACCAGCACAAACCTCAGTGATATACATTACAAAACGAAGGTGAAGCACAATCAGCTCATTGGAAAGGTGGAGTTTACACCCAAAAAGGCACTCTTTAAACTCTATGATCTGCCTGTAAGAAGAGAAGCTGTGGGGGATATCGTTGTGGACCTAAATGTTTCTGAAAAAGAAGTGGTCACAGATCTGAAAATAACGATGGAACAGATACTCAAGGCCGATGTCAATGATTTTAATCTCGATATCGATGATCTACATATCCATGCGATCTATGATATCGAAAAAAATACTCTGCAGGCTAAGAGTGATCTAGTGCTGACAACACCGTATGCAAAAGATGTTTTGGTGACCAATCTTTTTACTATGGATAAGCATATCAGTTACTGCGGAGAGATACATGCTGCACAGATCATTGGCGTTGACCCAAAATTTGTAAAACCTCTGGATAATTTGCAGATCAAGTATAGAGGTGATGAACACAGCGTTAAAACGGAGATAGAATCAGACAACCTGCAAGGCACACTGATATCCTCTGATTTCAAAAAGGCTGCATTACATTTAGAGAACAAGCATCCATTGATGCTGCATGCATTTATAGCACTTCCTTCTGAACTGAACCAAACAAAAGCCAATATGGTCTTAGATGCACCGATCAGTTTTGAGAATAATGCTTCACTGATGGCCTATGCGAAAATAGATTCTAATCTGGTGAATATCGATGCGAATATGAGTTTTAAAGAGGGATTACAGGTACAAACAGTGGCACACATACCAGAAGGATCACTCTTACGCACGTACAATACATCCATAAAGTGGGATCATCTGGATCCTGTCAAAAGTGACATAAGAGTGTTAGGAAACAATGTAGATTTTGTACTTACATCAGGCAGACTGAATGCGAATGCAGCGTATGATATGAACAGCAGTCAAGTGGAAGGGAAGGTCATCTTGGATGGTTTACATACCAATATATCGGGCATACCTCAAGAAAAGATGACGGTGGATACCAAGATCACTTCTATGCATGCTTTGATGGCGAGTGTTAATAGTATCTATACCCTTGGAGAGGTACCTGTACTCAAAGGGAGTGCAGGAGTATCTGTAGTAGTGAGTGAGTTGAAAAATGTCGACATTGCACTGAGCTCAACACAGATCAGCTATCAAACAGATCGCAAAACAGAGCATAGAGTCAGTGATATAGATCTGGCAGTGCATCTGCAGGATAAAAAAGCTGTATTGAACCATTACACATTGACCTATGGAGGGCAAAAACTTTTTTCAACAAAACCTTCAACGATAGTATGGAACGATCAAAATGTCACGATCGAACCTATTTGGCTGAATGACGAATTAAAGATACTGGGCACCTATGACCTCACAGCTGAAAAAGGAACGATCGAGGCAGAAGCTGATACCTTCCATATAGCACATGAGATCATTGATCTGGAGAGTACTATAGATATCAAAACGGTGCTGGACGGGAACAAAACATCGGTCAATGGAGAGATCACTCTTTTGGGCGGCCATATACACTATGATCTGGGCCAAAAGAGCTATGCTTCTGACAGCGATATCATCATCGTTCAGGATATCAAAGAGAAAGAGCCCAGTCCATTTATGGATGGACTCAGTGCCTCGGTACAGATAAAGACAAAAGAGCCGCTGATCTATAAACAAGGAAATGTAGATATTGAAGCTGCAGTGGACCTGAGTATCTATAAGACAGAAGAGTCAGAACTCATGGTCTTGGGTTCGGTGGAAATACTTAAAGGGGGAAGCTATACTTTCGAGGGAAAGAAGTTTATTTTGAATAAGAGTTATATCTATTTTACCGGCAATCCGAACAAACCTCTGCTTGAAGCCAGTTTAACCTATCAGTCTCTGCAGCATCTTATCACTATCAGGATCACAGGTTCAGCCGATACACCCAATATCCAGTTCTCTTCCAAGCCTTCACTGACCAAAGAACAGATACTGTCGATCATTTTATTTGATTCAGAAGCGGGTGCGGGTACGAACAGTGGTGAAGAGATGATGAAAATGATGGGAGGGGCTATGGCAAAGTCAGCCCTTTCAGATCTGGGTGTACAGTTAGACCATCTTGTATTCGGAGAAGGTAAAAGTGTAGAGGTAGGTAAAAAGTTGACAGATAAGATCACGATCATCTATGTGAATGATGAGGTCTCCAGCGTAAAACTCAAATATGAACACGGGAAACGTACCCAGAGTGTGATAGGTGTGAGTGAAGAGTCACAATCCTATGACATACTCTATAAAAAGGATTTTTAAGCCTCTTGCGCTATGAAAGTCTCTGTTTAAAATCTTCATATCCGAAGTTACGTACCACGTCTACAGAACCATCCAGCCTTTGAATGGCAATGGAGGGAAGCTTTACCCCATTAAAGGTCGTGGCTTTGACCATGGTATAGTGCATTTGGTCTTCAAAGATGATTTTATCCCCTAGCTTAAGGGGTGCATCAAAACTATAGTCTCCCATAATATCTCCGGCCAGACAGGTATTTCCTGCCAGACGATAAGTGTGTGCCTTTTCTCCGGCCTCTCCTGAATGGCGTACATCAGCACGGTAGGGCATGATGATCGTGTCAGGCATGTGGGCTTCGGCAGAAGAGTCCAGGATGGCTATATCCATACCATTGTGTACGATGTCAAGTATAGTGGTGATCAGTGGCCCGGTCTGCCATCCTATGGCTTCTCCAGGTTCAAGATAGACTTCTACATCATATCTCTTTTTAAAGTCCTTGATAAGCCCGATAAGCTTCTGTGTATCATATCCTTCACGTGTGATATGATGCCCTCCGCCAAAGTTTATCCATTTCATTTTGGGTATATAGGCGGCAAACTTTTCTTCAAAGTTTTTGAGTACGTTTTCCAATGCATCACTTCCTTGCTCACACAGTGCATGAAAATGCAAACCATCACAGTCATCCAAAATAGTGTCATCCATATTTTGTACGGTTGTCCCGAGTCTGGAGTAGAGTCCGCAAGGATTGTATATCTCTTTGGGTGACTCTGAATACTCCGGATTCACACGCAGTCCCAATGAGAGTTTGGGATTGATCTTCTTCGCCTGCGAAGCAAACCGACGGAACTGGGCAGGAGAGTTAAATACCAGATGGTGTGATATACTGGCAATTTCATCGATCTCCTCTTCTTTAAATGCAGGAGAGTAGGTATGGACTTCTTTGGAAAATGTTTCATCCGCAAGCTTTGCTTCATGCAGACCACTGGCACAGCATCCGTCAAGATAGGGTTTGATCAGTGGGAAACTTTTCCACAAGGCATACCCTTTGAGGGCAAGCAGTACTTTCGCACCGCTCTGTTTTTTGATCTCGGAGATCACGTTAAGATTTTTGAGCAGTTTTTCTTCTTCTAACAGCCAACATGGAGATGGTAAAGTATCGTATATATTTTTCATGAGAAATTATAACAATAGAATCCAAAATATTTTGTTATAATGAAACAAATATTTTGTTTATAGAAGAAGGAGATCTATTAATGGGTGCAAGAGAAAATGACAATCGTAATGAAGGCTTGAGATTGAACGGTAACGAGATCCAGCTTGCTGTGAAGATGCTAGATAAATTAGAAGCTATGATCGATATTATTTATTATATGATGGAGAATGAGAATCAACAGGCTTTTGTGCTCATGCTTTTGACAGCGAAAGATACAGAGTTGAGTACATTATTGGACAGAGAGAAGCGTGACACCGATATTTTACTGGAAATCGATAAAGAAGAACCGCTCTATGCCATGCTTTGTCAAGATACCAAGGTGGATGGAGGATATCGCTTTGCGGAGAGACTGATCAGAAATATCCAGTTAGATAAGGGGTCGGATATCTATTGTATACAATTAGAAATAAGAGCGACACATTACACACCGAAACAAGTGATACTTAAACTACTCGAAACGTTTGCAAAAAGTAAACTGTCGAATAAATCCAATGAAATTGTTTTCAGAAGTCTGCAATAATTAGTAGGTTTTAAGGGATTTTACAGTAAAATCCCGTCCAACTATAACAACTGCAGGAATGCAGGTAAAAACTTATTAAGGATGATTCGGAATGAAAAGAACATACCAACCTCATAGCACACCAAGAAAAAGAACACACGGATTTAGAACTAGAATGAAAACGAAGAATGGTAGAAAAGTGATTTCTGCAAGAAGAGCCAAAGGTAGAAAAAGACTAGCTGTATAATACTTCTGGTATACAACCATCAGTTCTATAAAACATTTTACTAGGATCAAAACCAGTAAAGAGTTTAACAGCGTGTACAAACACGCCACAAAAACATGGCATACACCTTACTTTGTCCTTTTCTTCAAAAAGAGTGATGAGTATAAAGTAGGTTTTGTTGCCTCTAAGAAAATTGGAAATGCAGTTCATCGAAACAGAGCAAAACGTTTGTTAAGAGCACATTTCATCGAAAATATTGACCTCTTATCTCAAGGTAGTTACGTATTAGTTGCAAAACCTGCGCTTATCGAAGAAAACTATTCTGTGACTCGTAAGGCGTATCTACATGCACTAAAGAAGTGTACTGCAACATAGGGTTATCGGATGTGCCCTTTTTTAACACATTTAACACTATACTATCCGTTGATATATTTTAAAAGGCATAATTTTGGAACAACAAGATTTAAATAAACGACTTCTCCTGGCACTGGCACTTTCTTTCTTTGTATTTATCGGGTATAGCTATTTTTTCCCCTCTGAAAAACCTACACAAACCACTGAACAAACAACCAATACAACGCATCAAACTCCTACAGTAGATAAAACCTCCGGTGCAAATGTACCTACACCAGGTACTTCAACAGCAACCGCAGCCAGTGCACCGGAACAGATGGCATCAACGGCCTTGATCACTGTAAAATCCGATCACTTTATTATGACCGTGGATGCATACGGACGTATCTCTCAAGTGGAACTTTTAGAAGCGAAGTATCATGATGAAGATGGTAACAATCTGAAGATCTTAGGTACGAATGAAGTCAAACCATTGGAAGTTAGATTTTCAGATGCTGCATTGAATGAAGAAGCATTTAAAACTCCATATGTGGTCAACGGAAGTAAAACAATAGATGTAAGCAAAGGTCCGCAAACAGTGACTTTAACACAAACACTCTCTTCTGTGACAGTGACAAAAAAGATCACTTTTAAGCCTACCGGAGAGTATCAGGTCACAGTCACAACTTCCACATCAACACCATACTTCATCACACCGGGACACAGACCGGTGGCTGACCAGTCTATGTATATGCTTGTAAGAGGTGCATTGGTAAAAGGGGCAGATAATATTATCAATACGATCGAAGACGGCGATGCGGAAGGGTATGAAAAGTTCCAAAATGCAAAAATCGCTTCTGCGTTTGACAGATATGTCGCTTCCATGTTCTTCGATTTTGAAAAAGGAATGAATGTTTCTATCCTCAAAGAGGCAAATGGTG
Organism: Sulfurovum sp. TSL1; assembly: GCF_019972135.1. NCBI lineage: Bacteria > Pseudomonadati > Campylobacterota > Epsilonproteobacteria > Campylobacterales > Sulfurovaceae > Sulfurovum > Sulfurovum sp. TSL1. The sequence continues at coordinate 941,108 of NZ_BPFI01000001.1, read as the reverse complement.
ATCCGCTTATCTTTGTACAGGGGGCTGATACATTGGCATTAAATGCCTACATCGGACCCAAAGAGGACAAAATACTAAGAGCGATCCATCCTGAACTTACAGACGCGATTGAATTTGGATGGTTTTCATTCCTTGCAAAACCGTTCTTTAAAGTATTGCTCTGGATCAATGATTATGTGGGTAACTGGGGCTGGGCGATCATCCTCTTTACTCTGCTTGTAAAGCTTGTGTTATTCCCTCTTTCATACAAAGGTATGATGTCTATGAACAAACTGAAAGACCTGGCACCTAAAATGAAAGAGATCAAAGAGAAGTATAAAGGTGATCCTGCAAAAATGAATGTACAGATGATGGAAATGTATAAGAAACACGGTGCAAACCCTATGGGTGGATGTTTACCGCTTATTCTACAAATTCCTGTTTTCTTTGCACTTTACCGTGTACTTTTAAATGCTGATGAGTTGCAAGGTGCAGGATGGATACTCTGGATCGATAACCTTGCTGTGATGGACCCTTATTTTGTACTTCCTGTTTTAATGGGTGCTTCTATGTGGTTCCAGCAAAAGATCACACCAAGCAACTTCACGGATCCATTACAAGAAAAGATCTTTAAGTGGTTCCCTGTGATCATGACCGTGTTCTTTATCTATTTCCCATCTGGTCTTGTATTGTACTGGTTAGTGAACAACCTCTTTACTATCGGGCAACAATACTTCATCAACCATATGTATGCAAAACAAAAAGCGTTGGCAGTGGCAGCGCACAAAAAAACAAAGGACTAGGTCATGAAAAAGGTTGAAGCACCAACATTGGAAGAAGCCTATCAAAAAGCTTCTCAAATGTTGGGCTGCTCTGTTTCTGAACTTCAGTCTGAAGTGATACAGCATCCTTCCAAAGGACTCTTCGGCCTTTTGAAAAAAAACGCGATCATTGTAGCAACATGTCAAAAAACTGCTTCCAAGCAGGTCAAACATGAAGTGAAAAAAGAAACAGCTGCTGCCCCAACTGCCGAAGAGAGTGTCGCCCCTGAAATTATCTCAACCGTCAAAGAAGAACTCACACCGGTACGTACCAGTGCTGAACCTAAAATTGAAAAAGATGCCATTGTAGATAGCTTTTTTGAAGTCGATCAGCATGAGAATGATGTATTTGAAGAAGAAATGGTTGTCTATGATGCGTTGGCACTGATAATAGAAGATCAACTCAAAGAGCTGCTTTCCCACTCCTGTTTTGATATCGACGTGGTTGAAGTGGATGTCATGGACAATACAGCATTGATATTTATCGATGGTGAGGATGCGGCACTTCTCATCGGTAAAGAAGGGTACCGTTATAATGCACTTTCCTATATGCTGTTTAATTGGCTACATGCAAAATATGAATTGTTCATTAAACTGGAGATCGCAGAGTTCTTAACGACACAGCAGGAGATGATACGTAACTATATTAAACCGGTTATCGAACATGTGGAAAAGCATGGGAAAGGCAAAACACGTTTCCTTGATGGCATTTTGGTACAGATAGCACTGGAACAGCTGCGTGAAAGATTCCCCGATAAATATGTGGCGGTCAAGACAGCCAGAGAGGGTAAAAAATTTGTTGTCATAAACGAATTTAACAACACAAAGTCCCATGTATAATACGATAACCGCTATTGCCACTGCACACGGTGTCTCTTCTATCTCTATTATCAGGGTGAGTGGAGATGCCGCATTGGAGATCGCACACAAAATATCTCATTTAGAAAACATCATCCCAAGACACGCACACCTTACTTCTCTTTATAATTTCAACAATGAACTGATAGACCATGCGATCATGATCTACTTTGCTGCACCTCACAGTTTTACCGGTGAAGAGATCGTAGAGTTTCAGTGCCACGGAGGAATGATCGTTGCGCAGGAGATACTGGATACCATCACCTCTTATGGTGTAAGACTTGCCGAACCGGGTGAATTCTCCAAGCGCGCATTTCTCAATGGCAAGATCGATCTGACAGAGGCTGAAGCCATTTCAAAACTGATAGAAGCCAAAAGTGTAGATGCAGCGAAGATCTTGGCCAAGCAGATGAAAGGCGAACTCAAAACCTTTGTGGATGAGAGCAGGGATGCACTATTAAGATCTTTGGCGTATTCTGAAGTGATGATCGATTATGCGGAAGAGGATATCCCCGATGATATTATGAACAGCATATCTACACAGCTGGATGCACTGACAGTTCAGATAGAACAGATCGTTGAAGCAAGTCACAGACGAAGAGGGCTGATAGAAGGTTTCAAAGTAGCGATCGTAGGAAAACCCAATGTAGGGAAAAGTTCTCTGCTCAATGCCTTGCTTTCGTACGACAGGGCCATTGTCAGTGATATCGCAGGAACAACCAGAGATACGATCGAGGAGCAGGTACGCATCGGCTCCCATATCATACGGTTGGTAGATACAGCAGGAATTCGTGAATCGGATGATACGATAGAGAAGATAGGGATAGAACGCTCGCTGTCATCAGTACAGGATGCGGATGTCATTGTAGCGCTTTTTGACAGTTCCAGACCCTTTGACGAGGAAGATGCAAAGATACTTTCTATTCTTGAAGCCGTAGAAGATAAACATATCGTGGTGGCCCTCAACAAATCAGATCTTGATAGGGTATTTGACAGTACGAAGCTGCATGCCTATGATGTCTTGGAAGTGAGTGCCCAAAAAGCTTTTGTGAAACTCACAGAAAGACTTGAACGCCTTTTTGACAGTATTGGAGAGGGAGAAGAACTTATGCTGATCTCATCCAGACAGATCGAAGCGGTCAATAAAGCAAAAACCTCTATAGAAGAGGCGAAAGCACCTTTAATGCATGGAGAGTTGGAGTTTTTTTCTTACCATTTGCAAGAAGCGGTCAAGTCTATCTCATCGATCTCTAAACCTTATGACAGCGAAGAGATACTGGATAAAATGTTCGGTGAATTCTGTTTGGGAAAATAAGATGCTGAGTGTTGAATATTTGAGTGATCTACAGAATATAGAGCTTTATCTGATCATGGGTTTGTGTATCTTTACGATCTGGTTCATCTTGAATACGGTCAAATATTATAAAGGTGAGAAGAGAAAGGTAAAACAGCTGCATCGATTTGCCAAAGAGGGTGAAGTCGAAGCACAGCACTCTTTAGCGCACAGATATCGTAAAGGGCATGCTGTCAAAAAAAGTTGTAAAAAAGCAGCCTTCTGGTACCAGAAGGCCGCCTTTTCCGGCGATGATGATGCAAGAACTCTTTTAGACAAGATACGAAAGAAGAAACGTTGCTGATAGACGAGAGTAAAGTTAATTGTGTATAATGTCGAAATTATAAATAAAGGTATAAAATGTTTAAACTAGGCACTATGATCATAATGTCACTGATGGCAATGTCTTTATTTACAGGATGTGTACAGAGAGATATTCCTTTTAATAAAAATAGAAATTTTTGGGCTCACTCAAGCAGCGTAGATGATGTCAATATCTCTGATGATAATCTTACAGAATCTGAGATGATGATCACCGAAGATGGTGAAGAGAATAAAATGGCACGTATTGAATTCCCTGAATCAGAGTATTATCGTTTGGCTAGAACGGGTAAAGGCACCATCAAGGGTACCATTTATGTGAAGGATTACTATGATAGACCTATATTGGGAGCAAGTACACGACTCTACCTGAACCCGGTCACAAGTTATTCTGAGCAGTGGTATGAAGAGAGTTATTTAGGCGGGTACAAGATGCAGGAAGCAGACCCTAGACTCTTTAACTATTTAAAATTTACAGCGTCAGACCAAAATGGAAACTTTGCATTTTATGGGGTGCCTTCGGGAAGTTATTATCTGATAGGTACGGTGAAATGCGGAGAAGAGTGCGGGTATGAAAGTACGAAAAATATACGTATAGCCACAAAAGTGAGTGTATATGGAAATCAAGTCGTAGAACAAGACTTGACAAGGGCAGTCGAATAAACTCTACTTTGCTTATCCCTTCGGATAAGCTTCCTTCAATGCTTGGTAGAGGCCATTTGGCGTCACATCTTCATTGGATTCAAGCACGCGCTGCATCATAACGTTATCTTCCTCACCATTCCATATTTTGACATAGGTACCTTCTTTATATCCGTGGTCCTGTCTGAACTGGTTCAAGATATTCTTTCCTACATAAAGTGTATAGAGTGCATCCAGGTTGAGTCCGGACTGTACGGCCACGTCAATAAATGCTTCCATAAATTTTTCTGTAGGTTCATCACAAAAAATGGTTCTCATCAAGTGCTCTACCACTTCTATCTGTGCATAGTGATCTTTTGTTGTGGGTGCGATCTCAGCTGTAAAAGTGTCGAAATTCGGCAATGCATTGATATTTGCAGCCAAAGTCTCAATACTCCCAAGATCTTGCATCTTGTAGTCTTCGAGTCCCTGTGACATAATGAAATGCCAAATATCAACAGCTTCTATCTGAATGTTTGCATAATCAGGTTGGGCATCTATATTTTTCCAGTGTTTCCAGGGGTAAGATTCTATCAGTTCTGCGCACTCGAGATAGGTACAGCGTTTCCAGTCAATGCGTTTCCCGTTCTTAGTGATACCTTTTTCCCAACCTTCACCATTGGTTGCATCATTGAGTTGTTGTTGAAGCAGAAGCATCTGTAAAATCTTGTCCATGTATACCCTTTATCATTAATTTGAAATATCAAATGAACCAAGTCCATTTTATAAGCTGACGCTAAGTTTTGTAATTCAGCATTGAGTGCTTCACTTGCACTGCATTTTAATGCTTGTCTTTAGCAGAACACTCAAGTGACCGGTCACGTTTTATAGTAAAACATTCTACCTTTTTATCACTTATTTAGTACTTTTTGAGTAAAATATGACCCTTATTTCACCCCCTAAAAGGACACTATTTATGTCACAGCCTATTGAAAATCTAGATGAAGTTTTAAAAAACCATAAACTCAGTAAAGAAGAGTACCAGGATATTTTGCGTATTTTAGACGGTCGTCACCCGAATATTGTAGAAATAGGTATTTTTTCCGCCATGTGGTCAGAACACTGTTCGTACAAATCAAGTACAAAATACCTCAGGGGTTTTCCGACAAAAGCACCGTGGGTCATCCAGGGACCGGGTGAAAATGCAGGTGTCATCGATATAGGTGAAGGTATGGCAGCTGTCTTTAAAATGGAGAGTCATAACCACCCTTCATTCATCGAACCTTTTCAGGGTGCAGCGACAGGTGTCGGTGGGATCCTCAGAGATATCTTTACCATGGGAGCAAGACCGGTGGCAAACCTGAATGCTCTGCGTTTTGGTACAGTGAACGGTGACAGTGACATAGCAAAATACCAAAGACACCTTGTACGCGGAGTTGTAGACGGAATCGGATCTTACGGAAACTGTATGGGTGTGCCTACGATCGGTGGTGAAGTGAGTTTTGATGAGAGTTATAATGGGAACATTCTTGTGAATGCCTTTTCCCTTGGACTGGTCAAAGCAGATGAGATTTTCTTGGGTGTTGCATCAGGTATAGGAAACTCTGTCATGTATGTCGGTTCTAAAACAGGCCGTGACGGTCTTGGTGGTGCGGTCATGAGTTCTGACAGTTTTACAGAAGAGTCTAAATCACTCCGTCCAACCGTGCAAGTGGGTGACCCATTTACAGAAAAACTGCTTCTTGAAGCATGTTTAGAACTCTTTAAGACAGACCATGTCGTAGGTATCCAGGATATGGGTGCCGCAGGACTTACTTCTTCAGCATTTGAAATGGCGGGTAAAACAGGTGCAGGTCTTATCATGCACTTGGACAAAGTACCGGCAAGAGAAGAGGGAATGACACCGTATGACTTTATGCTTTCCGAGTCTCAGGAACGTATGCTGATCTGTGCGAAAAAAGGAAGTGAACAGGCGATCATCGATATCTTTGAAAAATGGGAACTGGATGTAGCGGTGATCGGTGAAGTAACTGACACTGGACGTATGGAACTTATGTGGCATGGAGAAAAGTGTGCAGATATGCCTATTGCTCCGGTAAGTGAAGATGCTCCGGTACTGGACAGACCTGTGGCAAGACCTGCGTACCTGGATGAAGTGAATGCCAAAACGGTTGACAGCTATCCGGCAGTAGAGGATCAGGAAGCTTATGAAACACTGCTTTCAAACATCGAAGTATCTGATAAAGCCTGGGTATACAACCAGTATGATTCCATGGTGCAGACCAACACCACAAAAGGACCGGGAAGTTTAGATGCTTCTTGTATCCGTATCAAAGAGAATGGAAAAGCCCTGGCGATGAGTTCTGACTGTAACCCTCGTTACTGTTACATCGACCCTAAAAAAGGTGCGGCACTTGCAGTGGTTGAGTCTGGACGTAATGTTGCTATGACTGGTGCCAGACCGCTCTCTATCACAGACTGTCTAAACTATGGTAACCCGGAAAATCCTGAAGTCATGTGGCAGTTCGCACAGGGATGTGAAGGTATCAAAGAGGCATGTTTGGAATTGAACACACCGGTGGTCAGTGGAAACGTATCGCTTTATAATGAAACCAATGGTGTCTCTGTATTCCCTACACCTGCTATCGCTATGGTAGGACTCAATGATGATCAAAATAAAGTACTGCCTTCAGCATTCCAGGAAGAAGGAAGTCAAATCCTTCTTGTGGGGGAAACAAAAGGTGAGTTTGGCGGTTCATTGTACATCAAAGCTTTGCATGGTGAGACAGTCGGTTCTTTACCGACATTTGATTATCAAGACGAACTCGCACTTTGGGAGCTTGTCATCGAAGCGAATAAACAAGGACTTTTAAAGTCTGCGAAAGATGTGAACGTAGGTGGTTTGGCCATCGCACTTTCCAAAATGGCAGCAGTTTCCAATAAGGGTGTAAGCGCTGAGATCTCCTTGGATGAGAGTAGAAATATCTTTGATGAGTCACAAAGCAGAGCACTATTGGAAGTCTCGGAAGAGAATGTAGAGGCGATAGTGCGTATGGCTATGGAGCTGGGTATCAAAGTGACGAACATCGGTACGGTTGGCGGAGAGAGCGTGAAAGTGAATGGTGTGGAGCTTTCTTTGGAGAAAGTAAAAGATCTTTACTTTAATACGTTTGCCCGTACGATTGAGCAGGATCTGTAAAATACTTCCTTTTGTTCCCACTCTTTTAAGAGAGGGAATGCATACTTGAGTTTATTTTTTGGATTGATGTATGCATTTCTAATTTTATTTTGGGAATGAGAGTTTTATTTCTACTTTTTTTAAAAAAAGTAGAGCAAAAAAGCGTCACTTTTCAAGTGTGCTTCGATGTTACGGCGCGTGCTTCGCAATATGCGCGCCTTCACATCGGCACACTCAGTGAAAAATGACATCAAAAATGTAAAGAAAAGTAAAAAAGAGAGAAGAATGAGAGCACTAATATCGGTAAGTGACAAAAGCGGTGTAGAGAACTTTGCAAAAGAGTTGGTAGGATTAGGTTATGAGATCATTTCAACAGGTGGTACCTATAAAAAACTTCAAGATGCAGGTATTGCAGTGATCGAAGCAAATGAAGTAACAAAGTTTCCTGAGTGTTTCGAGGGAAGGGTGAAGACACTTAACCCGTATATTCACGGTGGTATTTTACATAGGAGGGATAAACAGTCTCACTTAGACCAGGCAAAAGAGCTTGGCGTTGAAGGGATTGATCTTGTATGTGTGAATCTCTATCCGTTTAAAGCAACGATTGAAAAGACTGATGATTTTGAAGAGATCATTGAGAATATTGACATCGGTGGGCCGGCGATGGTAAGAAGTGCTGCGAAGAACTTTGACAGTGTGATCATTGTAACCGATGTTTCGGACTATGACACGGTACTTCATAACCTGAAAAACGGTACAAACACAGTTGAGTTCAGAAGAGATATGATGATCAAAGCATTTGAACATACTGCAGCGTATGACTCAATGATCGCTAACTACATGAACGGCCGTTTCAATGACGGTTTTGGTGAATATCAGTTCATAACAGGTAAAAAATCGTTCCAGACACGTTATGGCGAGAACCCGCACCAAAAAGGTGCACTCTATGAGTTTGATAACCACTTCACCAAGCACTTCAAACAGGTTAAATGTGAAGCGAGTTTCAACAATATCAATGATGTGAACGGTGCACTGAAGATCGCTACGAGTTTTGGTGATGAAAATGCAGTATGTATCGTAAAACACGGAAACCCTTGCGGTTTTGCCATTAAAGACACACTCTTGGAATCCTATACCGAAGCACTGAAATGTGATCCGGTATCTGCATTCGGTGGCGTGGTTGCAGTCAATGGTGTGGTGACCAAAGAACTTGCAGAGAAGATGAACGAGATCTTCCTTGAAGTGGTCATGGCAGCTGATTTTGATGCAGAGGCTTTGGAAGTGTTTGAGAAGAAAAAACGTCTTAAACTCTTTGCCCAAGGCGGTACAAAATTGGTCATGTCGAATGACACACATGATTTCAAACATGTAGATGGCGGGTTTGTCTATCAAAATGCAGACTGTATCTGTGACAATGAAGTCCATAATGCAGAACAGAAATCAAAACTGACTGCTACAGTACAAGAGATGAAAGACTTGGAGATCGCATGGAAAGTAGCGGGTCTTACGAAGTCCAACTGTGTGGTCTATGTCAAAGACTCTGCGATGGTCGCTGTAGGTATGGGTATGACGAGCCGTGTGGATGCTGCCCAGTGTGCGCTTAAAAAAGCCAAAGAGATGGGTCTGGATGTGAGTGGTGCAGCGATGGCATCTGAAGCCTTCTTCCCGTTCCGTGACAGCATTGACGCAGCAGCAGCGGCAGGTGTAAAAGCGATCATTGAACCAGGCGGAAGCATCAGAGATGATGAAGTGATCGAGGCTGCCAATGAACATGGTATCTCACTCTACTTTACGACTGTAAGACACTTCTTACATTAAGATCTTTGGGCAGTAGGTGTTTTACATACTGCCTTTTTTACTTATTTTCTTCCTTTTTTAATCTTCCCAAAAATACTATAATACAACCATCACATTGTTAGGAATTAGTATGAACAAACTACTTATCGTATGGAGTACTGCCGAGATAGAAGTGGCTAAAAAGATGGTACTGCTCTACTCAAGTGTCATTCTTCCACGAGGATACTGGGACAAAGCCCATTTAATGATATGGGGACCTTCTGCAAAACTTTTGGCAGAAAATAAGGAACTGCAAGAGATGGTATCAAAAGTGAAAGCAACAGGTGTTGCACTTTCATGCTGTATCGTGTGCAGCGATGAATATGGCGTGACTGAGAAGCTGGCTTCATTAGAGATAGAGATGATCCACACGGGAGAACTCCTTACCGATGCACTAAAAGAAGAATGGAAAGTGATCACTTTTTAAGAAAAAGTTTACTTTTAGTATTAAATTCTGATATACTTGAATAGTTTCAAAAATAATAGGAGTCATGTAATAATGAATATGTGATAAATGTTTTTTTTAAACATATTATCTCTACTGGACAATACATTATCTTTTCATTATAAAGTTACTCTTTTAAATTATTTTTACTATGAGGGAATATCATGAAAAAAGTATTACTCGTATTTGGTACAAGACCGGAAGCCATTAAGATGGCACCCCTGATACTAGCATTTCAAAAACATTCACAAGATTTAGAAGCAAAAGTTTGTGTGACTGCACAACATAGAGAAATGCTCGATCAAGTATTTGATATTTTTGACATTACTCCCAATTTTGATCTTAATATCATGAAAGCAGGACAAGATCTCTATGATATTACCAGTAATATTCTACTTGGGATGAAAGAAGTACTTAAAGAATATCAACCTGATATACTTTTTGTACATGGTGATACGACAACTACACTTACTGCAGCTTTAAGTGCATTTTATCAGAAGATTCCCGTAGCACATGTAGAAGCAGGACTTCGTACAGGTGATATTTACAGTCCATGGCCAGAAGAAGCAAACCGAAAACTCACATCTCAGATCACCAAATATCATTTTGCACCTACAGAGACCAGTAAAGATAATCTTTTAAAAGAGAATATAGATAAAAACAATATTCATGTAACAGGAAATACGGTCATTGATGCATTGTTTTGGGTATTAGAGAAGATAGAGAAAGATGAAAATTTAAAATTAGCACTTACAAAGACTATAAAATCAGACTTTTCAGCCTTTGAAAATGAAGAACGTTTAGTATTGATCACGGGACACAGAAGAGAAAATTTCGGGCAAGGATTCCTTGATATTTGTAGTGCGATAAAAATGTTAGCAGAAGAACATCCTGACGTCAATTTTGTCTATCCAGTGCATCTTAATCCTAATGTACAAAAACCCGTACTTGAACTACTTTCCGGTATACATAATATCTATCTTATAGCACCTTTAGACTATGAGCCCTTTGTTTATTTGATGAGTAAATCTTATTTGATATTGACTGATAGTGGTGGTATACAGGAAGAAGCGCCTAGCTTGGGTAAACCGGTATTAGTAATGCGTAATACAACAGAAAGACCTGAAGCACTTGAAGCTGGTACTGTGAAGCTGGTAGGAACGGATCCACTCACTATCGTTGATAAAGTCAATAAACTACTGAATGATAAAGTGCTATATGAAAATATGAGTCAAGCTCATAACCCATATGGAGACGGAAAAGCATGTTATAGAATCGTAAATCTTATAAAGGAAAGTTATGCAAAGTAATAGAGTATGTGTCATGGGACTAGGATATATAGGACTTCCTACAGCAGCTCTCTTAGCAAACCGTAGATATCAGGTACATGGTGTTGATGTCGTTCAAAGTACGGTGGACACCATTAATCAAGGCAAGATCCATATCGTAGAACCTGATCTAGATACCTTTGTGCGCTCAGCAGTGAATTCAGGTAATCTTATAGCCGATACAAAACCAAAAGAATCTGATATTTTTATTATTGCAGTGCCTACACCATTTCATGATGGGTATGTGCCGAATATAGATTACGTGATTTCTGCAACAGAGTGCATTGCCCCTTATATAAAAGAGGGGAATATTGTCATTTTAGAGTCCACTTCCCCTGTAGGCACAACAGATAAAGTGGCAGAAGTACTACAAGCTAAAGGAGTAGATATCAATAAGGTACATATAGCCCATTGTCCTGAACGTGTTTTACCTGGACAGATCATGCGTGAACTGGTAGAGAATGACCGGATAGTAGGTGGTCTGAATAGTGACGCGACGCAAGCAACAGCAGATTTCTATAAAACATTTGTCAGCGGGAACATACTGAAAACTGATGCGAAAACAGCTGAAATGGCAAAATTGACAGAAAACAGTTATCGTGATGTGAACATTGCATTTGCCAATGAACTATCTATGTTATCAGATAAGTTTGACATCAATGTATGGGAACTGATCTCATTGGCAAATCGTCATCCACGTGTAAATATTTTACAGCCAGGTGCAGGCGTCGGAGGACATTGTATTGCTGTGGATCCTTGGTTCATTGTTCATGCAGGAGGTGATGATGCTAAGATCATCAGAACAGCCAGAGAAGTAAATAACTATAAAACTGAGTGGGTTATTGAAAAGATAAAAAATGAAGCACTGTTGTTTGAGAAAGAGCATGGAATAAAAGCAAAAGTTGCATGTATGGGATTAGCCTTTAAACCTAATATTGATGATATGAGGGAGTCACCTGCGCTTTACATTACAAGACGTTTGATCTCTGATGGATTGGAAGTATTCCCTGTCGAGCCTAATGTAAAAAGTATGGATGAGTTTGATATAGTAATAGATGAAGATGCCATTAATCATGCAGATATTATTGTTTTTTTAGTCGCACATGATGAATTTAAAGGTATCCGTATTTTTGGAAAAAAAGTATTTGATTTTTGTGGTGTTACAAATCACTAATTAAAAAAAGGACATTGTATGAAGGGTATTATTCTAGCGGGGGGCAGTGGAACCAGACTGCATCCTATAACAAAAGTAACTTCAAAACAATTGCTACCTATTTATGACAAACCAATGGTTTATTATCCATTGTCCGTTCTTATGTTGGCAGGGATCAAAGAAGTTTTGATCATTTCTACGCCAGAAGATACAGAAAGATTTAAAGAATTGTTAGGTGATGGTTCCTCACTTGGTATGGCATTTTCATATGCCATACAAGCTTCTCCTAATGGTTTAGCAGAAGCTTTTATTATTGGTGAAGATTTTATTGGTAATGACAGCGTTTGTCTTATTTTAGGAGACAATGTCTTTTTTGGACCAGGTTTAACTCCAAGGTTGGAGCGTGCAGCCCAGAAAGAAAAAGGAGCGACTATTTTTGGTTATAAGGTCAAAGATCCGGAACGATTTGGTGTTGTAGAGTTTGATAAAAATTTTGAAGTTATTTCTATTGAAGAAAAACCGGAAAAACCAAAAAGTAAATTCGCTGTTACTGGTATCTATTTTTACGACAATGATGTAATAGAAATGGCAAAAACTATAAAGCCGTCTGAACGTGGAGAACTTGAGATAACATCGATCAATCAAGCTTATTTGGAACGGGGTGATTTAAGAGTCGAATTATTAGGACGCGGATTTGCCTGGCTAGATACAGGAACACATGAGAGTCTCGCAGATGCAGGACAATATATACGTACAATTGAACAAAGACAAGGGTATAAAGTAGCTTGTATCGAAGAAATTGCTTATTATAAAGGGTGGATTACTAGTGCACAACTTATTGAGTTGGCACAGCCACTGAAAAAGACAGCGTACGGTCAATATATGATCGAAATGGCAAGTGAAAAATGAATACTATCTTAGTGACCGGTTGCGCTGGATTCATCGGTTCAAATTTTGTACCGTATTTTTTAGAAAAATATCCAAAATATCAGATCATAAATCTTGATCTATTGACTTATGCGGGTGATCTCAAGAATTTAGAGGAGATCAAAGACAATGAGCATTATATATTTGTGAAGGGAAATATTTGTGATCGTGAACTTGTTGAAAACCTCTTTAGTATGTATGATATCAAAGGCGTGATACATTTTGCAGCAGAAAGTCATGTGGATAATTCTATTAAAAACCCTGGTGTTTTTATAGAGACCAATGTTAACGGTACTTTTACCCTCATAGACGTAGCATATAAACAATGGATGGAAAAGCCTTTTGTTCATAAGAAAGGATATGAGGAGTGCCGATTTCATCACATCTCTACAGATGAAGTCTATGGTTCACTTGGTGAAGAGGGATTATTCACAGAAGAAACACCTTACGCACCTAATTCACCTTACTCTGCAAGTAAAGCAGGAAGTGATATGATCGTACGTAGTTATCATCACACATACGGCATGAACACGGTTATCACCAATTGTTCCAATAACTATGGACCTAAACAACATGATGAAAAACTTATTCCCACTATTATACGAAAAGCATTAAAGGGAGAAAATATTCCTATTTATGGTGATGGCAAAAATATTCGTGATTGGCTATATGTGCTTGATCACGTTAAAGGGATTGATCTTGCTTATCATGAAGGGAAAAGTGGTGAAGTTTACAATATCGGTGGACATAATGAGCGTAATAATAATTATATTGCTGATAAGATATGTAAGATCCTTGATGAATTGCACCCGAAAAATGGAAGTTATAAAGACCAGGTCACATATGTTGAGGATAGAGCAGGCCATGATCGAAGATATGCTATAGATGCAACTAAAATTGAGAAAGAGTTGGGCTGGAAAGCAGATGAGAACTTTGAAACAGGGATTCTTAAAACGGTACAGTGGTATTTAAAAAAATATACCTAAATATTGAGTAAAGGATAGGGTATGCTATTTAATTCATATATATTTATTTTTACATTTTTACCTATTACCTTTTTTGTCTATTTTTATTTAAATAATAAACGATTAACTGAGGCTGCTAAAGGCTTTCTTGTCTTTTCGTCTCTTTTCTTTTATAGTTGGTGGAATATTGTATACTTACCACTCATTTTAACTTCTATGCTATTTAACTATGTAGTAGGCAGACAGCTTACTAAAAATCATCACTTTAGAAGAACACTTTTGTTTATAGGTGTCATATCAAATTTAGCTTTACTTGGATATTTCAAATATGCAGACTTTTTCATTACGAATGTAAATAGAGTAATAGACTCAAATATCCCTCTATTGCACTTGGCTTTACCCTTAGCTATCAGTTTTTTTACTTTTCAACAAATAGCATATCTGGTAGACAGTTACCGTGCAGAAACACATGAATATGACTTTTTAAATTATGCAGTATTTGTTGCTTTTTTTCCTCAGCTAATAGCCGGACCGATCGTTCACCATAAAGAGATGATGCCGCAGTTTGCCAATATAAGGAACAAAGTTAAAAATTATCGTCATATTGCCCTGGGGCTCTTTGTCTTTTCTATAGGTCTTTTTAAAAAAGTAGTCATAGCTGATACATTTGCTATTTGGGCAACCAATGGGTTTGATGTGGCTGAAAAACTTAATTTGATCGAAGCTTGGGTCACATCACTTTCTTACACATTTCAATTGTATTTTGATTTTAGTGGGTATACGGATATGGCTATTGGTGCAGCATTACTATTTAATATCAAACTGCCGATCAACTTCAGTTCGCCCTATAAAGCCACATCTATTCAAGATTTTTGGAGACGCTGGCATATTACACTCTCACGTTTTTTAAAGGGATATGTGTATATTCCTTTGGGAGGCAATCGACATGGTGAGATAAGAACCTATGCCAACCTGTTCGCAACTTTTTTACTCGGAGGCATCTGGCATGGTGCAGGGTGGACCTTTGTCTTTTGGGGTGCACTGCACGGTATGGCACTCGTCATCCACAGAGCATGGCATAAACTTGGTTTTAGAATGCATATGTTTTTAGCCTGGTTCATTACCTTTAACTTTATCAATATAAGCTGGGTGTTTTTTCGTGCGAAAGAATTTGAGGATGCGATCAAAGTATTGAAAGGAATGATAGGTATGACAGGTATTACTTTACCTTACGGTGTATCTACTAAATTACCAATATTAAAACAATACGATATTAAGTTTGGAAACTTCATTACTGAAACTGGAGGAGATAAATATACCTTTATTTGGTTGATATCAGCAGGAGTACTAGTGTTGGCATTTAAAAATTCAATGGAATTAATGGAAAGTTTCAAGATATCTAATAAAACAATGTGGTTTTCGGGGATACTTTTTTCAGTTGGCGTGTTATCAATGAATAAAGTCTCTGAGTTTTTATATTTTAATTTTTAGGAAGGAGTAATGGATGAAAACATTCAAATGGGTTAAAACTTGGTTTTTGATTATTACTTTACTTATGCTTTTCATAGGATTATTTAATTATATCATTGACCCATTTGGATTTAATAAAAACATATTAATAAAAAATGTTAATTATTTGAAAGAAGATAATACCCATTACACCGTTAAATATAAAATGCCACTTTTAAAAAAAGGTGGATGGGATAATCTCATGTTAGGTACATCACGCATTGGATTAATGGATACAAATGTTGTCAATAAATACCTTGGAGGTAAAACCTTTACAATGAGTCTTCCCGGGTCAGCAATGCCTCTTCAGTGGGACTCCTTTTTATATGCGATCGAATTTAATGATATCAAGAATGTAATCTATGGTATAGATTTTATGACGTTCAATAAAAATTTAAAATTTAATGATGACTATGTACAGTTTAAAGAAGAAATTCAATCTTTCGGTCCATTTTATACATATGATATATATTTCAATATACAAACACTCATGAAATCCATTAATACAATAGCGAATAATATTTCTTCCCATCCAAAATGTCATGTATATTATTCTGAAAGTGGTATGAGACATTTTCCTAATTATGAACAGAAGCTCAAGAACGGTACTTTTAAATTACAAGACAGTATCAATTATCATTTACAATATTATTTTAAAAAAAATCATGGAATATATGCTAAGTATAAATATTCACATGAGTATATGCGTATGTTTAAAAAAATTGTAAATTATTGTCATGAAAATGATATTAATATTTATGTTTACATTCCTCCAATGTACGTTGAGCATTTTTATGCACTCAAGGAAGCAGGATTAAAACCTGCATTTGAAACATTTAAAAGAGAATTAGCGGAAATTACTGATTTTACCGATTTTACAGGTGTGAACTCGATCACGACCAATAAAGATAATTATTGGGACTCTTCACACCTTAGAACAGAACATACTGAACTTGTGATAAGTAAAGTATTAAGTCCTGAAGCTTCAGTTGAAGATCAAGATTTTGGAGTCTGGGTAACAAAGAAAAATATAGAAGAGTTTTTGAAACAACAGGATAAACTATATAGAAATATTGATTTGAAAGAAATACTTGATACAATTTATAAGCAGTGAGAGATAATATGATTTTAGTGAAAAAGGAGAAAATGATGAAAGTATCAGATTATATCATTGAGTTGTTAGTAAAGCATAATATTGATAAGGTTTTTGGATATATCGGTGGAAATAATGCCCATATCATGGACTCTATAGACAATCATAGAGAGATAGAGATGGTCAATACCATACACGAACAGGGCGCCGGATTTGCTGCAGAAGGGTACGCCAGAGCCACGGGAAAAATTGGCGTGGCAACAGCAACCAGCGGGCCGGGTGCAACCAATTTGATCACCCCTATAGCCAGCTGTTTTTATGATTCTGTGCCAGCAGTGTTCATCACCGGACAGGTCAATACGTATGAGTGTAAGAATACATCAGAATGCGAAAACAATGCTCCGGTACGACAGATCGGATTTCAAGAGACAGATATTGTCAGTGTTGTGAAACCGATCACAAAATATGCCGTACTGATACATAATATTCATGATTTAAGATATGAACTGGAAAAGGCTTTATATCTATCGGAAGAAGGTAGGAAAGGACCGATACTCATAGATATACCCATCGACCTGCAATACAAAGAGTTTGATCCGGATAAGGAAAGATCATTTTATGAGGGGGAGGAGTATCATGCATCTTCGATACGTACAGATATAGATGATGAGGTGATCGAAAACATCGCTGCACTTATCAATACTTCCACAAGACCGGTGATATTAGTAGGTGGCGGTGCCCGAATAGCAAATGTCGAATCAGAGTTAAATACATTGTTAAACACAACAAATATCCCTGTTGTATGCTCTCTAATGGGAAAAGACCTTGTAAAAGAGAGTTATAGATATAACCTTGGATTCATCGGTGCCTATGGTAATAGATGTGCAAGTCTTACCCTGGCCAACAGTGACTTGTTGATCATACTCGGTTCCAGATTGGATGCACGGCAGACAGGAAGACAAACATCTACGTTTGCCAGAGAAGCTAAAATCATTCAGGTCGATATCGATAAACATGAACTGGACAGAAAGATCAAAGTGGATTACGCTTTAATTTCTGATGTAAAAAGTTTTCTTGATAAGTTAAATACAAAGGCACTTCAAACCAATATAGAGACCTGGCAGGATAAAGTGTTAAGCTATAAGGATCAATACTCTTCATTGTATACGATCGATGAAAAAGAAAAAATGCCAAATAAGATCATCTCTCTCATTTCCCAATACTCTAAAGAGGGGGATATTGTTTGTGTAGATGTTGGATTACATCAAATGTGGGCTGCCCAGTCTTTTAGTGTCAAAAAAGACCAAAGATTACTTTTTTCAGGAGGACTGGGAGCTATGGGGTGTGCATTACCTACTGCGATCGGAGCTACACTGGGAAGTGGGAAACGAGCGATCGCTATTGTAGGTGATGGCGGTTTTCAGATGAATATTCAAGAGCTGGAAGTACTTAGAAGAAGAGAACTGCCTATCAAAATCTTTATCATGAACAATGCTTTTTTGGGTATGGTGAGACAGATGCAGACAGAATTTTTAAATGAAAATTATATTGGAACACAAAAGGATTACAGTGTGCCCCGTTTCAAAAGTATAGGGGAAGCGTATGGCATCAAGAGTCATGAAGTCTCAAGTATGGATGAAATAGAGAAGCTTATCAGGCTCAGTTTAGAAAATGATGCCAGTGAACTCATAGATATACAATTAAGTGACTCCAAACACTTGGTTGAACCCAGACTGGCCGGGAACAGACCTATGGAAGATATGGCACCTTTCTTGGATAGAGAAGAATTGGAAAAACAGATGGTCATCAAACCATTAGACTATTAGTCAAGATCCCATGGTATATGATTTCAACTGTTTCAACCATTACTTGCTAAGCTGCTCTGCCAGATACTCCAATGATTCCCTGTAGGCAGGATAACGCTGAAGACCATTTTGGATAAATTGGTCTTTAGTGACATTTTTGTCCCATAAGGCATACGTCTCAATATAGAACCAATCAAAATCAGCTTCTTCTGTTAAAGGAAGATGTTTGTAGTTTGGTTGATTCTTGTCGATCTCCTTCACTAGGTTTTGCATATCTTCTCTATAAACTTTGACTTTTTCAGGATCATTTCCCAATTCTACAAGTATATCGGTTTTTGACTCTTTCGTACTACAACCACTTGCCAATAGTGCCATTCCAAGAATGAGGAAAGATGCCTTTAATATCATTTTAATGTTCATTTTCTACCATCCTTATATACATACTGATTTTTAAGTATACACTTTTTTGATTTAATATGATAATAGCTGTTAAAATCTATATGGACAAGGGGGAGCCTTCAATACATGATTATTAAAGGAACAATGACTGTAGAATACAAAGAGTTCATCGAAGATAAACATCATTTTTGGAAGTCAGACTGGAGATACATATGATATAGTGTTAAAAAATATTATTAAATAACTTAGTATAAACTAATATTTATATATGAAGTATTATTTTTAAATTAAATAACATTAAATATAAGTTTTAATTTGTTTTGTTTGTAGTAGAATAGTAAAAATATCTTAATGATCATTGTTCTTATATACTATCTAAAAGGGGTAAAAATGATACCTATTTCAAAAGTTTGGTACCCAAATAAAGAAAAACTTCATGCATACATTGACAAGATATATGAAACAGGGTGGGTTACAAATAATGGCCCTTTGGTACAAGAGTTTGAAAAAAGGCTTGAAGCCTATCTGGGTGTTAAAAACCTGGTATGCGTAGCAAATGGCTCAATAGCCTTGGAAATGGCCTATACACTTCTGAATCTAAAAGGTGAAGTGATCACTTCACCTTTTACTTTTGTTTCAACAACAGATACACTTATTTCAAAATGTCTGACACCTGTATATGCAGATATACATCCTGAATATATGACTTTAGACCCCGATAAGATCGAAGGTTCTATGACTGATAAAACCACAGGTATCGTTCCTGTACATGTCTATGGTAATGCTTGCCAGGTTGATGAAATTATGGAAGTTGCAAAGAAAAACAATTTAAAAGTCGTGTTTGATGGTTCACATGCATTTGGCGTCAATTATAAAGGACAAAGTGTCTTAAACTATGGGGATATCTCAACTCTCAGTTTTAATGCTGTGAAACTCTTCCACTCTATTGAAGGTGGTGCTCTTATCATTAAAGATGATAAGTTGTATGAAGAAGCCAAGTCGATGAGGCAATACGGTATTACTACTTTAACAGGTGAGGGAAGTACACCAGGTATTAATGGGAAAATGAATGAATTGGAAGCAGCTGCCGGACTCTGTGTACTTGATGAAATGGAAGCAGTTCAAAAAGAGAGAAAAGACAGCTATCTTTACTATGCAGAACAGTTGAAGGATCATGTTCAAATGCAGAGACTTAATGAAGATGCCACATTTAACTACAGTTATTGTCCTATTCTTCTGAGATCACCAGATGAAATGCATAAGGTGATGGATGCTTTGATGGAAAATGGTATCAAGCCCCGTCAGTATTTTGCACCCTCATTGGATGTTCTTCCTTATGTAGAACAGCGTAAACCAATGACTATTTCACGTGACTATACTAGCAGAATATTATCCTTACCATTACATTCAGGCGCTGAAGTAAAGGCTAGTGAAGTTATACTAGAGACGCTTCATAAAATTCGTACATGAATTTTTAAGTGTAAAGTGCACTGTATTGTTATTCACATAGTGTTTGTATTTTTTGCAAATGAGAAAGGATATATAATGAACATATTGTTTTGCACTATCGGACGAAGAGGGTATATAGTTGATTATTTTAGAAAACATCTTCCTGTCGGTAGTAAACTCATAGGTACATCTGATAGAAATGACCGCGATACGGAATTTACTTCCGGATTTCTACATTGTGACAAAAGCTACATCGTTCCAAGCATCAAAGAGGAACGTCAGTATATTGATGAACTTTTGCATATATGTCAAACCGAAAAGATCGATATGCTTCTCTCTTTCTATGATTATGACACTTATATATTATCAAAATATTTAAAAGAATTTGAAGCCATTGGGGTAAAGCCTGTGATTTCTTCACATCAGGTTAATCTCATATGTTTTGACAAAGTGGAAACTTTCAAGTTTTTACAACGCGAAGGGTTTAAAACACCATGGACCATGACATCCGAAGAAGTGACTCAACATGAGATACCCTCTTACCCTGTTATTGTGAAACCAAGATTCGGTTTTGGAAGCAATGCGATCAGCCTGGCCCGAAATAGAGATGAAGTTGATTTCTTTCTGAAATATTATGATAATGAAGATATGATGATTCAAGAGTTCATAGAAGGTAAAGAATATAGTTTTGACATATTAAATGATTTTAACGGACAAACGGTGACTGCCATTGTAAAACAGAAGATAAAAATGCGATCAGGTGAAACAGACCAAGGATATGCAATCAAAGATGCAGGCATGGCTGCATTGGGAATGAAGTTGGGAAATGTACTTGGGCATGTAGGTCCGCTTGATGTTGATTTTTTTATTAAAGAGGGTGAGCCATACATCTTAGAGTTAAACCCACGCTTTGGCGGTGCTTATCCTATCACTTATCTTGCAGGTGCCGATTTCCCAAAAATATTAATAGATCTTGCTAAGGATGAGGTAGAGCCTTCTGATTATGAAAAATACCATGACTATAAAGAAGGTGTGATGATGATCAAGGATATCAATATATTAACGATATAAAATAAGTAAATAAAATAACTTGTCCTTTTTTATAGTTATAGAAGAAAAAAAGTACTATACTAGATTTTTATGTCTGTTTTTTCAAGAGAATGAGCAGGATTGAGTGACTTTATATATTGTTGAAGCTAAGCAGGAAGCCAATATGACCTACACAACGAAAATATATCTGCCTGACAAAGAAAAATTCAAAGCATATATAGATGAAATTTATGAAAGTAGATGCTTAACTAATAATGGACCTTTGGTTCAAAGACTTGAGAAAAAACTTGAAGCATATTTTGGAGTCAAAAATCTGCTTTGCATCTCTAACGGTACAGATGCATTACAATTAGCCTACAGACTTTTGGAAGTGGAAGGGGAAGTCGTAACGACTCCTTTCAGTTTTGTTTCAACAACCAGTGCGATAGTTGTAGAAGGATTAATGCCCGTTTTTGCAGATATTGATATGGATTCTTATAATATTGACCCAGAGAATATTGTAAGTGTGATTACTGATAAAACATGTGCTATAGCACCGTGTCATGTCTTTGGAAATGCTTGTAAGATAGATGCAATTGATGAGATTGCTAAAAGATACAACCTGAAAGTGATTTATGATGCATCTCATGCCTTTGATGTAAAGTATAAAGGCCAACATATATTAAATTATGGTGATATGTCTATTATCAGTTTTCACGCGACTAAGCTCTTTCATACGATTGAAGGAGCTGCCATTGTTATTAAAGATGACGTGTTGTATGAAAAAGCAAAAATTGTCAGGAATTGTGGTATCGATGGTCCTGATTCTGTGGCTATGCTGGGTGTCAATGCAAGAATGAATGAAGTTGAAGCGGCAATGGGCTTATGTATGATTGATGAAGAGGATATAATCCAAAAAGAACGTAAAGCAAGTCATGAATTCTATACCCGTAAATTAAGAGGCTATGTTCAGTTACAAAAAAAGAATGAAGATGCTACTCAAAGTTATACCTATTTTCCAGTTGTATTCAAATCTGAAGATGAGATGAACAGGGTTCGAGAAGCATTACTTGGTAAAGATATTGCAGCACGTCAATATTTTAAACCTTCATTAGACACACTTCCTTTTGTCGAAGATCAAAATGTCATGGTAAAATCGAGAGATATCTCAAGTAGAATTTTGGTAGTTCCGATGCATTCAGGAGTAGAACCTCTTGTGAGTGAAATCATCATAGCAACCTTGAAAGAAATGCGTTCACCAGAGTATAGTTAAATCAGGGACAGAATTTTTCTTGAATTTTATGCATAAAGGAGAAACATGACATTAGGATGTAATCAACCATACTTTTTCCCTTATATTGGATCCTGGCAATTGATAAATATTGTTGATATTTATGTGATTTCAGACAGTATGCAATACATAAAACAAGGATATATTAACAGAAACAATATTCTGATTAATCAGAATCGGCACCTGTTCACACTTGAAGTGTTAGGAGTCCATAGAAGATCACTTATTAATGAAGTTA
Organism: Sulfurovum sp. TSL1; assembly: GCF_019972135.1. Classification (NCBI taxonomy): domain Bacteria; kingdom Pseudomonadati; phylum Campylobacterota; class Epsilonproteobacteria; order Campylobacterales; family Sulfurovaceae; genus Sulfurovum; species Sulfurovum sp. TSL1. The sequence goes on along the minus strand of NZ_BPFI01000001.1, from coordinate 918,530 downwards.
AAGTCGGAAGAAATGCTCGTAAAATACTAAAATCAATATTTCGTGCATATAGAAAAGCACCATACTTTAAAGAAGTTTATCCATTATTGGAAGAGATATTGTTACATGATGAAAAGAATTTAGCTAAATACGTAGGTTATTCCATCGAGAGAGTTGCACAATATTTAGATATAGATACAAAAATGATTTACTTGAGTGATCTACAAAGAGAAACTGCATTAAAGGGAGAGGATAGAGTCATAGAAATCTGTAAAAGATTAAATGCAGATTGTTATATTAATTCAATTGGTGGACAGGGACTCTATACTAAAGAGAACTTTCTTAAGGAGGGAATAGAATTGAATTTTATAAAGACTGAAGATATAGAGTACAGACAGTTTAATAATGAATTTGTACCTAACCTTTCTATTATTGATATAATGATGTTTAACTCTAAAGAAAAGATTCAAGAGATGTTGAACAGGTATGAGTTAATATAGGGATTAAATTTAATAATAAAGGATCTATCTTGTTTTTGGAGAGTAAGTATAGAGGTACTCAAGGTGAGTTTGAAGAAAAGATGAGAAACAAAAAGAACTTTATATGGCTGACAACTTAAGATCAAAAGGAATTAATGCAATACTTTGGGACTTTTTTGGAAAGATAGCCAGATATGGAACCACTTTTATTGTAACAGTTTTTCTTGCCAGAATACTTGAGCCATCTGACTTTGGTTTGATCGCAATGATTATGGTTATAGTCATGGTAGCAATGGTTTTTACAGATGTCGGATTAAGTGGAGCTTTGATCCAACGTCGAAAAGTATTACCAGTTCATTATTCTTCAGTTTTTTATTTTAATCTTATTATTGGTGGAGTTTTAACATTACTGACTTTTTTTTCTGCTACCTGGTTAAGCGAATTTTATGATAACAAAGCACTTATTCCTATAACAGAGGTAATAGCACTGATGTTTGTGATCAATGCCTTTAGTAGTGTTCAGACTACTAAATTACGTAAAGAACTAAACTATAGCGCATTAGCAAAAGGAGAAGTAAGTGCTGCAGTATTAAGTGGTATAACCGGAATAGCATTGGCTTTACTCGGTGCAGGGGTTTGGAGTCTTGTTGCTCAAGCATTGTCAAGGGGAGTATTTTATAATATATTTATTTGGACTACATCAAAATGGGTACCTTCCTTATTATTTTCTTTTAAGGCATTAAGGCAACTATGGGGATTTGGGTTTCGTATGTTTTTGTCTGGATTGATGGAAGCAGTGTTTCTTCGTCTTGATATTATGATAATAGGAAAGTTATTTACTCCAACAATCCTAGGTTTTTATGATCAGGCAAAAAGATTAAATGAAATGATAATTTACTTTTCTTCAGGCAGTATCATGACCGTGTTATTTCCTGTATTGAGTAAAGTGCAAAAGGATTTACCGAGATTTCAGAAAATAGTCATTAAGGTTTTAGGGATTATCAGTTTTATTGTCTTTTTTCTATTGGGTATTATGTATCTGATATCCGAAGAATTAATTATATTGCTATTGACAGAAAAATGGCTACCTTCTGTTGAATACTTTAAAATAATGTTGTTAAGTGGATTTGCTTATCCTATAAGTGCTTTACTGGTCAACATACTTAGCAGTCGTGGAAACTCAAAAGTTTTTTTAAAATTAGAAATTTATAAAAAAATCTTACTGGCTATCAACTTATATATAGGATTTTTATTTGGAATCAAGGGGTATCTTTATGGTTTTGTTATAGTAGCGATATTGGGAATATCCTTAAACATTTTATTTGTATCACGTGAAATAAGTTTAAGTTTTCTAACATTTTTAAAACCTGTGTTAATTCAAATGATTATCTCTATTTTTTCAGTTTTGATGATATTATTGACTTACAATATTGAAAGCAGTATAATGATTAATATGATGATTAAAGGGGTACTTTTTACAGTTTCTTATCTCCTGATAAGTAGATTATTTAAAACAAATTCATATATATATACTATGGAACAGCTTGTTCCACTAGTTAATCGTCTACTTCGAAACAATATTATTTTCAATACAAAAAAGAAGGGGTAGTCAAGTTATGATACATAAGAGTGAAAATGATATTATCAATAATTGGAATTCCAATATTGACCCTGTCGTAAGTATTATTTGTCCTACTTATAATCATGAAAATTATATTGAACAGGCCCTTGACAGCTTTTTGATGCAAGAAACGAATTTCCCTTTTGAAATAATCATTCATGATGATGCTTCAACTGACAATACAGTAAATAAAATAAATGCTTATACTGAAAAGTACCCCCACATCATAAAAACGATTTTACAGGAAGAAAACCAATATTCTCAAGGAGGACAACGGATATTCTTTTTTTTGAGTGAAAAGGCAAAAGGAAAATATCACGCATTATGTGAAGGTGATGACTACTGGATAGACTCAAAAAAACTTCAATTACAAATTGATTTAATGGAACAGTATCCGCAGTGTCATATGAGTTTTCATCCAGCTGAGAAACGTTTTGAAAATGATGCAGATGGGAAAATTTATGCTAATCAGGCATATGAAAATAAAATTTTTTCAGTATCGGATGTAATACTCGGTGGTGGAGGTTTTTGTCCATCAGCTTCACTTATCTATCGTAAAGAAGTTGTATCTGATCTGCCAAAATTTTTTTCAAAGGCACCGGTAGGAGATTATTTTTTACAAATATTGGGTTCTTTAAATGGAGGTGCACTATATATCAATAAGGTTATGGCTGTTTATAGACAGGGCGTAGCAGTATCATGGCAGTCATCTATGCAGAATATTGATAGAAGAATAAAGTTTTATCAAAAAATGATTAAATCATTAGATGAGCTAGATGTATATTGTAATCATAGATATCATGATGAAATAGCACATGAAAAATCGAAACAAATGTATGATATGGCAGTTTTCTATTTGTATAATAATATGGTTAACGAGTTCAACAAACATATGGAATTAAGTCATCAGACTTATCCTTTAAAATCTTTTTACTATTTCATGGATTATCATTTAAAATCTTTTCCAGGCTTGATAAAAAAATTAAAAAAATTAAAACTTAAGATAAAAGTATGAGACAGATATGTTTAAAAAAATTATTTATTGATTGGTTGAATCATGTTAAATAGATTATCCTCCGGTTTAAATGATATATTGATCTTTGTATTCATTTTTAGTTTTTTTAATGATAATTTTATTGTGGAGTTCTTAGGGGACAAAACACTTAAAATATTATTTTTGCTTTTTATTCTGGCCAATGGAAGGACAATGATCAAAAATATAAGAACGATGAATTCAACATTAGATAGATTATTTTTTGTTTATTTTATTGTATTGACAATCATTTTTTTACTTCAAAATATTGTAAATATTTCAAATGATTTTATTCGGTCTTTATTTACATTAATAAGTATCCTAGTGGTCACTATATTTTTTAGTCGTTATGAATTACAGAAGTTACTATACTTTATTTGGTTTTCAATGATGGTTTCAGTGATCATTTGCTTTTTCAATGAACCTATAAACCCATGGACTTTTAGAACTTCTGGAGGAACAGTTGATCCCAATGAATTTGCTGCCCAATTATTGGCTTTTATATTTACATCAATTTATCTTTATACTGTGAATAAAAGTAAATTCTTTTTAAGTATTACAAGTATGTTTTTTATTTATGGTCTTTTTAAGGCGGGTTCAATGTCTGCCTTTTTAATGCTTGGTGTTATACTGATGTTATTGATTATTAAGTATGTATTTTATAATTTTAAAAGTATTTTGAACTATAAACTACTATTGTTTGTAACGATTATGCTATTTAGTTCCCTTCAAATAAATTTTACTAAGATTGATGCTATATCAAATATGCTGGATAGAACTGAATCTACACATACTGCCGGATATCGTATGGACTCTTGGATAGCTGGACTACATATGATAGAAAATCACACTCTGATCGGTGTTGGTATTAATGAATTTGCGAATAATACAGAAAAGTATGCTGAAACCTATATACACTCAGCGGCACCTCATAATGTTTATATACAGCTCTTTGCTGAAGCCGGGGTACTTGTTTTTATTTTATTTTTAATTTTTTTGACTTCATTATTAATCCAAAATTTTAACATTATAATCAACAACAATGAGATCTGGCTGTTTATAGCATTTATTTCACTTATCTTGATGGGAATGACTCTTGGTATTGGATTTGATAAATATTTTCTTCTTTATATTGCCATTATAATGAATGTACATCATTTATATAGAAACTATTTAGAATTAATTTCATCTGAAAATCAGGTATACAACAAGGAAATGACGGCATGAAGATTTTACAAATTTTAGCATCATTAAATGTTGGAGGTGCAGAAAAATTTGCAGTTGATCTATGCAATGAACTGGCAATGGAAAATGATGTTTATTTATGTATTTTGGACAAAATAGACAATACAATGATGCTAAAACAGCAAATCAATGAGAATGTGACTGTAATCTCGTTAAATAAAACAAAAAGCTATAGTATCGGTACAGTTTTCAATCTTTATAGATTGGTCAAGAAATTGCAACCGGACATTATTCACACACATTTAAGAGCACTGGCTTATTCTAGTTTGTATATCTTGCTATTGAAAGTTCCTGTAGTACATACAATTCATAATTTGGCATATAAAGAGGCAGGCAATAAAATACAAAAACTCTATAAACTATTGTTTAATTACTTTAATGTTACCCCTGTCTCTATTAGCCAAAAAGTTTTAGAAAGTACAGAGAAAGTCTATGGAAGCAAACACACAGAATTGATTTATAATGGGGTGAAAGCACTCAAAAAAACAGATCTATATGATCATGTCAGAGCTGAAGTAGATACTTACAAGAAAACTAAGAATACAAAGGTTCTTCTGAATGTAGGAAGAATAAGTAAACAAAAAAATCAATTGATGATGATTCATGTCATAAAAGCATTAAATAAAGTTGATCTGGATTTTGTACTTTTGTTTATCGGACCGTTAACGGATGACAAGGAGTATGCTGATCAATGCATTACAAACTCAGAAAACATTCCCAATATCTTTTTTTTAGGAGAGAAAAGTAATATCGGCGATTATATGCACTGTGCTGACGCTTTTTGTTTATGCTCCCTTTATGAAGGCCTTCCATTAGTAGTGCTTGAGGCAATGTCTGTAGGCGTACCAATTCTTTCTACGCCAGCGGGTGGTGTACCTGATATTATACAAAATGGTGTGAATGGATACCTATCCGATGACTTTACAGAAAATGCATATAAACAAATGTTAGTTACATTTTATTCCAAGACTTTGAGTAATCATGAAGAAAATAGAAAAACTTATGAAGAGAATTACTCTATGCACATATGTATGAATCATTATTACGAGTTGTATGAGAGATTACAATTAAAAGATAGAGGTGACCTGTGAATATTTTATTAATGGGCCCACGAATGAATCGCAAGGACCCTCGATATATTGGTGGTGCCATAGCAGTATTTGAAGAGTTGATAACCCAGTTTGATAACGTTAATATCCAATATTGTGTGATAGATACGAACAAAAAAAATTATTCAAATATTTTTAGTGCCTATCTATCAATTATTATACAAACTTTTATTCATCAGAGAGGATGTACACATATTTCACTACATAGTTCAAGAGATTATTTACTTCTTGGTTTTATTATTATTTTTATTGGAAAAGTTTTTGATAAAAAAACTAGTCTTCGAAAATTTGGTGGTGAAGCGTTAAATGTATATGAGCAAAGTAAGGGAATAAAAAAAAGTGCCCTCAAATTTATTTTTTCCAATATAGATGTGTTGTTTTTTGAGATCAAACATATGGTTCGGTTTTTTTCTAAAATGAATACACATTGTTTTTGGTTTCCAAACGTGAGAAATAGAACAATAGAACCGGATATCCCAAGGAGTTTTCAAAAAAAGTTTGTTTTTATCAGTCATGTTAGAAAGGAAAAAGGTATTGATGAAATTATAGATGCAACTAAAAGGCTTGATGAAAGCTATACTATAGATATTTACGGCCCTATATTAGATAAAAAATATACAAAAGAATATTTTGCTAAACACAACATTTCATATAAAGGGGCCTTGCAATCAAATGAAGTATTAAAAACATTAAATAAATATGATGTTCTATTGTTACCAACTTATTATAAAGGTGAGGGATATCCAGGTATTATTATTGAAGCATACTCTTTAGGTATACCAATTTTAACTACTACATTACATGGTATAAAAGAGATTGTCGATGTCTATAAAACAGGTATTTTAATTGAACCAAAAAATGTTGAAGAACTTGTTAACGCTATCAAATATTTCAATAAAGAAAACTATGTTTCTTTATCACAAAATGCATATAACAAATTTGATGATTTTAAATCTGATATACAAACAAAACTATTCTTAGAGCATCTGAAAAATGTGTAAATTATATAGACTTTTACATACAATCAAATACCTGAAATTTATTCAAATTTATTTTCGGCTCTTTTATGTTACAAGAAGCTATCTTAGAAAATTTCGAAATTTTGATTATGTATTGTCAATATCTTCAGTCTCTACGCATTTGACATTAGTTAAATCGATCCCTTGCAAAAACTTATTTAGTAAAAATAGATTTATGTTTCTAAATCAGTCATTCACGTTTAAAAAAAATATAGATTGGAACTTTACATTATATGGAAAACTATGGACTTATAATTTAAATTATTTTGACTATTTGCATCAAGAAGAAACCTCTAAAGATGATGGGTTAAGACTCATTTATGATTTTATAGAGCAGTCAGATAAAGTCATAGATGGACTTGAAGCATTTCCAATTTCACTTAGGGGTATTAACTGGATTAAATTTTTAGTCAAATACAAGATTGATGATACAAAAATCAATGATTCTCTTTATGCCCAATATCAAATTTTGATGGATAATATTGAGTACCATCTTCTTGGAAATCACCTGTTAGAAAACGGTTTTTCTTTACTTTTTTCTGCTTATTATTTTCAGGATGAAAGATTTTATGACAAAGCTAAAAAGATTTTGATATACGAACTTGAAGAACAGATACTAGATGACGGGGCACACTTTGAACTGAGCCCCATGTATCATCAGATAATGCTTTTTAGAGTACTTGACTGTATTAATCTTATTAAAAATAATAACTGGAAGAATCATGAGTTACTTCAGCTATTTATGAATAAAGCTGAAATCATGCTGGGATGGTTAAATGCAATTACCTATAAGAATGGGTGCATACCATTATTGAATGACAGTAGTAATAAAATTGCTCCTACTACCAATGAACTGAATCACTATGCATCTCAATTAAAAGTCAAAATTAAAAATATAAAGCTTCAAGAGAGTGGATATAGAATGGTATCTAATAATAGATATGAGTGTATTATCGATGTTGGCAATATCGGTCCAGATTATATTCCTGGCCATGCCCATGCAGATACGTTTAATTTTGAATTATATATAGATAAAACCCCCTTTATAGTTGATATAGGTGTTTCAACCTATGAGACTAACAATAGACGTTTATTTGAGCGTTCAACAGTTTCCCACAATACGGTTGAAATAGCTGGCTGTAGTCAAAGTGAAGTGTGGGGTGGATTTAGAGTAGCCGAACGGGCTTTCATTACTCAACTTGATGAAAGAGACAACAGAGTTAGAGCAATGCATAATGGTTATGAAAAAAGATTGAATGCTTTACATGAGAGAGAATTCATTTTTGAAAATAATAGTATAAATATCATTGACAAAATTATTTCGGAACATGAACAAAAGGCTGTTGCAAGGATACATTTTCATCCTGATGTAGATGAAAGTATGATAAAGCAGTATATACAGTTTAAGAACTCTGAATACAGCATTAATATATATCAATATGCTCCCGAGTTTAACGTGCTAATTGATGCCAAAGTATTGGAAATTCCGTTTACAACAAAACTTGAAATGAGGGTTGTACTATGAAGATTTTATTTATAACAGATAATTTTATCCCAGAAGTTAATGCTCCCGCTACACGCACAGTAGAACATTGTAAAGAGTGGATAAAGGAAGGTGTAGAGATCACGATTATTACCTGTGCACCTAACTTTCCACATGGCAAGATTTATGAAGGGTATAAGAACAAACTTTATCAAAAAGAGACAATAGATGGTATAGAGGTAATCAGGGTATGGAGTTATATGGCTGCTAATAGTGGTTTTATTAAAAGAGTATCTGATTATTTTAGTTTTGCTTTGATGGCATTTTTTGTAGGTTTGTTTCAGAAGTATGATATTGTCATTGCTACATCACCACAGTTTTTTACTACATGGTCAGCATGGGGGATATCTAAGATACGGAGAAAACCATGGGTTTTTGAGTTAAGAGATCTTTGGCCAGAGTCTATCAGGACTGTAGGTGCCATGAAAAACAAGGCTGCACTTGATTGGCTGGAGAAAATAGAACTGGGACTTTATAAAGATGCTGACAAAATCATAGCAGTAACTGAAGCTTTTAAAAGTAATCTAATACAGCGTGGAATAGACCCAGATAAAATTGGAGTCATTACGAATGGTTCAAATATCGATCTTTTTTCTCCTCGTAAAAAAGATGATATTCTATTGAAATCATTGGATTTGGAAAATAAGTTTATTTTCGGTTATATTGGAACCCATGGAATGGCGCATAGTTTAGACTTTATTGTGCAGTCACTTTCTAAGATTGATGATGAAGATATTCATTTTTTATTTATCGGAGATGGATCTATGAAAAATAAGATCATGGATATGGCGTTAGAATTGTCATTAACCAATATTACCTTTTTAAATCCTATCGCTAAAGATGAAGTGCCTGGATATTTATCGATCATAGATGTTTCACTGGCTCCTTTGATAAAATCGGATACATTTAAAACAGTCATTCCTTCTAAAATATTTGAAGCATCAGCTATGTGTAAACCTACTCTTTTAGGCGTAGAAGGACAAGCCCAGGAGATTCTGGAAAAATATCACGCTGGCCTTTGTTTCCTGCCTGAAGATGAAGAAGATTTTCTGAAAAAAGTTTTACTTTTGAAGAATGACTCAAAACTGTACAGTGATTTGGTAAATGGGTGTGGGGCTTTAGCTCAAGACTATGATAGAAAAAAACTGGCTAAGAGAATGCTAGAAATTTTAAAGACTCATGTATAGTGGTTTAGAAGATGTACTGACCAAGGATTTTGTTTCATCAGTGTAGGTATGTACCTGCCATCATAGACTGGTACATACTTGAATTCAGATATAAATGCTCTAATTAGCTGTCGGTACTGAAATATTAATAACATCATAATAAGGACTAGCAGTAGTTGGAGCAGCCCCCTTAAGTGTTATATTTCTTGGAGTTGTATAATGATCTGTTGTAAATGTGAGATCTTCCTGGTTGGCATCAGTAGCATTAGCATAGTTAAATGTATTTGACATAGTGGTACCACTGCCAAGTGAACCAGACATGCCCCCTGCATTAATCACAACGTTATTATTTAGTGTTGAATTAGTGAATGCATTAAATGATGCCCAGTTTTTAGCACCGTGGATGATATTTCCTTCAACTGTTAAGTTGTTAGAATCCCAAAGTACCAAGTCAAAATCAATAATATCCCATAGTATGTTGTTTGATATGCTTGAATCGCTCAGACCGTAAGCAAATCCTTTTGAATCACCTGCACCTATAGCTCTTGCAGAATCAAAGATATAGTTGTTCTCTATTGTAAGGTTTTCTACACCATAATGGATAGTTATTGCATCACCCCAACTGCTAAGCGAAGAACCTGTTTTATCAGATACTCTATAACCCCAAATATAGTTATTAGTGATAATGATTTTATTGTTCGCATCGTCTGAACCTGCTTTTAGGTCAATACCATTCTCAGCATAAGCGTAGTTTCCATTTGGTGTAAGACTACCGCTACCGTTAGTATAAATATCAGGTGTAATATAGATATGGTTACTATCAATAATAGTTCCATCATAACCTGTTGGCACAGGAATGCTTGCGGCCCAATCTTTCCATCTTCTAATAAGCTGAATACTGTCACTAATATTTTTAAACTCATTTTGTATTATTTTGGTGTTGTATATATAAGTATCATTCTCCCAACTTATATCATTTTGAAAGAATATTCCTACTCCATCAGCTTTTCTACCGGCAAGAGATTGTTCTGCTATCCTACTCTTTTGTATAGTATTGTTGTCTGATCTATGATAAATGGTAATAGCATATGTATTAAAATTTTTAATATGCATACGGTTAATTATATTGTATTGGGATTGCCCCTTTATATCCATTGCTGTACTTGCTGTGGTGTTAAGTGTTGACATCCTGTCAATTGTCCAGTAGTTGGCTCCCGATAGATTGATCTGTACGTTTGCCTGTTGCGAGTCAGATAGTGAAGCAGGGTGTGCAGTATTACCATTATCTAAAAGTATGTATCTTCTTGCATTAGGTGTACCATCAGCTGTCAGGGTAACACTACCATAGTTTCCTGGTTTGACACAAAAAATTCTTTTACTGCTATCGTTTATTGTACCCCAGTCAGCATTACTGCTAATAAATTGTACTTCCGGATCATTTGCATTACATGCAGGGAGGTTAATTGGTTCAAGGTAAGGATTACTTGTGTCCATAGTAGGTGTAGGATCAGATACTGTAGTAGGATCAGATACTGTAGTAGGATCAGTCACTGTCGATATGGTTCCTGACACAGGAGTTAACTTATCTCCTTCCAATGTAAAATCTGCCATCAGCATTGCAAGCGAGGCAGTTGAGAGTAAAAATATTTTTTTCATAATTCAATCCTTGTTTTAATTAATTTTTATAGGCTAATAATGTCGCCTGCAGCATCTACTATTATTTTACCAGAATATATGGCATAAGTTTTTGTATCAGAGTCATATACTTGTAATGTGAACGCTTCTCCAGGTATCACTTCAATGTCAAATTCACCATTCTCATTGGTAGCAAGATCGGTTCTGATCCAGTTGTCACTAATAGCATCTACTTTTAGGTTTGGAATCGCATTTTGATTAATGTCGATGATACGATCGGTATATATAGTGTAATCGGTGTAAGCATCTTCTGTTTCTATAGATGAAGTTCCACTTCCTCCACCACAACCGGTGAATAAAGTGACAAGCATAGCCATAAAGACGGTCAGTGTTTTTTTGTATACGTACATTTTTGTATTACCTTTTTTGTTATAAATATGATAAAAGCGTCTTATGAAACATTTGAGAATGTACTTTGAAAGTACATTCTTTCAAAACGGAGTATTTAGGCAGCCCGGCCATCTCATACATTGAGGTCCTGGGCTTTCCGTCCTTGCTTCACAACAAGTTTGGCTTTTTCAAGTGTTCAAATTGTAGTATAAGAGTGTTACCCATATATTACTTATTCATTTTTTAATTATAAGCTGGAATTATCAATAGTTTCACCCGGAGCCACAGCGGATATCATACCGTTGTATGTAGCACCATATTTATCATCATAGTGATATGCTCTCAATGTGAATGCTTGACCTGGTATCACTTCAATTTCAAATACTCCATTCTCATCTGTGCTAAGATCGGTACTGATCCAGTTGTCACCAATAGCATGTACCCTTAGATTTTTTACAGGTGTACCATCTGTATATAGGATACGATCAGTATAGATACCCGAAGCATCTTCAATAGGTTGGCTCAGACTCCATGTTCCCGGATGGGAAACTGTACCTTCATATGTTCCATCTGCTAGACGAGTGGCATATCCTTCTTCGATCCAGGTACCTTGCTCATAATCATAGAACCATAAAGGAATACTCTCAGCTGGTGCACCAGTTGCCTCAAATATTAAAGTTATATCATCAGCTACACTTAATGCATTGCCTGATTCATCTGTAAGGTCTATCACAGTAAACCCATAAGAGATGAATGGAACGATATTCCCATAGTTATCTTCTCCTTTATACTCTCCAGGAAATACTATTTCACTGCCTTTTTCTGTACTGTTACGATATGATAATCCGGCAGTCACTTGCCCTATATAAGGACTTCCATCATGATTGATATAAACTCCGGAAGGTATCACGATATGGGCTCCTGAAACTAGAGTCTGGCTATCATAAGTCCACTGGCTAATATATTTATCTATTTCAACAGTGGTGTAATTTGGGGATAGATCGGTTATTTGAATATTCGTACTATTTGTATAATAACCTTCTGCACTGAACATGACAGAAGCTTTATCGCTTACAGCGATATTCATCAGTATATAATCACCTTGAGAATCAGTGGTAGTGACACAGCCACCTATATTGACTTGAACACCTACTAATCCTGTTCCAGTATCTTTATCCGTAACATGACCTTCAATTTTTGCATCACCCTCTATACAGACAGCTTGAGTCTCTTCAACGATTGGTTCTGTTACGATCGGATCAGTTATAACCGGTTCTGTGACAGTTGGCGCCGCTTCGGTTACGATTGGTTCTGTTGACACAGGATCGGTTACTGTTGGTTCTGTTGCGTTTGTGTCAGTTGGTGCAGGTTCAGTTATGATCGGATCAGTTGGCACTGGGTCCGTTACGATCGGTTGGTTACTTGCGGCAAGTGTTGTAAAAGTCATATCATTACTTACAACGGGTCTGCCTTTCTCATCTTCGGAGACTATTCTATAGTGATATTCTGTATTTGCCTGTAAATTGTATAAGGTAACAGTACCTTCTTCTTGTACTGAAACTACTGAACCATACTTATTACTTGTACCATACTCTACTGATTTTGTAGTATACCCATAAGGATTCCACTCGATGGTGGCAGAATCTTCTGTAGTAATGGCACTGACATCAATCTTCACTACTTTTGCTGTAGAGGTTGTAGTGAGATCAGTTGAAGTTGAATCTGTTGTAGTCGCTGTTCCTTCACCGCCACAACCTGCAAGCAATGTTGCAAAAGACAGTATAAGTACATTTTGTTTGATATTGTTAAGTCTGAACATTCGTTTATATTCCTTCTTTGTATGAACGTGTATTGTTGTGAAGAAAATATATTGAAAAGTAGGGGAGGGAAATCTTCTATGAAGAATGGAATATACCAATATGCATGTAGCATTACTCTGTTGTGCTCAACAAAGGCAACTAGGCTATCTCATGATTATTATGAGATCCTTGGCTTTCCGTCCCTACTTCACAATAGGTTTGGCTTTTCTCACTAACTTGATGGGAATTATATTGAAAGAGGATTACCTCAATATTACCCACATGTCTGAATTTTTATTAAGATTAGGATGATAAACTTTATATAAAAGTTATAATTTATGAAGAGTCATCGTTTGAGATACGATAGTTCTAAATAAATGCAACCCAGCTATCTTTTTTTCAAAAGACCTGAAGCTTTCCGTCCCTGCTTCACAACAGGTTTGGCCTAATACTTTTATTACTATGACTTATGGTTTAGTAGTACCTTAAGTCATAGTCATACCGGAATAATACACACTTAAACTGAAAAGAATATAAAATTAAAATATATGTTTATGATCAATTTTTTTGATGAAGTATATATTAGAGTTTTTGTTTTATGAGATTCAAATTGAGAGTGAGTGATATCTAAAAGAAGTAAAATACGGAGCAGCACAGATGGCTTCTCCGTATAGAACGTTTATTCTATGCAAAGAAGATTACTTGATGAATCTTCTTCTAAACGGATAGAAAAGTCCCAATGCGATCATCAGTAAGAACACCATATCGAAGTGCTTACTGTCAGGGTTGTATGTACAACCACCGCCACCACCGTCGCTAATAATTGGAACTGTTGTATCCACCACAAATTCAGTTACTGATAATGGAGCTGAAGAGTTGTTTGCTTCATCTGTTACAGTGATCGTACAATCGCCGTATATCCCGTCTGCAAGTGTATCAAATGTAATTGTATTATTACCAGCTGTTGCTTCTGTTGCAGCAGAGCTACAAGATCCACCATAAGTGATAGTTCCAGCTTCATCTGAAGAGAAAGTATAGTCTGGGGTATTATCATCTGTAGGTGATGTCACCGCGGTTACTTCTGCAAGGGTAGGGGCAGTGACATCTGGTACAGTCGTATCCACCACAAATTCAGTTACTGATAATGGAGCTGAAGAGTTGTTTGCTTCATCTGTTACAGTGATCGTACAATCGCCGTATACCCCGTCTGCAAGTGTATCAAATGTAATTGTATTATTACCAGCTGTTGCTTCTGTTGCAGCAGAGCTACAAGATCCACCATAAGTGATAGTTCCAGCTTCATCTGAAGAGAAAGTATAGTCTGGGGTATTATCATCTGTAGGTGATGTCACCGCGGTTACTTCTGCAAGGGTAGGGGCAGTGACATCTGGTACAGTCGTATCCACCACAAATTCAGTTACTGATAATGGAGCTGAAGAGTTGTTTGCTTCATCTGTTACAGTGATCGTACAATCGCCGTATACCCCGTCTGCAAGTGTATCAAATGTAATTGTATTATTACCAGCTGTTGCTTCTGTTGCAGCAGAGCTACAAGATCCACCATAAGTGATAGTTCCAGCTTCATCTGAAGAGAAAGTATAGTCTGGGGTATTATCATCTGTAGGTGTTGGTACTGGTGTTACTTCTGCTAAATTTGGCTGTAATCCCATTTCATAATGCTGTTGAATCAGTCCTGCATCAATTGCAGCAGTATAAACAGTTATCTCATCCAGATTACCTGTATACGATAAACTAGCGGAATCATTTAGTGAACCAAAGTGCACATCTGAACTAGCATGTAGGTCACTTACTGCTGATCTGGTTAAATTAAAATCAAATTGACCATCGATATATACCTTTACCTCAGGCTCGGTAAGAACAAATGCTATGTGATGCCATACATCATCAGTGACGTTTGTTTGACTATTCCCCACAACATTGTCTGCAGGGGCACTTTTATCATTAGCTACGGCAACTCTAACATGTCCTGGAGCATCCGTTCCATTTATTCCAATATACCATAAGATACCCAAAGTATTAGCGCGTCCTATCATAACTCTATTACTCATTGGGACCATCTGTGACTTCATCCAGAATTCTATGGTGATATTAGCATCTTGATCCCACTCAAAGCTTGTTGTATTATTGACATCGATTCTATCAAGCTCAGCAGCATCAAAATATTGTGCACCATTAATTTGACCTACACTAGGAGTAGGACAATGTGAAGTTGCACATGTTCCATCAGCAGCACCAATAGAATCAACATAAATTTCACTACTAGTGTCATTCTCATCCAGTTTCCAATGGTTAACCGGATCTGCGGCAAATAGTGATAGTGACAGCATTACAGGTGCCACTAGAAGCATTCCTAACATCTTTTTTAACAAATTGACTTTATTACTACGCATAATGTTCTCCTGTTATTAAACATATGTTTAGAAACCAATATAGCCCCTTCCATTATTAAAGTTTAATATAAAAAGAGACTTGAGGTAATCAGCACTCCTTGTTATTAAGTTTTAGCTTAATATTTCGCTAACATTTAAAGTATACTACAAAATAAAATATAAATCAAACTATATTTATTTTACAAATATTATAAAAAAATATATTTTTATAGTATGATTAGGAATGAACAGAATATGAAAATAACCTAAAGGATACATTTATGGATATTTCATTATTAAGCAGTATTTTTTTAACTTCTCTGGCAGGTATGGTCCTACTCAAGATGTTTGCTAAGTATGTTGGGCTAATAGATATCCCCAATGAAAGAAGTGTACACAAGAAACCTATACCAAGAGGTGCAGGGGTTGCTTTTGTTCTGGCTGTACTGATTCCCTTACTACTCTTTGATCTTGAGCATTTTAAAACATACTATTATATTTATGCAGCTATCGGATTAGTGTTTATAGCAGGGATATGGGATGATCTAAAAAATATTTCACCAAAAGTAAAATTCATCTTTATCTTTTTATCTTCACTCATATTATATCTCAATGATGTTGCAATATATAATTTAGGAACGTATTTCGGTTATAAAATGATCTTACCGGCATGGCTGGTGTTCCCTTTTACTTTTTTTGCCATAGCGGGGTACACCAATGCCTTGAATTTAATGGATGGTTTAGACGGATTGGCTGCATCGATCTCTATCGTGATCCTTGTTACTTTTTTGGCCATAGGTTTAGTTCATGGTGATGAATTTATCATTTTATTATCGTCATGCTTTATCGTAACACTTCTTGCATTTTTGTTGTTTAACTGGAACCCTGCAAAGGTATTTATGGGTGATAGCGGTTCACTCTCATTAGGTATGGTGATAGCTATTTTAGGTATACAATCAACACAGTACATTACGCCTATATCTATTTTGTTTATTGTTGCACTGCCTGTCTTAGATACATTTATCGTAATAATACGGCGTATGCAACGTCACATATCACCATTCCATGCAGATAAAAACCATATGCACCATTTTTTGTTCAATGTAAAAGGAGATATCGGCTATACGGTCATCATCTTGACAATGATGCAAATGATATTTTCCATTATAGGGTATCAGGTAAGCCAGGCAAGTGATTTTCTTTCTCTGATCCTGTTTATGTTGTTGTTCTCTATCTATTTAAATTTATTTGATCAACGGTTGAAAAGACGCCATTGATGCAGACTTTAAACGTCGAGGCATAGTTAAAATCTCATTTTCATAAGAAGAGAAAATGTCTCTTCTTATATTCATACTTTCATCTTTATATCTGATCGAAAAAAGGGAGTGGAGCTCAGTAATAATAGATTTTAAATGTATGAGATAAAAAATGTATTATATTATTTATTCCCATAGCTATAGCCGGATCCATATCCATATCCATATGAGCTTGAAGATGCATCGACGGAATTGATCACTAAACCGATATGTTTAAGATCATGTTTTTTTACTAGATTATTTAAGTCTGTAACAAATGATTTCTTCGCATAATTTTCTCTGAAAACGATCAGACTCATATCTGCATATTGCATAAGATGCATAGTATCTGATACTAGTCCCATAGGAGCACTATCGATAAAAATATAATCATATTCTTCTTTTAACACCTCTATTAACTCATCTAATTTATCGGTGAGAATAAGTTCTGAGGGATTAGGTGGAGTAGGACCTGAGGAAATGATGTCTAAATTTTTATATTCAGTGGGTTGAATGATCTCTCCAATCCTACTTCTACCACTCAAATAGGTACTTATCCCGGCACTGTTAGGCACATTAAAATAATGATGAAGCGTAGGTTTTCTCAAGTCTAAATTGACAAGAATTGTTTTCATGTTTGCCATTTGAAAAATGGCACCTAAATTCGCTACTATCGTACTTTTCCCTTCTCCTGAAACAGTTGAAGTCACGAGAATAACATTGGCTTGGTTTTCTTTTCTGGAAAATTGTAAATTGGTCCGTAAACTTCGATAACTTTCAGCAAAATGTGATCTAGAATCTTTAAAGACTTCTAGCTTAAGAATTTTTTGGTTTATGGTAGGAAGAATACCGTAAATAGGTAATGTAGTTCTGTTTTCAATATCTTCCCTACTTTGGATTTTATCATTTAAGGAGTTTCGTAAAAATGCTTGTACAAGGCCTAAGATTATACCTAAGAAAATAGAAATAATTAAAATGAATAAAGGTTTTGGTTTAATCGGTATATCTGGGATAGCTGCGGATTCAAAGATACTTGTTTCGGAGACAGACGAAGATTCGATAACGGCTGTTTGCGCTCTTTTTTCCAGTAGAAAAGAGTAGATATTTTCATTGACTTTAAAGTTACGCGTAAGCCGTGCCAGTTTTCGTTCTTGCTCTGGGAGTACCTGCATTTTGGCTTTATTCTCTTGGATAATATCACTTAATGACAGTTTTTGTTTTTTAAATCTATTTAACGAATTCTGTATGGCTTCCTTTAGTGAGTTTCGAAGTGATATAAGCTGGCGATCAACTTTGATGATATTTGGATGACGTGTTGTAAACTCAGTTAGTAGATCAATACGTTGGGCCGTTACATTTTGAATTTCTAGAATGAGATTTTGTATTGCAGAACCCTGTAAGTTAGAGCCTGAAAAAGCAGAGTCGATGTTGATGCCTTTAATATCCTTGTGGGTTTCAATATAGTTGAGGATATTTTCCATTACATCAATACGCATGTTGATCTCATCAAGCTGAGTCTCAAGTTGATTCATCTTTGCAGATGTTATTTGTGCTTTTGAACCTAAATCTACGACAATGTTGGTCGCTTTATATCGCTCAAGGTTTTGGGCAGAGCTTTTGAGTGTCTTA
Source organism: Sulfurovum sp. TSL1 (assembly GCF_019972135.1). Lineage (NCBI taxonomy): Bacteria > Pseudomonadati > Campylobacterota > Epsilonproteobacteria > Campylobacterales > Sulfurovaceae > Sulfurovum > Sulfurovum sp. TSL1. Next base: position 900,198 of record NZ_BPFI01000001.1, on the reverse strand, counting down.
TCAATGGCTTCGAGCTGCATATCGATGAAATGCAGCTTTCTATTCGCGCTTTTGGACCTGGTTTCCATACTTTCTTGTATATAGACGCTTGAGAGCGTATCAAGAACTTCTTTTGCACGAAGTGGTACATTGTCCTGAAAAGTTATGACAATGATACGACTATCTTCTGAATATGGTGATACCGATATATTTTCTTGTATGAAATTAGTCATCAACTTATTTGGTAGCATAGTGAAGAAATAGTCATCATTTTCGAATTCAAATACCTTTTGAATAGTAATAGTAAACCATGGTGTCTCAATTTTTTCGCCAAATTTATGAACTTTATTGTAGACTATGGGTTGTTCGTCATCTGGAAGCGGTATAATGAACGAGCGTATAGTATTTACGATCTTCTCTTTCAGTGTCGGTTCTATAACGAGCCTAAAATACTGACCTTCCTTGGAAGGAATAATCCGGAACGGCACTCCCATAGCATTTTTGTTAAGATAATCGAACGTAACGATAAAGGGAGAGTCTTTGTAAAGTTCATAGCTCTTTAGGTTTTTTTTCGTAAAATATCGTATACCAAGATTTAGGTTTTCAAGTGCTCTTCCGATCAGACGCCGTGTACTGAAGGAAGCCATTTCATCATCGAAACGGCTGTTTACGTTTCCTTCAGCCATTGCAATAAAATCAGTATTCATCGTCTTATTTTCAATTTCTCCGAGTTGTACAAGTGTTTGAGATTGATAGATATTTGTAGCAAAATAGGCATATATAGAGGCCAATAACATTACTAAGATAGTTATAAAGATCAGCGACTTATAGTAACGTTTAAGGACAGAAAATATCTCTTTCAAATCTATACTATCATCACTCATAGAAATTTTCTGAATATATTTTTCTTTTTGCATTTGGACAGTGTTCCTTGTACAAGGTATTAATTAAAGTAAGAAAAAAATTGTCTTGAGTGTTACCATTATAGGTGAATCTACTCACAAGACAGTGTTCTTTACTGTCTTGTGAAATAGTAGTAATCCATCCCATTACGATTATGACTACTTCTTTCTAGAGCCCCCTTCATAACGTATTAACGATCTCTTAAATATTCAACATTCACTATCGGTTGTGTGATTCTTCCTGCCAGGTCAAAGACTGGAGTCACTTCACTTACACCTATGTTAAATGCTCTTACTCCATTCGGTGCGACATAGATAGTATCACCAGGATAGATCATTAAGTTGGCCATTTTAATCGAATTTGCACTTGTAAGGTCAACAGTTTGGGTATGAACTGTGTTCTTTCTCTGTTTCATGATGACGATAGCATGTCTATTGGCATAATTTGTTAAGTCTCCTGCACTGGCCAGGACTTGCAGGAGAGTGGCTCTTTCGTTAAAGAGGTTCACTTCTCCTGGTCTATTTACTTCTCCCAGAACATAGGCTCTTTTATTTAAGACTTGCAAGTTGAGCTCGGCATCTTCAAGATAGGCTTTGTAAGCACTCTCGATCTTCGCTTGCGCGGCTGGCTGTGTGAGCCCTGCAATGTGTATAGACTTGATAAGCGGCAGTCTGACATATCCTTTGGAGTCAACCAGGACACCTGTAGTATCTTCTCTTTGGCTATTAACACTTGTTGTTCCAAGCTCTGGATGGTTATACATCGTAATAGAGATCCTGTCATGCGGCCGGATTCTATATTCGTACATCCCCTCACTACCTATTACAGTTACACTTTGCTGGGCCTGCTCACTACTTACATTTGTGTCATGAAATAAGACTAAATCGGATTTAGTCGAACACCCTGCCATTGCAAGAGTAGCTATTATAAACAATACTACACGTTTCATGATATACTCCCTAAAAATTTAATATATTTCGAGTATATCAAAAATATAATTAACTTGCAATAGTATTTTTTAAATTAATCTATAACTATTATTTTGAATTATTTTAAATATTGTGTTTAAATTGATACATCATTATGGAAGCTGCAACCCCTACATTAAAACTCTTTACACCTTCTGTCATCTCTATCGTGACCACTTCATCACAGAGATCGAGTATCTCATCTGATAAGCCTAACCCCTCATGTCCCATAAGCAGTACCCATTTGTCTGACACTTTGACAGAGGCGAGTGGAGTGGAGTCATCAGTGACTTCGGCCGCATAGATACGGTAGCCATTTTCTTTGAGTGTCATGAGTGTTTTTTGTATGTCATCATATAGATGTGTTTTGAGCATACTGATATGCCCCATGGAGACCCTGAGCGCCCGTCTGGAGTAGGGGTGTGGTCCATGCCTGGGCAGGAGGTATGAGTGTATACCAATCGCTGCAGCAGAGCGTGCGATGGAACCTATATTCTGTGTAGAACTTATCTCATCCAACATGATGATCTGATCATCAAGGTCACCAAGTGGTGTTGGTTCCGGACGTGTACCATGCATCATGACATTATGGTGTATCTTGTGTCCTACGATCTCCTGCATAAGGGCTTTACTTGTGACATAGAGTTGGGGAATGTTTTTCTCTTTGAGGAGAGATGCATAGGTATCATAATACTCTTGTGTAGCCAGTATACTTTTTACGGTGATATCTGCATTGAGAAGCAGGTTCACTACTTTGGGGCTGTCAGCTACAAAGCTGTTGTCTGAGGTAAAAGCATTGTCTCTGAGTTGATGATAAATGCTGAGTTCCGGTACATTGATGTCGTTAACGGTTATAAGATTCATGCTGTATTGTACTCTAAGGGTGTAAAATCCACGATTACTTTACGTAGTTTTGTTATACTATTAACAATTGAAACCATAGTATAATGTATAGAAGGAACAAAGATGAAAAGATTAGTGATAGGTTTATGTCTTATGACAGTATCATTGATGGCGGAGTTGCATCAAGTTTGGGCGACACCTGAGTTTGTTGAAAAAAATATGAAGATCATCGACATCCGTACACCTGCAGAATGGAAAGAAACAGGGATCATACAAGGTTCCTACACCATCATGTTTTTTGATGAAAAAGGGAATTTCAATGTTCCTGATTTTTTGAAACAGTTAGACAGGGTTGTTAAAAAAGATGAGCCCTTTGCACTCATTTGCAGAGTGGGCAGCCGTACGAGTATCGTTTCTGAATTTTTATCAGAAAGGTTAGGCTATAAGGTCATTAATTTGAAAGGGGGGATTATGAAGATGATACATGAAGGCTATAAAACAGTACCGTATCAACCATAATTTCATCTAACTTGATTGACATTGACTAAACTTTTTTGATATAATTTTTTAAAATAAAAAAACCATTATTTTAGGAATACCATGTCAAAAAGTTTATATGAAACACTCGGTGTAAGTGAAAATGCTTCTGCTGATGAAATTAAAAAATCCTACAGAAAATTGGCACGAAAATACCACCCTGACATTAACAAAGATGAGAGTGCTGTAGATAAGTTCAAAGAGATCAACGCAGCCTATGAAGTACTCTCTGATCCCGAGAAGAAAGCACAATATGATCAATTTGGTGATCAAATGTTCGGCGGGCAGAATTTCCATGACTTTGCACAGGGACAAGGCGGAGGTGTTGACCTCGATGAGATACTTAGACAAATGTTCGGTGGCGGCGGTGGTTTCAGCGGTGGTTTTGGTGGAGCGCAAGGCGGTTTTGGCGGTTTTGGTGCTCCGAATTTGGATCTGCAGGCACGTATTACCGTACCATTCATGGTGGCGATCAATGGTGGCAAACACAATGTCTCTGTCAATGGGCAAAATTTTGACATAAAGATCCCTGCAGGGATCAAAAGCGGTGAGACCATGCGTGTGCGTGGTAAAGGTAAACAATACCAAGGACATGTAGGAGACCTCCTGATACAGGTAGAGGTTGCAGCTTCAAATGAATATGAAAGAAAAGGTGATAACCTCTATAAGACATTTGATGTGCCTTTAAAAGAAGCACTTTTTGGAGGGAAGATCGCCGTAAATACTCCAGAAAAAGAGGTGTCACTCAAAGTACCTAAAAATACGAAGAATGGTCAAAAATTCAGACTGAAAGGTAAAGGTGTCGCCGACAGAAAAACCGCATTGAAAGGTGACTTGTATCTTGTAGCAAATGTGGTTTTACCTGATGTAGATACATTGGATGATGAACTTAAAGCGATGATCGAAGCAAAACTTTAAAGGATATTCTATGCATAGTTATGATGAACCCGTGTATCTGATCTCTGTGGTAGCTACGATGTTAGACATCCATCCCCAGACACTCAGGCAGTATGAACGTGAAGGTTTGGTCGAACCTTCACGTACTCAGGGACGCATGCGTCTTTATTCGCAACGAGACATTGAACGAATGAAACTCATTTTACGTTTAACACGTCAAATGGGAGTGAACCTTGCAGGGGTTGACATTGTACTTCAGCTTAAAGAACAGATAGATGAAATGCAAAAAGAGATAGACCAATTACGTGAAGAACTGAGTAAAGCAAACCGTCATGGTTCTGTACATTCAAGTAAGGCGCTGGTGACAAAAAGTTCTTATGATATTATCATTTTTGAGGATTAAAATCAGAGTTCATGTTTATATAATAAATATCAAAATTATTATATAATAAATGTATGAAGCATCAAAAATATTATACTTTTCTTCAAAAACAAATTCTTGTCATGGTCGGACTTTCTCTTATTCCCGGGCTTGTTTATGTCATTGTTGGCTGGATCTTTCATATTGTGACTCCTGCATTAGTATGGTATGGTATATTGTTATGTAGTTCATTATACGGGTGGACACTCTATAAAGAATTTGCTACACATAAAATGGATGAAGATCATTTAAAAAAATGGTATAGAAAACTTACATGGTTCATGTATGTCATTTTTTCTGCCTGGTCATTGATATTTGTAATGTATGTCGGATATGATGAATACCATTTGCATTATATAGCCATTTTTACACAGTTGGGTGCTGCTGTTGTAGCATCAACACTGCTCATCTCTGATAAAAAATTATTTGTTCCTATTTTATTCACTTTGATGTTGCCGTTGACCGTCTATTTTGCACTTGTTGATACATGGTATGGGTATATACTGTCCGTTTTTTCTCTGATATTTTTATCTGTGTTATTGTATGCTTCTTATAATACAAATAAATTACTTCAGAAGAATTATTCCCAAGCCCAACTTGACGTCTTGACAGGGCTCTATAACCGACGCTATTTTATGGAGTATATGGAGTCTTTGAATGAAAGATTGGCAGTGAATCATAAAACTGCATGTATGTTTCTGATAGATCTGGATCATTTTAAAACCATTAATGACTCTTTAGGACATGATATTGGGGATAAGTTATTGATAGAAGTATCCGAACGTCTTAAACTGCATGCAAAAGATAGACATATGGTGGCACGTTTAGGTGGTGACGAGTTTATCCTTATAAGCAAAGAGATAAATGGAGACGAGTTTCAAAGGGATCCTGCATATAGTTTTGCCGAAGGATTGCTCAATGTTATTCGAAAACCTTATAGTATTGATGGCCATCATCTTCATATCAGTGCAAGCATTGGTGTACATAAAATTGACCCTTCATTTATCTATAGTAGAAATTTTATTAGAGAAGTAGATATAGCGATGTATGAAGCAAAGGCCCAGGGACGAGATAGTGTAATAGTATTTAATAAAGATCTTGCCCAGAGGGTTGAAAGACATCTTCTGATAGAGCAGAAACTTCATTATGCGTTAAAAGAAAATAAAATAGATGTATTTTATCAGCCGCAGTTTGATAAAGATGAAAAACTTGTAGGTTGTGAAGCTCTCATAAGGTGGATTGATGATGACCTGGGTGTCGTTGAACCAGAAGAGTTTATACGCATAGCAGAAAATACGGGATTGATTTTAGAAGTCGGCAGCTATGTGCTAAAAGAAACATTTGAAAGTGTCAATAGATGGAATCGAGAGGGAAAGAAATTAAACTCTATTTCGGTGAATGTGAGTATGAGACAATTGTTAGATGATACATTTGTAAACGAAGTGAATAATTTAAAAAAAATCTATTTTCGGGAACAAGAGGATGAACAAAAAATATCTTTTGAGATCACAGAGCATGTATTTGCCGAAGATATGAAAAAAGTGATCAGTATGATGGATAAACTAAAAAAAATAGGTATTTCATTTTCCATTGATGATTTTGGTACAGGATACTCTTCACTCAGTTATTTAAAAGTATTGCCTATAGATGAAGTAAAAATAGATAGATCGTTCGTAGCACGCTTGAGTGACAGTAAAAATGATAAGAAAATGATCAGTACGATCATCTCTATAGCAAAGAATTTTGATCTGAATATTGTGGCTGAAGGCGTGGAAACATTTGAACAGCTTATCTTCTTGAGTAAAATAGAATGTGATGTTTTTCAGGGGTTTTATTTCGAAGAGGCACTCTCTAAAATGGCATTTGAGGAAAAATATATTTTTACTTGACCGCCTGGGCTATGAGGTGTATGGCCATACCATAGCTGGTTGAATTATTGTAGCGTGTAAGTACACGGAAGTTTTTGGCGCCCAGCCAGATATCATCATGGGTCAGGTTACGGTTTTTAAGCAGATAGGCTTTTGACTCATTAAAGCGTTTTAGAGGGGTGATACCATACTTCAAGATCGTCTCTAATGGCAGGGTTCGTCTGTGGCTTGTTTTGAGCTTTGTATAGCGTTTCCCCTTAAATTTGGTCGGTACAGCAACCAGAGCATTTTTTTTCCAGCCGTTCTTCTGCATGAATTTTGCAATGATCCCAATGGCATCTTCCAGATCCCATGGGTCTTTTTTCCCGTCACGGTTATAATCCATGCCATACTTTCTGAACACAGAAGGCATTTGTTGTACCATACCCATGGCTCCGGCAAAAGAACCCTTCAGTGCAGTGATATCATAGCTCTGTTCCCTGGCCATTAAAAAGAGATGTTCCAACTCAGACTTGAAAAATTTCTTCATACGGTTTTTATGAAAGGCAAGGGTACTCAAAGCATCCAGGACATTGTAGTCTCCGCTGTATTCTCCATACTTGCTCTCCACTCCGATAAACCCCACAATGTAATCCATATCAACCTGATATTCTCTACTTGCCTTGAGCAGTGTTTTATAGTATCTCTTTTTAAACTGTTTGGCTTTGTCCAGCGTGATGGGATCAAGCACATGTGCCTTGTATCGTTCCCAGGGACCGTTGGTGGTGCCCACTTTATATTTTCCTGTATACCGGGCTAAAGTGTCACGGTCAAGTTTCGCACTTTCGAGCACAGCAGTCATATAGCTGCGTGTGAAATGATGTTTTTTGACCATCATATCGACGAATGATCTGACCTCTTTTTTCGCTAGAAAATCATAAGGTACAGGGGGACGATCATCATTTGCAGTAAGAAAATATGGTAAAAGTATAGTGAGTAATAAGAGTGTAATGAATCTCAATTCTTTTCCCTTAACTATTATTGAGAACCAATAGGCTGTCACGATAGATGGGCTCATCTATGAATCCGTACTTCTCATCCATAAATCCATTGATACCCTGTGCAGCATGCGTTTCAAAAGCCTCTTTGATATGTAAAGCCCTTTCTACTTCATCTCTATTCGTACCGAATATTTCATTGGCTATCTGCACCTGTTTGGGCCCCATACATGCTTTGGTTTCAAACCCCATCATCTTTTCCCTCACACACCATGCTCTGAAGGTTTCCGTGTCATTGTACTCCTGGAACATAAATGAGATAGGGTGTATGCCGGCTGTTTTTGCATCTACTAAAAACTTGGAGAGAATGTAGTCTATGGTAGGGTTTTCCAATGTAACCAAAGACTGGGGCAAACCAAGAGAGGTGAGCAGATCCAGGATACCCAGATTCGCTGTAGTAAGGCGTGCATCTACCCGGAGTTTGCTTAAGCTCTCAAAGGCCTCTTTTGTCTCCAGTGAGATATGCAGCTCTTTATCTGCATCGAGAAGTGAAAGTGTCTGGGCGATCTCCGTCTGGTTTTTTACTTTTGCCACACGCACCGCATCAAAGCCGAAATTATTTAAAAAGGTTATCTCTTCTGCACCGCCTTCCTCTAAAGGGTTGGTACGTACGATGATGAAAGAATCAGAGTGTTCCATGTGTGAAAGAAAAAGAGCGATGTTATGCAGGGCCTCCTTTTTACGTGAGGGTGCAATGGCATCTTCAAGGTTCAGGGTGATCATATCTGCATCATGCTCATCTATACGGTTTAAATGCTTGAGATTCAATGGATTGAGCATCATATTTGAACGGTAGGTACGTTTTACTGCAGGGGTTTTTCTTTTATTGCCAAACGTTGTAGGCAGTGTCTCTAAATTCTCAAATATCATACTGTTATAGTATCTAAAATTAACTCAAAAGAGATATAATTCTCCATGCTAAAATACCTTAATGGTTACGATACCCAGTTAAAAGTACAGGTGCAAACCCTCATAGATCAGGATAAACTTGGAGAGTATCTTCTCTCAAAATATCCCAAAATACATGACTATACTACCGATAAAAGTCTTTATAGCTATGTACAGGAACTCAAAAATACACACATGCGCAATGCTTCACCCCTCTCCAAAGTACTTTATGATACGAAAATACGCGATATCCACGCTGCCCTTGGAACACATACCTTTGTCTCTCGCGTACAAGGAGGAAAGCTTAAAGCCAAAAACGAGATACGTATCTCTCATCTGTTCAAAAAAGTACCTGAAGCCTTTTTACGGATGATAGTGGCTCATGAGTTGGCTCATCTCAAAGAAAAAGAACACAATAAAGCTTTCTATAAACTCTGCACCTATATAGAACCGGCATACCATCAATTTGAGTTGGATCTGCGGCTTTATCTGATCTATTGTGATAGATCTGGAGAGTTGTATGTTTGACGGATATTACGCTATAGAAATAACAGCTATCATAACCTTCAAAAGTTTGTCACAGTATAATACTCAAAAAAATTCAGGGTATCACTGTATGCGAAAACTCATTTTTATATTTATCCTTTTTGGTGTGTCTTTATGGGCAAGAGAAGAAGCATTTCCCCGTTTAGAATGCCCTGCATTTAATAATATGAAACATACAAAAAATGCCGATGGTATCTATTTGGATACAAAGCAAAAGTATACGATATTGAAACATTACAAAGGACAAAACCTTATTCTCATAAGGGGTGCACATCCGGCACAAAGATGGGTGGATGAGAGGTGTTTTTCTAAGCATTCAGACTCTTCCAACCCTCTCAATGTTGAAAGAGTTGAGAGTAAGGTTGCCAGTATAGATGATGATCTTTGTAAAATATTTATGAATGCGGATTCATCGAAATATACTAAAAAATATGAAAATAGGGATATCTCACAACAAAACCTTTTGGTGCTCTCCTGGCACAATGCTTTTTGTGAAACACACAGGGTTAAAAAAGAGTGCAAAAGAAGTCTCTTCTCCTTTGGAAGGTCCAACTACAGGGAGAAGCATTTTGTGCTTCACGGATTATGGCCGCAGCCTAAAAGTAAGGTCTATTGTAACGTAAGCAGAGTGTATGTGAATTTGGACAAGCATCAGCAATGGAACAGACTTCCTGACCTGGAGCTAAGCAATGAAGTGGAAACACGTTTACAAAAAGTGATGCCCGGATTTTCTTCAAATCTGCACAAACACGAATGGATCAAACATGGTACCTGTTATGGTACAGATGCAAATGAGTATTATGAAGATGCCATAAGCATGGTAGAGCAAATGAATGACTCCAGGGTTGGGGATTTCTTTCAAAAACACATACGAAAACATGTGACACTTCAGCAGGTACGTGCAGTTTTTGACAGAAGTTTCGGACCAGGCACAGGAAAACGCATAGAGTTGAAATGTGATAAAGGGCTTATCACTGAGCTTTGGTTGCATATAGGGTCAGACAGTGATACTCTGGCTGCACGCTTAAAACAGGGAAAAGAAATAAGAAGCCATTGTCAAGGCGGACTTGTGGACCAGGCTGGATTTTGAGTGAAAAAATAAAAACCATCGCTTGTGAATATGGGCCTTTTTTCTAAAATAGTTTCTTTGTTCCTCTATTTATGCTAAACTATAATCATGCATAATATCATGCAATATCAATACAATAAAGATTGGAGTGAAAAATGTTAATAAATGATATAGTGATCGTAGCAAATCTAGGCGGGATTAAAATCTACAAAGCGAACTCTCGTGATCTAGAAGCAGAGGCAGGATTAAAGCCTGATAGTGTAAAGCTTGACCTTGTCAATAATTTTGATTATATTGACCCCCATTTAAATATTGGTGAAGTTGTTACAGATAGTGCAGGTCAATTTAAAGGCGTTGGTAGTCAAAACAGGGGCGGTGTTTCTGCGGGCGGAAGTACAAGTTTAGGTGAAGCGAACCATCTTGAAATGCACAGAGAAGAAGAGGCTATAGAAATGCTAGCTAGAAATATTTCTGAAGTGATAGAAGAGAATAATCCACCTAAATGGTACATGGCACTTCCTCAAAACATTTATGGCCGGGTATTTGATAAGATTTCGACCCGTGCGAAAGAAAAGTTAGAGAAAAGCGTAAAAAAAGATTTAGTAAAAATCGATAAAAGCGAACTGATAGAACAATTTTAGGACCCAATTTTATCGTTGGGTATTATACTTGTGAAAGTTTTGTAGGCATAAGAATGTCAACTAAACAAAAAAATATTTCTATTTCATTCCTGCCAAAAGTGCAGGAATGAAAACATACTTGTCCCCGGCTTTTGAAGTGTGCAGCATGGCAAAAGAAAAGCTATTTTAACCTCCCAAAGATTGTTACAGTATAATACATAAAAAATATCAAGGTGCCATTGAATGAATACATCCAGTGTAACACTTCCACAACACTTATGCTTTTTATTTTCTCTTTTTGCAAAGCAAGAAGCATCTCCCAATCAGGGTTGCTCTACCTTTAGCAATAAATTTATCAGTAAGGCTGGATCTTGAGCGATAAAACAGAAGTGTTGGAAGCACTGAAACACTCTAATGTTTTCTTGACTGGTGGTGCCGGGGTAGGAAAAAGCTATATTACCAATGAGGTGATAACTGACTACCGTCAAAGAGGAAAGCAGGTGGTCTCTCTGGGGTCTACCGGAGTGAGTGCAGTGAACATCGGAGGTTTTACGGTACACAGTTTTTTTGTGTTCGGTATCGCAAACAATTTCGAGGAGTTGGCTGCGGGAGACAAACGTGCCAAGAGTCGACTTTCAGACCTGAAGAAGGTGCTGAAAGCCACAGACCTTATCATCATCGATGAAATTTCGATGGTGAGCACCGAGCTGATGGATATGATAGCCTACAGACTGAACCACTACGGTTATCTGGGGAAAGTACTGTTTGTAGGGGACTTTTTTCAGTTGCCGCCGGTGCAAAAACAGCAAAACAGACCTGATGTTTTTGGAGAAAAACTCTATGCCTTCGAGAGTTTGGCCTGGGAACGTTTTGATCTGACGGTCATTGAACTCACCGAGATGAAGAGAACAACGGATGCAGAGTTCACCCATATCCTCTCCAGGGTCCGCAAAGGGCAATGTGACGAGGAAGTCATTCATTACATGACAAAACTTTGGAACACGGAAGGGATGGAGAAAGACCCAACCTATCTTTTTGGACGTAACCTGGAAGTGGAGCGGACCAACAGGGCAAAGATCAATGAACTCGATACAGAAGAGACCATACTCTTTGCAAACATAGAAATGTTCGGTTCGGTCCATGAAAAGAAACTGGCAGGCTGGAAAAACATGCTGCCTATCTCCGAACATTTGACGCTCAAAGAGGGGGTTCCCATCCTTTTTACCGTGAACAAATGGGGGAAGTTTGTCAATGGAGAGAGAGGGATACTCAGAAAGATAGAAGAGGACCATCTCATTGTAGAAAAAGAGGATGAATTCGTTCGTGTCGAAAGACATGACTTTGATCTGGTCGATATGCTGGTAAAAGATGACGGTAGTGTTGAGACCATGTCTCTAGCCACACTTTCACAGTTTCCTCTGAAGCTGGCCTATGCCGTGACCATACACAAGTCTCAAGGCATGAGTATAGACAATCTTGTGTGTAACGTGGATAATATCTTCGCACCAAGCCAGTTCTATGTGGCTATATCGCGTGCGATCAACCCTAAAAATCTGAAAATAGATTTTAACAGGGGAGATCTGACACAGTATTTGAAAAAGGTCATCAATGTGGATGACAGAGTGGTGGAATATTATAAGAATCTACTTTAAGTCGATCATTAAAAGACTATCTGATCTGTATTTTATACGATTCCCATATATGGTAGACAAAATATTGTTTTACTATTTACGGATAGGTTATGGTCGTTAGACTCATTTGTATAGATGACAAGTAGATTGCATTAGGATAAACTCTCCAGATTATTGGATTGACTGACAAATCTGTCATCAGATCTCTTTTGACTGACTTCATTTTCTGAAGACTTCATCCATCCTGACTTTACTTCTCCTTCTATCTTGTCAAAGTTTTCAATGTAAGGTTTAATATCTAAAAGTGGTGTATCATCTAAAATATCGACACCTTTAATGGTGACAATGTTGTCTTTCACACTAACCAGTTCTACTATAGAGAGACCTATACTGTTAGGATGCATGGGTGTTCTGGTAGAAAATACACCTCTTGGCGTATGTGTGTTGTCATTAAAAGGTATCACGGAGAGTTTTGGCTCTTTAACCTTATGAAAGTAGTATATAAGATAGACATGTGAAAAGCCATCCAGATCTTTCAGCCCTTCAATATACGCTTCTTTGAATACTATAGTTGCATAGATGTCCCTCGCACCTTTAGGTTGTACAGGCATATTGACTAAATGACAAAATGGTGAATGTATAGTGGCAATTTGTTGTAGTTCAAAATTCATAAGTAGATTTTCCTATTAATTTTATCATATAGGTAACACATGTTTTTAACTTTGTCCCTTGTCTGTATGCTTATCTTGATTTTCCAAATTTTCTTCCAAATGCTCAATATTGAGTCTGATAAACTTGTAACTGATATATATGGCAATGGGCCAAGATGCATACCATAAAATGGCACTTGTATAATCTATTACTTCCATTATTTACTCCTAATAATGATGATGATCGGACTCGATCTCTTCTTTTGTGATTTGTTCTTTGTCTATAGACTTCCAGACCAGATAGATATAGCCCAGTACAAACGGTACCATCAATGAGACATAACTCATCGCAGTCAGTGTATAATGGCTTCCTGAACTGTTCTCGATGCTCAATGAACTCTCCAGGTCACTGAGAGAAGGATAGATCGCCGTATGATTAAAACCTAAAAGACTCAAAAGAGTGACAACTGTCAGTACTGTACCCGCACCGCTGAACCATATACCTTTGGTAGAATCTTTAAACAGCGTGATGTAAAAAGCATAAAGAACCAAAATCACTCCTAGAAGTAGAGTACCCAACAATATAGGAGAAGTGATCAAATTTAGAAAAAATTGATGTTCTACGATTTTGAAGCCGCTTTGATCATAGGCAATACCGCTGATCATCATCAATGTGACTGCTACAGCCAAAAAGAATACTAAAAAAAGCAGGGCATCTGTTTTAAGCTGTTTTCTGGCTCTTTGTACGATGTTGTGCTCATTGATGTTGTTGATGAAGTAGAGACTTGCTTGTGAACGTGCAAGAAAGAATACTGTGAGACCAAAAGCAACATTAAAAGGATTTAGTACGGCTTCGAGGCCATAGGTATGGTTCGTCCATGACGAGAGGTTCATGTCATTTCTGATGAAATTGGCACCGGTATAAAAGGTTGCCAAAGCAATACCGATCAGGATGATACCTATCGAACCGTTGATATATAAGAAGATTTCATAGGTTTTTTGACCTAAAAAATTATCAGGTTTTTTACGGTATTCATAGGAGACAGCCTGGATAATAAAGCAAAAAAGAATGGCCATCCACACATAGTAGGCTCCACCGAAACTGACGGCATAGAGCAGGGGAAAAGCGGCAAAGAGTGCACCTCCGAACATGACCAGTGTGGTAAAGGTAAGTTCCCATTTACGTCCAAGGGAAGCGATGATGACATTTTTTTCTGACTCATTTTTTGCCAGTGTATTCAAAAGAGTCTGTCCGCCCTGTACGAACATCATAAAGACAAATAGCCCGCCGAGTAAAGCCACGATGAACCACCAGTATTGCTGCAAACTTAGATGTGATAAAGTTTCAAACATTTTAGTCTCCTTTCATTCCGATTTTGATCTGTTTTGTGATGATGCGTATCTCAGCGATGAGTAACCCTGTAAAGATAAGAGCGAATAGCCAGAAGGTTGTTTGGACGGCTGTAGTACTTATCTGTGAAGTTGCCATGCCTACAGGCAGCATTTCAAAGATCGCCCATGGCTGCCTTCCAACCTCTGCAACGATCCATCCCATCTCTCCGGCAATATATCCTAACGGAATAGAAAATACTGCTGATCTGAGCAAGAGTTTTTGTTTGTCTAGTTTCCCGACCATACTAAAGTAAAGAATAAAGAAAAAGAGTGCCAAAAACCATGTACCTAGACCGACCATGATATGAAAACTGTAAAAGGTCAATGCTACAGGTGGAATAATATCTTTGGGGTCTTTTAAATAGCCGTATCCAAAATACTTTTCATTGGCTCTAAAGTCCAATAAAGCTTTTTTGGCTGCTGCTTCATCTTTTTCTTTTTTGGCCTTTTTATAGGCTTTCAATGCTGCTATGGCGATTTTTCCTTTTTCTATCTTTTGGCTTGCAGGTTCAATGTTATGATAGTCCATATCCCCATATACCAGCTCATTGATACCAGGAACAAAAGCATCCACATCATGAAATCCAAGCAATGAGAGTGCTCTGGGTATCTCAATACTCCAAAAAAACTCCTCCTGATCATCACCAATTTTTTTGTGGTGGTTCAGTTGTCCCATAGCAATGATACTCGCACGTCTATGTCCATCGTAAAGGCCTTCCATAGCGGCAAGTTTAGAAGGTTGTGTGAGTGCGACCTGGTGTGCGGCCTCATCACCTGTGAAGATAAGAAAAATGGAGGTGATAAGACCAAATGTCGCCCCCACGACCATACTTTTTTTTGCTTTGATGACCTCTTTGTTCTTGAGAAGGTACCAGGCACTGATCCCCACCACAAACAGAGCACTCAGTACATAGCCACTGCCTATGGTATGCAGAAATTTGGAGTAGGCATTTGGGTTGAAAAGGACATCAAAAAAACTTTCCATTTCAAATCGTGCGGTATCCGGGTTGAACTTCATACCTACAGGATGCTGCATCCATCCATTGGCAACCAGGATCCAGAGCGCTGACAGATTAGAGCCGATCGCAACAAGCCAGGTTGACAGCAGGTGCATTTTTTGACTGACTTTGTTCCATCCAAAGAACATGATCGCAAAGAAGGTAGATTCCATAAAAAATGCCATGATACCCTCTACAGCAAGCGGTGCACCAAAAATGTCACCTACGATCCATGAATAGTTCGACCAGTTCGTACCAAATTCGAACTCCATAATGATCCCTGTTGCGAGTCCTATAGCAAAGTTGATCGCAAAAAGCGTCATCCAAAACCTGGTGATCTCTTTCCAAACTGTGCTGCCTGTTTTAACATAGATCGTCTCCATGATGGCGATGATAAAGGAGAGTCCCAAGGTAAGCGGTACAAATAACCAATGGTACATTGCGGTCAGTGCAAACTGCGCACGTGACCAATCTACTAAATGTTCTTCCATTATTCTTCTCCTTGCTGAGTGAGGTTATTCAATATATACTCTGCTCTTTGTGTATCATCTGAAAAGTTCTCTTTAAGTATATTGGGAAAAAATAACAGTTTCATAATAACAAAAAAGAGTATGAACTTAATGCCGATGATCAGCCAGAGTTTTTTGCCAACGCGCATATTTTTAAATCCCTCTATATAAAACAGAGGGATTTGTTTAAGTATGGTGATGATCTTCATGACCGTGGTTCCCATGAGAATGTTTTTCTTCATGGTGTGCAATGATCTTTTACATACCTGTGTCATCGAGCAAAGGCAGAGCATCCTGATCAAACTTCTCAAGCGCTTCTTTTAATGTCATACGTTCAAATCCGGCATGATAGATTTTTATACCCCCAAGTTTTTGGATCATCTTATACGGGCTTTGTCCCATCTCTTGCATGATGATCGTATCAACTTGTATTTGATGTAGCCATTCTATCACGCCACGTCCACCTTCTGCAGGATTTTTTGCTATCGTGATCTTTTCATCTTCAATGATCGCAAACCATTTGGCTTTGCCAAATAGTGGAGCAATGGCTGTATTTTCATTGTTCATTTTTACGGGTATGGCTATTTTCATCTATTGCTCCTTTTTAGGAATGAATTTACCACAGCCTTTTTCAGGGCTGCCACCAAAACTTTTGACTGCTTGTGCAGTCCCGTTTTCATACATCACTGCTCTTTCACACATCGATGCTTCAACGCATTTTATATTATTGCATCCTATATCTTTATTTATTGCCATTTTATTTCCTTTTTTTATTTAAGTTTATATCATAACGATGGCTTTGCCATGAAGCAAGGCATCGGAGACTTTTTTGTGTGCCTGCTGTAATATCCGAGAAAAAGTGGTTCTTGATATACCCATCTTATCAGCACACTCCTGCTGGTATAAACCTTCATAGTCACTTAGTCGTATCGCTTCCATCTCATCTGCATCAAGCATTATCTTTTCTAGATATTTTCCTTGTATACCACATGGTTTAAAACAGACTTGAGAGTGGTCTTGTGCTATATGACGTCTAATTTTTTTTCTTCCGTACTGCTGCATACATTACCTTTCATTTTGAACATATGTCCAAAATATGAGTTATTGTAGCAAAGAATTTTAGTATTGTCAATACTTATAATAATTATTACTTTATATTATTAATATTCTCTGTAGGATGCACTGAAAAGTGTAGTATGAGCGGTTTACGCTGTCACAATAAGAATATGCCCGGCTGGCTTGATATGAAGGAGATTATCTGTTATCGTGACAATATCACCATCGAGTTCTATGTGATTATAGGTATCTTCCAGTTCGATCGTCATCTCTTGGACCTTTCCGTAAAAACTACCGAATCTTTTGATGAACGATGCAGGGGTGAAGATGAAAAAACGGTTCGAACTCATCAGCATGAAGGGTGTCATGATGAGGTGCAGCGGCAGTAGAAAAAGAAACGAAAGCACGTATTTACCCATGTTGTTTTTCAGCAGACCAAAACGCAGCGTTTCCGCAAGAAAGATATGCTGCAGATCACCCATATTTCCTGCAGAAAAGAGAAAGACTTCCTCATTGAGTGTAAAATAGGAGTGTTTTTGTGTCGGAAGGATTTCATTGTTCGCCAAAGCATCGAGCACGGTTTGTAGCTTTGGTACTTTATGCAGTTTTGCAACGACATTAAAAGAACCTATAGGGTTGAGAATGAAGTGTGTCGAGTGTGTCATCTTGTGGAGTTGTGTGATGACACGTCTGATCGTACCATCGCCTCCTGAGATGATGATATAGTCAAATGCTTCTATATCAGACAGCGTATGTAGGGAAGCCCCTTCTATAGAGAAAATATCGAGTTTGTCATGTTGCAGTGTTTTACCTATAGAGAGAATACGCATCATTGTCCTTAGTTATATCAGATATAATTATATCTATGAAACTTGAAAATGAAGATGCACTTGATAACCTTATACTCTGTGAGCAATGTTTTACACTGCATGAAGCGTTACCTCTGGAAGATGGTATGAAGGCATGCTGTTCAACATGCGGGGCGGTACTCTACAGATATGACAGCAGACTTATAGATCATGGTTTGGCATTGAGTGTTACGGGCCTTGTGTTTTTTATACTTGCTAATCTCTTTCCTTTGGTACAGATAGAGATACTCGGACACGGACAGTTCATCACGGTCCCTAAAACGATTTTTTCGCTGTTTGAAAATGGGTTTTATCTTGTAGGCATACTTTGTACCTTTCTTATTTTTATTTTCCCTTTTATGGTCTTTACGATTAATATGCTGCTTTTTACGCTTTTAAAGATGAAACGGGGCAAGAAGCTAACCAAAGAACTTCTTGTTTTGCTTGCACATATCAAGCCCTGGAGTATGACAGATATATTTTTGATCAGTATACTCGTCGCATTGGTAAAATTGATTGGGTATGCCCAAATTCATATTGGCATTGCATTTTGGGCACTCATGGTTTTTGTACTGATCGACCTCTATATAGTCAAACGTATGCATCTCTTTGATCTATGGATGTTGCGAAAAAGAATCGTATTTGATGAGGATGAAAAGTGATAGAGATAGACGAAGACAAACTTATAAGATGCCCGGTATGCGGGGCTGTGAATATAGACAAGGGCAGAGAGAACAGGTGCCGTCGTTGCGATGCTGCTATGTATCACCATAAAGTTTTCAGTACAGAAAGATCATGGGCATACCTGATCACTGCTATGATCGCCTATATACCTGCCAATATCTATCCTATGCTGATCACTAAACAGTTCGGAAGCGAGGAGGGCAATACACTCTTGGGCGGTGTTGTGATGTTATGGGAACACGGTTCCTATCCTATCGCTATGATCATCTTTGTTGCATCCATTCTGATACCTGTACTCAAGTTTCTTGTTTTGATTTATTTGTTGATTAGTGTAAAATACCCTATAGGGAAAGATAAGAAGGTCAATAAGCATAAATTGTATTATATGACAGAGGTCATCGGCCCATGGTCTATGATCGATGTTTTTGTGGTAGCCATACTTGCCGCACTCATTCATCTTGCCAATATCGAGATCATTGCGGGAATGGCAGCGACTGCTTTTGCACTCTCCGTATTTTTTACACTGTTAGCAGCACATGCTTTCAATGAACGTCTAATTAAGGGATATCAATAAATGTCAACACAGCGACCTACCATAGAAGAATCCAGTCAATTCAATCTGATCACCTCCATATGGATCGTACCGTTTATCGCACTCATTATAGCCGGATGGTTAGCCTATCAGTATTTTTCCGAACTCGGACCTGAAATCGAAATTATTTTTCCGGAAAACGCAGGATTGCATGCGGGGCAGAGTCAGATCAAATACAGAAATGTCCCCATTGGTACAGTAAAAAAGATCGTATTGCAAGAAGAGGGTGAAGGTGTGAAGGTGATCGCAAGAATGGAAAAATCTGCCACCCCTTATCTCAATACCCATGCAAAATTCTGGATCGTCAAGCCTGTGGTAGGGATCTCCGGTGTCTCAGGTCTGGAGACTTTGATATCCGGAACCTATATCGATATGTTCTCTGCCAAAGACGGAGAGCCTAAGAGATCTTTTCATGGTCTGACACAGGCGTACAGGTACACAGAAGACGGTATGTACTTTCAGCTTAGTGCCCCCACAAGCTACAATGTCAAAAAAGGTACACCGGTCTATTTTAAAAATATCGAGGCGGGTCAGGTAGAACACGTGAACATCTCTTTGGATGGGCAGGGTGTTGAGTTTGTGGTGTTCATCAACAAACTCTATGTACCCTATGTGCACAGAAGTTCCAAGTTCTGGGTTACGAGCGCAGTCGAGATGAGTCTGGCTCATGGCAGGCTTGATGTCAATGTCGCGCCCGTGACGCATTTGTTACAAGGAGGTATAGAATTCTCTTCTACGGGAGAAAATACTTCTGATACGGTACCTGATAAATTTGTTTTCCGTCTTTACAAAAATGCCAATCTGGCAGAAGGACAGGTGATCGGGAAAGGCGGAGATTTTATCAATACCTTTGAAATCCTGACCGAGGACCCTATCGCTAAACTCAAAAAAGGTGCACTGGTACAGTATGAAGGGTATGAAGTAGGGCGTGTAAAAGATATTGCACTTTCCTATAATAAACAGACACATAAGATACTCGGGAAAATTCTTGTTGATATAGACCTCTCTTCTTTTGCTTCAAAGCATGATGATATAACAAGTTGCCAACAGAAATTCTATCAGGCTTTGGAGGAGGGGTTAAGTGCGAAAATATCTTCTGCAGACCCATTTACGGGTACACTTTTTGTTGATTTGGTTTTTGAAACGAATACTACACGCAGAAGTATAGTACAAGGAGAGCATTTTGTGCGTCTTCCTTCTGTTCCTAATGATACAAGAGGCATAGTCGATGGGATTGAAAAACTGGTGGCTTCTCTCAATAAAGTGGTGGGTGAGAATGCAGAGCCTTTACGGAAAATAGTGGCAGACCTGCAGCAGACCGTGAATAATCTCAATGCAATGACTGAGGCTAAAAGCTTTAAAACGATGCCTGAGGAGATGGATAAAGCCATGAAAGAGTTGACAACAACACTACGTACAGCGAAAAAGGTACTCAAAGGGTATGACAGTAATTCACTCTTAACGCATCAAATTTCTCAAACGCTCAAAGAGGTGACAGAAACATCTCAAGAGATGCAGGAGTTCCTCAAACTGATGAACCGTAAACCAAATTCACTTATTTTTGGAGATAAATAATGACCAGGATCAAACTACTATTCACCTTGAGCGTTCTATTGATAGTCAGTGGCTGTACCTTGAAGAACTATTATGTTCTTTCTACTGCTTCTCAACCCAAAGAGATGTATCCTTATAAGTCTCAAGTGATAGGGGTTGAGAAGGTTGCGGTACCCAAGTATCTTTTTAAAAGAGAGATCGCAGTCGCAAAATCATCGAACCATGTCATATTTTTAGGGGGCTCAGCATGGGCCGAAGATATGGATACCGGATTGACACGCAGGCTGATCTCCTTTTTACAAAAAAAGTTTAAACAGCCTGGTGTGTATGCATATCCCTGGGGTACAGATGGTCAACCGGACATCAAGATCAATGTGCAAGTATCACGTTTCATTGCTCAGGAAGGTACGGTCTATCTTGATGCAAGCTGGGAAGCAAGAGAGATGCGAACCGACAGAAGAGTACTTAAATTATTTAGTACAACCGTGCCAACGAATGAAGATGCCGGCAGTATCGTGAATGCTATGGACAGTGCATTTGCACAATTGGAAGAAGAGATAGCCAGAGGAGTCAGGGAGCTTTAGCATGGTTTCTGCCTTCTTGACTGAATAGATGGACCGATAGTTCTAGAGTGAGGAAAAGGTCATGACAGATTTGAGTAAATATGAGAAATATGCAAGATCATGAAACATATCAATAAAAATGTCATTATGCTGGGTTGGGTAAGTTATTTTACTGATATGGCTTCTGCAATGATCATGCCCATTTTACCTATTTTTGTTGTTATAGTCTTGGATGAGGGTATGGACAAACTGGGTATTATCGTAGCGATATCTACTTTTGCCTCATATGCACTTCGTTTGGTATCGGGTTATATCTCTGACAGATATGGTATTGTCAAACCTTTGGTTGTGGGAGGATATGCTTTTTCTGCCTTGAGCAAGCCTCTGATAGGATTTACACAGGGGTATAAAACTGTAGCAGGCTTACAGGTGGCGGAGAGATTGGGGAAAGGACTGCGTTCTGCTCCCAAAGATGTGATGATCGTCCAGTATATCAGAGCACATGCATCGGGTAAAACCTTTGGTTTTCATAAGATGATGGACATCGCAGGAGAACTGAGCGGTGCGTTGATACTCTTTGCATTGCTTTGGTACTTTGGTCAGAGTGAAACGGTCATGCGTAACATCTTTTATGCTACTTTTGTTCCTGGTATCATAGGACTTGTGATCGTCACATTTTTTGTGCGTGATGTACCTAAGCCAATGACCCAATCCCAACAATCATTTACATTGACTCAGGATGACAAAAAAACGATCGGTGCACTGTTCTTTTATTTTCTATTTTTACTTTTTGCCTTCAACCCTTCTTTTTTTACGATGCAGGCCAAAGCGGTTGGCATTGCCACAGCTGTCATACCGCTGCTTTTTGTGGTATCTTCTGGAGTACAGACACTGAGCAGTTATATTTTTGGCATACTTATTGATCGATTCGGCGTGAAACGTGTCCTGGCATTCTCTTATGCCTGCGGCGCTGCTGCTCAAGGATCTTTAATGCTGCAGAGTCCTTTTTTTACATGGATCTCCTATGTTTTCCTGGGCCTTTTCACTGTGGCGTCTCTGAATGCCAACCGTGCCTTTATAGCACAAAGTGCAACCAATAAAGGTTCGGTCTATGGCATTTTTTACGCTGGAGTAGCACTCTTTGGCGCATTGGGAGCATATATTTCCGGGCTCATCTGGGAACATATGAATATGAAGATCGCATTGGTCTATGCTTTTTCGGGAACACTGGCACTGACACTCTTTTTTCTTTTAATGAAAGGTCGTCATGAAAACTAAAGTAGTTGCATTTCTTTTAAAAAACAAAGCAGTGATCACAATGAATATTCTAGGCTTTTATCTGTTTGCAGCAATGGCAGATGGGGTGAGAGAAAAAGAGTATATTCTCATGATAGATCGATGGATAGAGACGTATATCCATACGATACAGACCCCGATATTGACCAAGTTTATGGTGACACTGACCAACTTCAACGGTGCAATGGGTATTTTTATTTTTTCACTCTTCATGATGCTCTTTTTGATCTATAAGAGATGGTATAATGATCTTTTGTTCTATTTCTTTTCTGTATTAGGTGCAAATATAGCGTATATTTCTATCAAAATGATCGTACAACGTGACAGGCCGAGTTCCGATATACTTTCGATCGCAACTTACTCATTCCCCTCAGGACATACCACAATGGCAACAGCAATGGCACTGGCTGTTTATTTGATACTTTCTAAAAGAGTGCATTCCCTAGCCTTACGGTCAGTGTTATGGGCAAGTTGTATCGTTTGGCCGCTTATCATTGCTTTTTCGAGAGTGTATCTGGATGTACATTGGCTGAGTGATGTGGTCGCAGGCATAGGACTGGGTCTGTTTTGGGTCACAATGATCGTCTTGATACAGAGGCTTAAGCACATATAAGTGACACTGCATAATCAAATTTCCATACTTCAGCTCATCAAAAACCTGTAAAAAAATTCACCATAGATTCAAACATCCCATTCTAAATAAAATGTGTTATACTTCATTGATTTTTAATTGACCGACGGTCAGTCATAAAAGGAGCGGTATGGCAATTATTGTCAATAAAGAAGAGAAACGCCGTGCTATCGCACTTGCTTCCAAAAGTCTGTTACTTGAACACGGTATCAAAAATATTACCATTTCCAAAATAGCAGAGTGTGCCGGTGTCGGTAAAGGTACGATCTATGAGTATTTCAGAAACAAAGAAGATATCGTTTTTGAGATCATTTCCGTTTTTATTGCGGAACATGAAAAATGGCTTCATGCACTGATCAGGGAAGATATCAGTACCAAAGAGAAGATCAAAAGATTTTTGTCTCAACTCTACAGTGATGCCGATTATGAAAAACAGTTGTCTATCTATAGAGAATTTTTAGCCATTTCACTGACATCCAATGTGGATGAGATGAGAGACTTCAGTAGGGCATGTCGTGAAAGATTCCAAATAATATTGGATCAGATCGTAGATGAAGCTATACTAATGGGAGAGATAAAAGCGGAGTCCAAAGAGATGTTTGGGATGCTGCACACCTATTCTTTAGGCTTGGTGGTAGAATCAAAAGTCAATGAGATCGATGCAAAAGTGCATATCGATCAATTTGTTGAAACCTTGTTTACGATTATTGAAAAGAAGGATATCAGATGAGAATAGTAGTAGGATTGTTTTTGCCTTTGTTTGTTTTTGCCCAAAATTACGGGTTAAAGACATTGATAGAACATGCAAATAAAGAGAACGGATTAATTCAAGCAAAAGACATAAGAGTGACTGCCAAACAAGAGGAAGTAGAAGCAGCCAAAAGTGCTTATTGGCCGACAGTGGATATCGGTGCAAATCACAGTTACATCTCACCGAATAACATAGTCAACCCGGGGCAAACCTCAAGTGCATTTGCTACGGTGAATCTGGAGATATATGACGGCGGCAGAAAAAGTGCATTGCTTGATGCCAAACGTTATGAACATGAAGCAGCGCTTTTTGAAAAACGTGCGTTTGAAAAAAGTATTACGCTTGAAATCGTGCGTCATTATTACGGATTGCAGAAGCTCAAGGCAACACTGCAGGCTCTGGAAGAACGTTCTGTTGAGTTGAAAGCACAGATAAAGCGTATCAAAAAATTTAAGAGTGCAGGCCTTTCTACACAAGAAGAGGTGGATAAACTTCAGGCAGAGTTTGACAGTAATAATTATACGATGGCTAATACGCACTTGGAGTTGGTAAGCAGTGAAAAAAATCTGCAGCTCCTAAGCGGTCTGTCTGCTGCACAGTTAAAAAGAGACTCTTTTAAAGAACCCGAAAATGAGCGATTTGAAACTTTTGAAACTATCAAAATGCTTGAAGCCAATGCCAATGCCATCGGTGAGCAGTCCAATATCATTGATGCAGGCTACAGACCACAGGTAAGCATATCTGATACGTACAATAAATCACATTTTGATGATACGGTTTCTTTGGGTGAACTGAGTGGAGATGGATTACTGCTTGATCATCAGAACACATTGATGATCTCTGTGAACATGAGGCTTTTTGACAATGGAAAAATGGCAAAAGAGAGTGAAGCGGTAAAGTATCAGAAGTTGGCATTGCTCTCAGAGATCGATCATGCAAAACAAGAACAACAGATGAATTTCGATCTCTCACAAAAAAGTCTGGAGACGATACGTACAAGACTTAAAAGTGCCAAAAGTGCTCTGCGTGCTGCAAAAAGTACCTATGCGGTGCTCAAAAACAAATTTGAAGTGGGTTTGATCGACAATATTGCTTTTCTTGATGCACTGACGCAAAAAACAGTTGCCCAGTCACGGTACAAAGAGACACTTTATGATTATGAGATCGGTAAGTCGATCTATTACTATTATGCGGGGAAAGACCCAAAGGAGTTTATTAGATGACAAGAATTAAAATTCAGTACAGGGAGGCACTAAATGCCGAGTCTTAAGAAGATGGTAGTTTTATTATTGGCAGTGTTGCAGTTACATGCAGAGGAGATCTATGCAACCTTTGAAGTAAAAGCCGAAAAGAGCGCTTCCTTGGCTTTTAGCAGCAGCGGTATAATCGGAGAGATGCAGGTGGATATCGGGTCAGTTGTGAAAAAAGATGCATTGCTGGCAGAACTGCTTAATGATGATATTGAAGCGATGGTCGAGGTCTCAAAAGTGGCCCTGAAATATGCAGAAAGTGACTATGAACGTCAAAAAAAGGTCCAGCAGCATATTAATGTCTCCCTGTTTGAGAGTTATGCCTATAAATACGACAATGCGAAAGTGCAACTCAAGTACCAGGAAACACTTTTAGCCAAAACCTATCTTCATGCTCCTTTTGACGGCATGATCACTGCAAAACATAGTGAAGTTGGAGATGTGGTCAGCGGTCAAATGATCACGGAGGTCTATGATATACAAAGTCTAAAAGCACGAAAGCTCATACTCAATTTTGATCAAAAATATCATGGTAAAGTGAAAGTTGGTGATAGCTTTAAATACAAAGTAGATGGAGATGATACAGTGTACGAGGGAACTATCTATAAGATCTATCCGACCATCGATACAAAATCACGAAAGATGTCGGCTGAGGTCAAAGCAGAGAGTTTCCCTGTGGGACTTTTTGGTGATGGATACATTACAGTAAAGTAGGAAGTGATGTATAAATTTGCCATAAACAGACCTATCACCACCCTGATGGGAGTCTTGTCGTTCATTGTATTTGGATTGATGTCCTACAATACAATGCCTGTCAATCTTTTCCCCAATGTCGATTTCCCTGTAGTTACCATTCAAACGACCTACGACGGTGCTGATGCCAGTACAGTGGAAACCAAAGTGACAGATAAACTCGAAGAAGCTGTCAGCGGGATCGATGGGATCGATAAACTGATGTCGACCTCCTATGAAGGATTTAGTACGGTGACCATCCAGTTTGAGCTTTTTAAGGATATCGATGAAGCGACGAACGATGTACGTGACAAGATCGGTTCTGTTGTACTTCCCAATGAAGTGGAAAAACCGATCGTAAAAAAACTGGGTGCAAGCGGCGTGGTGATCGATCTTTTTGTTGCCAGTAAAACAGGTGATGTCACTGCACTGATGCGAATGTCAGATGAAAAGATCAAGCCTATACTTCAACGTATCAAAGGTGTGGGCGAAGTCAATATCATTGGGTATCAGGACAGAGAAATACGTATTTTTGTTGACCCGTTCAAGCTCAATAAATACGATCTTACACCACTTGATGTGCAAAATATCGTTGCGGCTCAGAACATTAACCAGGGGGCGGGTAAGCTTATCAGTGATCAAAAAGAGACTGTGATCAAAGTGAAAGCGGATGCCATCAGTGTGGATGATCTTAGGGAATTGATCATCAAACCGGGAATTAAACTGAAAGATGTTGCGCGGGTTGTAGATGGTTTGAGTGACAGCAGCAGTTTCTCTTCGTACAATGGAAATCAAGGTGTCATGCTCGAGGTTAAAAAGATCTCCGGGGAAAATGTACTGGATATCATCAACGGGGTGAAAGCAGTGATGCCGCGTCTTGAAACCATTGCCGGGGATGATTATGTGCTACAGCTGCTCCAGGACCAGAGCGATAAGATCATGGTGAATATAGACAATGTGACCTTTGACCTTATCTATGGTTCCATATTGGCGATCATCATTGTCTTTTTCTTTCTTCGAAATATCACTGCGACGATCGTTTCTGCATTGGCCATTCCTACATCGATCATTGGTACGTTTGCTATTATTGACTGGTTGGGGTACGACCTGAACAAATTGACACTCATAGGACTCACACTTGCCATAGGTATCTTTATCGATGACGCGATCGTTGTGATCGAGAACATCACTAAAAAGATGGAAGCAGGCATGGAACCGTTCAAGGCATCCTTTGAAGGGATCAAAGAGGTATCATTTTCCATTTTGGCGATCTCTTCGGTACTGCTTGCCGTGTTCGTACCGGTTGCCTTTATGGACGGGATCGTGGGTATGTTCTTCAACTCGTTTGCCATGACCGTAGCTTCAGGGGTTGTGATCTCTTATTTGGTAGCGGTGATGTTCATCCCGACGGTCGGTGCACGTGTATTAAGTGCCAAGGAGAGTAGATTTTTCCATTTGACAGAGCCTCTTTTTGTCAAACTTGACAGGGCCTATGTAGCGCTGCTCAAACCTTTGATCCGTTTTAAGTGGATCACGATCCTGGTCACGATAGGAGTATTGGTTGCCTCGACCAAACTCTCTACAGGAATGGACTTCGTACCGATGCAGGACAACAGTGAGTTCCAGGTATTTACCAAAGCACCGGTAGGAACAAGCCTGGAAGAGATGAAGAAAAAAATGAAGCCTATGCTTGAGAAAATGCAGAGTGATGAGAATATAGAGTATACGGTACTCTCCATTGGGTATAACAGTGCCAAGGAGATCCATAAGGCCAAGATCTATGCAAAGCTCAAGCCCGTAGATCAGAGGTCCGTTTCTCAGGAAGATGTAGTGCAGCAGTATGCCAATGCATTCAAAACGATCAAAGATATGGTCGTGACGGTGGAAGAGGTTGCACCGTTTGATACGGGCAGCAGCAACGCTCCCGTACAGATCGTCGTGACAGGAAGTGATCTTGATGTGTTGAATGAAACGACACAGAAGTTGATGGATCTGCTCAAACAGACCAAAGGGGCCGTAGGTATAGACAGAGACTATGAGAGTGGAAAGCCGGAAATAAAAATAGATATATTAAGAGAAAATGCACAGCGTTCCGGTGTGAGTGCGAATGAAATAGCCGGTATCCTTTCGAGCGCGTATTCCAGTGACAGAGCGATATCCTATTATGAAGAGAACGGCCGTGAATTTGATATCACCCTGCGTTTCGATGATCAGTATCGAAGTACGATCGATGATATTAAAAAACTTCAGGTCAAAAACCGTGAGGGTGAATTTGTTTCGCTTGAAGGATTGATCACGTTTGAAGAACATACCGGAACAGCATCCATTAACCGCTATGACCGTGAGCGTAAGGTCATGGTGACATCGGGGATGTATGAGACCAGTCTGGATGTGATCATGAAAGTGGTCGATGACAAAATAGGAGAGATACTTCCTGCAGGGTATAACTACCGTTATACGGGAGATATCGAGAATATGGCCGATACCAATGCCGCATTTGGTGCTGCAGTACTTTTGGCAATTATTTTGATCTATCTGATCCTTGCGGCACTCTATGAGTCGATCGTCCAGCCGTTCATCATTATGGTGGCGATGCCGCTTTCCTTTACCGGGGTGATCGTGGCACTCTACCTAACGGGGAATAACTTCAGTCTCTTTGTGATGATCGGTATCATTCTTTTGCTTGGTATGGTAGGGAAGAATGCAATTCTGGTCGTTGACTTTGCAAACCAGGCGATCAAGGAAGGCAAAGAGGTCAATGAAGCCATCTTGGAAGCTGGGGAAAAAAGACTTCGTCCTATCCTCATGACCACGTTTGCCATGATCGGGGCGATGCTCCCTCTGGCTTTTGGAGGCGGTGCAGGGCATGAGAGCAATGCACCCATGGCACTGGCGATCATCGGAGGGCTTATGAGTTCCACTATTTTGACCCTTTTGGTGGTCCCTGCAATTTACCGTATCATGTACCCGATGGATGCATGGCTGAGAAAATGGTATGAGAAAGGAAAAGTATAATGTTCAGGATCAGTATATTCAGTGTGTTGTTGTTTACAGTGTTAAGCTCGGTATATCTACTGGCTCAAGGTGCAGATGAATATACGAAAGCTTTGGCATCTTATCAAGAAAAAGATTATGGTAAAGCCTATGGTGTGATAAAAAAAGAAGCACAGGAAGGTAATAAGGAAGCCCAGTATATTTTGGCGCAGATGTACGAGAATGGTGAAGGTGTAAAGAAAGATCTTCTCAAAGCAGTCCACTGGTACAAACAGGCTGCTTCCAAATATGCCTATGTACAGCGGGAGTATAAAAAACCTGTACGTAAAAAAGAGGAGAGCTTTTTTGAAAGGGTACAAAAGCAGTTTACCTATACATCAGAACAGAAAGGTGCGAACTTCGCCTTTTCTAAAATAGATGTTGAAACACCGGAAGTCAAATCAATGGTTATGAAGTTTTTGGAAAATCGTTTTGGTCTGCATCCCTATAAGACCAATTATTTTGCACCGTTCACCTATTCGTCAAGCAGGTACAGGCGTCCTTCCTCCATATATAACGGGAGTGTTTTATCTGATGATGTGCTACAAGATATAGAGTATGAGAATAATATAGAAGCAGAGTACCAGCTCAGTTTTCAAAAACCTTTGACCTATGATCTTTTTGGCTGGAATGAATATATTTCTGTAGCCTACACCCAACAGGTATGGTGGAAACTCTATGATGCATCAGCACCGTTTCGGGAAACGAACTATACGCCGGAACTCTATATGATCCTACCCACATCGGATGATTGGGACGAAAAATACAATTTAAAAGCATTCAAATTCGGGTATAGACACCAATCGAACGGAGAAGAAGGGTATGCCTCCAGATCATGGAACAGACTCTTTTTATCGACCTTATGGCAGTGGGATTCACTTTTTATGAGGGTTGAAGGATGGTACAGGATACCTGAAAGCAGAAAAAGTGATGCTTTTTATGAAGGTACTGATCCCAATGATTCCGGTGATGATAACCCCGATATCACGGATTATTTAGGCTATGGCGAGATAGAGCTTCAATACCTGTATGGAGAACATCAGTTTAATTTGTATGTACGGAATAATTTTGATTTTCAGGAGAATAAAGGAGCTATTCAACTTGACTATACCACACCATTTTTTAATTCAGAGAATACATTTTGGTATGTTAAACTGTTTAGTGGATATGGCGAAAGTTTGATCGATTATGATAGAAGTGTGACAAAAATGAGTGTTGGATTTGCATTTTCAAAAGGATTGTTTTAAAAAAGAATGTATAGAAAAGAAAAAGGAACAATTCTTTCAAGTAAGATGGATATAGCTAGTATCGGCAGCTATCTTTGATAGCTTTTAATTATGCTACAATACGCTATCAATTACTTATGTATGACAAGGAAACGTATGACACTATGCCATTACATTAAAACGATTGTACTTTTTGCATGTCTGGGAAGTGTCACACTGCTTCATGCAGAAGTAAAGACACATCCTTTTGCTGTAGAGTCTGGCATGATCATCTATCAGATCAGCGGTGGAGGAGCACTTACACCCGAAACCAATTTGACGATAGAAGGGTATGCAAAATTGCACTTTAAAGAGTGGGGTGAAGTTAAGATTGAAGAAGAAGAAGGACATTTACTTACTACAGGTGCCATCGCGCATAAACAATATGTAAAAAGACTTGAAAAACATACAAAAGATACGGTCATTACTGCTGATTATACCAATGAACAACTCCTGGAACGTAAAAAAAGTTCTCATGATATCAACGTTCATGATGAAACAGCTTCTTTGGCTAAAACAGGAGAAGAAACGGTTGCTGGTGTTGTTTGTGAGGTGTGGGAAGGTGCAGGTATAAAAAAATGCATCTATAAAAATATCGTGCTTAAGTTAGAGTCCCGTATATTCGATGTTCTGTATGTAAAAGAGGCAACCAAAGCTATTTTTGACAGTAATACGTCCAGTGAAACGTATGCTGTGCCTGATTTCCCTGTACATGAGTTTGCGCTTTTTAAAGATAAAATTAAAACAAAGAATGCACGTAAAGCAGAAAATTTTTATAAAATATTAAAAGAAGCGGCTTTGGGTGTCTGTGATATGAATACAAGTTGCAGTAGTGGTGATATAAGCAATGAAGAGCGGACAAAGTTCATGAACCATATTGCTAAAGATATGTATAAAAGACAAAAGAAACTCTTACCTAAACTCTTAAAATCTATGAAGAAAACACGTGAATGTCTACAGACAGTGGAAAACTCTTTTTCAGCAAACCAATGTATGGAGCCTTTGAGTCAAATGAAGATACAGATGGGAAGAGAGAAGGATGATGAGATACAGCTTTGGGATGAGAAACAAAAAGATATATTACTCGATAACATAGAAGACGAACTCATAGATCTGCAATCCCGTATACCCTGTGTGAATCGTGCAAAAAATATTACAGACCTATCTAGCTGTATGAAATAAGCATCCATGAAGTTTTACCGTATTTATATAGAGCTTACCAATGTATGTGGGCTCTCCTGCAGTTTTTGTCCTACAAAAGCCTTACCCACCAAAGAGATGGATCTGGATTTTTTTGAATCCATTGTGAACCAGGCCAAAGGGTATACGAAGGAGATCGCTTGCCATGTTGTCGGGGATCCACTGACACTGTCCAATCTGAATGCCTATTTGGATATTATCCACAAGCATGGACTTAAGGCGATGCTCACGACCAGCGGATATTTTTTAAAGAAGCATGCTCATGATACACTGTTCCATCCCTGTGTAAAACAGATCAATATTTCACTCAATAGTTTCAATAAAAATGATACTGCTCTCACCTTTGAACAGTATATGAACCCCGTACTTGCGTTATGTGAAGCAAAATTGAAGAGGGAAGAAGAGATCTTTATCAATTTACGTGTATGGAATCTAGATGAAATGATGAGTGAACGCACGTTTAATGAGACACTCTTTGAAAAACTTTCGTCTGCGTTTGATACCGAACTTGATCTTGACACCATTTATCAAGAGAAACCAAAGTCCATACGTTTAGCCTCTAAAGTGCTTGTTCATTTTGACAACTACTTTGAATGGCCTTCTTTAAATAATAAAATATACGGTCATGGTACCTGTCAGGGCTTACAGTCACATGTGGCTATCCTGGCCAGTGGGAAAGTCGTACCTTGCTGTTTGGATTGTGATGGTATCGTAGAACTCGGAGACCTGCATGAAAATACGCTGGATGAGATTTTAACTGCAAAACGTGCTGTCAAT
This sequence comes from Sulfurovum sp. TSL1, assembly GCF_019972135.1. NCBI lineage: Bacteria > Pseudomonadati > Campylobacterota > Epsilonproteobacteria > Campylobacterales > Sulfurovaceae > Sulfurovum > Sulfurovum sp. TSL1. Next base: position 868,210 of record NZ_BPFI01000001.1, on the reverse strand, counting down.
ATGTTAGAGGGGTTTAAAGAGGGCAAAGCGGTGGAAGAGCTTTGCCAGAAGTGTTCATATAAGGATCGATTTAACGATTAATTCGGGATGATCCTTTGGAATTTAGTACCTTCTATACTGACACCTAACATCAAACCTTCTGCACCATAGATAAATGCCACAATAGGTTTTTCATAACTGATAGAGGTGATATCTTTATTTTTCCCCCAGTCAGATACCGTGATAGAACCATCTACACCGGCTTCCCATCCGTTACTTTGAATAAAATTGTTTAAAGAGGCTTCAGAAAGAAAGGCGATAAGGACCGAGTGCTCTTGAACACCGGCCTGGTATCCTATGGAAGCGGATGTCATACTGTAAAAGTGTTTTGTCGTACCATTGATACGAAGGGCACCTTCACCATATTCACCTCCAACGATAAATCCACCTTTAATGACAGAAGGAAAGACAAGATAACCTTTTACTTTTGAAAGAAATTCTGGTCCCCCTACCACTTCTTTTTCAAATTTTTTGATGGCTGCATCAACCTCTGCATTAAGTTGGGCAGCCGGTTTTGCAAATGAAAATTGAGTAAAGGCAAGAGAGATAAGAAGCAATAGCATCATTGGGTTCAATTTTTTACTGTACATGTTATAATCCTTATGAAGTTTGTCATATTATATCTTAGAAAAGTAAAAAAATTGTGTAGGAACATTATGGAAAAATTAAGTATTAAATCATATGCGGCAAAACATAAATTGAGTATATTCAATGTGGTGAAAATGACCAAATCAGGTCAAGTTGCAACAGAAACAGTCGTAGAGAACGGTAAAGATGTGGTCTATATCTTACTGGATGATCCTGTCGAGGAAAAGGTTCAAAAGTCTACCGTGAAAGAAGAAATCACAGAAACCTATAGCTTACGAAAAGAGAATGCAAGACTGAAAAAAGAGATAGAAAAATTAAAAAAGGAGATAACTCAACTGAAAAATAGAGTATAATAGTGGGATGAAAGTAGCATATATAACTGATGATATCTATCTACAGCATGATACCGGTGCAATGCATCCGGAGTCTCCAGCGCGCCTGAAGGCAATCAACAGGGCCATTGCACCATTGTCTACATCATTGGTTTTAAAATCCCCTATCAGTGCTTCTGAGCATATACTTGAACTCGTTCATTCTGCTGAACATATAGAGACCATTAAAAACGTTTGTGCCTATGAGGGAAGGATCGATTCGGATACTGTTTGCAGTGCTGATTCCTTTGATGCAGCGAGAATGGCTGTGGGGGCTGGAGTAGTGGCGTTGGACGGTATTAGGTCTGGGGAATTTGAACGGGCTTTTTGTGCCGTAAGACCACCAGGACATCATGCCAGACCTGCACAGGCCATGGGATTTTGTCTTTTCAATAACATTGCCATCGCTGCACGGTATGCACAGAGCATAGGGTACAAAAAAGTGATGATAGTCGATTTTGACGTGCATCACGGTAATGGTACACAAGATACTTTTTATGATGATGATTCCGTATTTTATTTTTCTTCACATCAGGCATATATATTTCCGGGAACAGGTGCCCAATCAGAGAAGGGTGAAGGTAAAGGCATGGGATATACTGCAAACTTTCCAGTGATGGCTGGAACTTCAGACAGTGAATTGCTTGATATCTATGGAAATGATCTGCCCTCATTTGTCAAAAACTTTAATCCTGACATCATCCTGGTCTCTGCAGGGTATGATCTACACGAAAGTGACCCTTTGGCACAACTGAATATCACTACTGAAGGCATAAGAAGTATAGTAAGGTGTATACTGGATAGTGCGGATGTTCCCTTTGTGTTTTTTTTAGAAGGGGGTTATAATGTCAATGCTTTGGGAGAGAATGTCAAAGTAACACTGGAAGAGATGCTGAAAAGCACCTCTCTGTAAAAATTGTATCAGTAATTAAAATTTATAGGCTAACTGAAAAGAGACACTCTCTTCCGCATGATCCGTACTTACAGTGGCACCTGGACCAAATAAACCGCTTACATCAAATGTTTCGTTATTATTGTCTTGATGCACATAGGCTAGATCAAGAGAATACTGTTTACTGAATTCGTAACTGGCACCTACTGTATAATGATCTTCTGCTGTTGCAGGGAAACCTAATAGGTTAAAGAAGTTAAGTCTTGCATCAGATCCTTCTACTACAGCTGAACTAGCATGATTGTAACCAAGTCTTACGGTCCATTCATTTTCCGTGTATTGATAACCAACGGCATAGACATCAGAGTCATCCCAACCATACTCACTATAGCCTTTAGCACTAGACCATTTTATTTTTTTATAGTCAAACGCTATGGTGTGTTGACCCATTGCATAGGCAAGTCCCACACCATACTCTTCAGGCTGTTCAAGTGTATCTGTGATAGGAAGGGTTGGACCAAAAGCTTGAAATGGTGCAATAGCAGTAGTAAGTTGATAATCGTATTCCATCTCAATAGTCGATTTATACATAGCACCGAAAGTAAGCCCAGCTATTCCATTTGCAGTGAAATCATATGCAAGACCTAAGTTATACCCAAAACCAAAGTCTTGTGCTAAACCTGCACCTATATTCTGGTCAGCAGATGGTGCTCCCATTCCAAATGCATTTGCCGGTATGACATAATTAATATCTAAGTTTCCATATTGAAGTACAGGTGTGACTGAAAGACTTAATCCACCTGTTTTATAGGCAATTGGTACAGCAAACTGCATCAGTTGAAGGTTTGTAACCATTCTGAAGTTTCCAAAAGTACCGGTCTGAGCATTTTGCGGAGTATTGTCTTGGTAGTCTGTACCCATTCCTCCGGTTCCCCACATACCTACACCGATATACCAATTGTCATCGATTTTATGCGCAAGGGACACTTCTGGTATCACGTTCATATCTGCATCACTTGTGATCTCACCATCCGCAAACACATTAATTTGTGTTTTGATGTCAGGCATAAAGAGTGTACCACCAAACCCGATTTCACTGCTTTCTACACTTGTGATCAGTGCACCGTTGCTCAACCCAGATTCAGCACCATGACTCATAGCGATACCAACACCACCCATACCTCTGGCTTTTGCACCCACAGCGATAAGGTTATCTCCGTTTGTCGCATGTATCATTGTTGAAGTAATAAGTGAAAGTGCGATCAGTTTCCCTAAGGTTCTTGTTGTCTTTACGTTCATTCCCTTGTCCTTATAGTAAATGTAAACCTATAGTAGCTAAAATATATTAAATATTAAAGGATATTGCGCATTATATTCTATGTTTTTTCTTAATTGAGTAGGATTTGTTTTACTAATAAAATAGTTAGAGTCATAATAGATTAAATGATGTTATGGCTTGAATAAGAAAATAAAAATGATGGAATAAGGAGAGTGCAGCGTTACCCACCAGGAAAGTGGGTCGTGGGTTTTAGATCTTGCTCTTTACGAACGCTTCCATGTCGGCAACCACTTCTTCAAGTGTTCTTTCACCGGAGATCACTTCCAATAGGTTCTTCTCAGTGTAAAATGCCTGAATTTCAGCCAATGGATCCGTATAGATCTTCATTCTATCGTTAAATACTTCTTCACTGTCATCACTTCTCTCTTCACCAGGTGCTGCTTCTGCACGACGACCTAAAATTCTGTCTCTGGCTACCTGCTCACTCACTCTTACTTCGATCACTGAAGCAAGTTCAATGTCATCTTCTTTTGATACCAGTTCATCAAAGGCTGTCATTTGTTCTGTACTTCTTGGATAACCATCGATAAGTACATTGTCTACCGGTGCATTTTTGATAGCAGATACGATCGTATCTACGATGATGTTCAGTGGTACCAGCGCACCTTTAGAGATGTAGCTTTCTATCGTTTGCCCCAGTTCGCTACCGCTAGCTACTTCTTCTCTTAGCATATCTCCAGTAGAGTAGTGTACGATTGTGTCACTGTTTCTTTCAGCGATGATACTTGCGTCTGTTGTTTTTCCCGAACCCGGTGCTCCGATGATAAGAAATAATTTTTTCATTGTATATCCTTAAATTTTATAATGTGACTAGTCACATGAGCCTACTGCTGAAGTAGTCTCAGTGACAACGTAGTTTTTTGGGCTTAGCTCAAAAAGCGTTCTATGCCTGAGTCTGTCTGATTCTAAGGCTCAGGTCTTTAAGCTGTTCAGCATCTACAACGCTTGGTGCTTGTGTAAGAAGACACTGTGCTTTTTGTGTTTTAGGGAATGCGATAACCTCACGGATACTTGAAGCACCGGTCATCAGCATGATAAGTCTGTCAAGACCTAAGGCAAAACCACCATGCGGCGGTGCACCGAATTTGAGTGCATCAAGTAAGAAACCGAACTTCTCTTGCGCTTCCTCTTCATCGATACCAAGGAGCTTGAATATCTCTGATTGCACATCTTCTTTATGGATACGGATCGATCCGCCACCGAGCTCTGTACCGTTAAGTACGATATCATAGGCGATAGACTCTATATCTTCGATATCTTCATAATCCAATGATTTTGGCTGTGTAAACGGATGGTGAAGTGCCTTGACCTTACCTTCTTCCACTTCGAACATAGGGAAGTCCATGACCCATAAGAACTCAAACGTATCTTTAGGGATGATATCCATGGTTTCTGCAAGATAGATACGGAAACGACCCATATAATCCCATACCAGTTTTTTCTCACCTGCACCAAAGAAGACAGCATCACCTACTTCAAGTTCACATCTTTCAATGATAGCCTGGATATCTTCTTCCGTAAAGAATTTGGCAAGCGGCCCTTTAAGACCATCTTCTTTCATTTGGAAGTAACCCAGACCGGATGCTCCGAATTTACGTACGTAATCTTCAAAACCTTTCATTTGACGTTTTGAGAAGATCTCATCACCTTTAGGTACTTTCAGTGCTTTGATACGATTTTTCTTAGGTGCTTTTGCGATATTTGAGAAGATTTCATTGTCACATCTTTCAAAGATGTCGATCACATCTACCATTGCAAGGTCATAACGCATATCTGGTTTGTCTGAACCGTATTTTTCCATGGCTTCAAAGTGAGGCATACGTTTAAATGTTGTAGGAATGTCAAAACCACAAGCAGAAAATACATCATGTATCAGTTTTTCAGCGACTGTTATCACGTCTTCCTGATCACAGAAAGACATTTCAACATCTATTTGGGTAAACTCAGGTTGTCTGTCTGCTCTCAAGTCTTCATCTCTGAAACATTTTGCTATCTGGAAGTAACGGTCAAAACCACCCACCATCAAAAGTTGCTTGAAAAGCTGTGGAGACTGTGGAAGTGCATAAAATTCACCGGGATGTACACGCGAAGGTACAAGGTAATCTCTGGCACCTTCGGGTGTAGATTTGGTAATGATAGGTGTTTCAACTTCAAGGAAGTTGAGTGCATCCAATGCGTTACGTGCAGCGATAGTCGCCTTTGAACGAAGCTTGAAGATATCGTAAGATCTTTGTGTACGCAGTTCCAAGTAACGGTACTTCAGTTTGATCTCTTCATTTACTTTGTCATCATTGAGGTCAAAAGGCATAGGTTTAGAACGGTTTTCTATGTTCAGGTCATCCACGACGATCTCGATCTTTCCTGTTTTAAGTTTAGGGTTTTCGAGTCCTTCACCTCTGGCACGTACTCTACCTTTAGCGATCAATACAAATTGATCTCTTACTTCTTCAGCCATTTTATGGGCATCCGCATTGTCTGCAGGATCACATACCAGCTGCACTACTTCATCTTTGTCTCTAAGGTCGATGAATATAAGTCCACCATGATCTCTGCGTGAAGAGACCCAACCCGCAACGGTAACTTCTTGTCCAATATGTTCTTCATTTACTTCTGCACAATAATGTGTTCTCATGACTATCCTATCTGTTTATAATGGCGCGATTATAACAAAAAGTAGTTTAGGGTTAAATTCACACTTGAAAATATGGCAATATGAAATATTTTCAAAGAGTAACAGTACATTTATGCTACTCTAACAATTATATTTCTTAAATCAGGAAAAAGATGAGTAGTGAAAAATTAGCACAGATAAAAACCGCAGGGTTTATTTTAAAACCCAATGACCCGGAGATAAAAACACTGTATGAAAGGATCAAGGCACAGTTCGAGTCCAAAGGCATTTCTGTGATCCTTGCAGAACGTTCAGCACAGAGAATAGGTCTGGAAGGTATGCCTTTTGAAAAAATGTGTGAAAAATCAGACTTTCTGGTCTCTCTGGGTGGAGATGGCACGTTGCTATCACTGGTACGCCGTTCTCATGGGCATGATAAGCCTGTTGTGGGTATCAATGCCGGCAATTTAGGTTTTTTGGCAGATGTGACCATCGATGATGTAGAGTTGTTTCTGGGGCAACTGATAAAGAATGAATATCGTATTGATGAACGTATGATGATCGAAGGGTATATCCAAAGAAAAAATGGTCAAAAAGAGCCGTTTTTTGCGTTTAACGATGTGGTGATCACACGTCCTGTAGTCTCCAAGATCGCAACCATATATGCATCCATTGATGGAGAAAGGTTTAATACCTATAAAGGAGACGGACTGATCATTGCGACACCTACAGGATCCACTGCTTATAATCTTGCAGCAGGCGGTCCTGTCATGTATCCTCTGACCCAGGCACTGATTATGACACCTATACTGGCACACTCTCTGACCCAGCGTCCTCTCGTGGTGCCTGCTGATTTTACGATCGAGCTCTCCTCTCCTGAAGAGCGTGTCATTGCAGTGATAGACGGACAAGATGATTATGAGATGGTCCCGGAAGATGTACTGGTGATCAGGGGTGCAAAACGAGGAGCAAAACTTTTGCATAGAAAAGAACGCAATTATTTCTCTGTATTGAGAGAAAAACTTTCATGGGGTGCCGCGAATTGATAGAACGTTTATATTTACGCGATCTTGTTACTTTTGATGAAGTGGAACTGGAGTTTGAAAATGGACTGGTGGTTTTGACCGGGCCCAGTGGAGCAGGTAAGTCTGTTCTGATGTCCGCGATATTGTCCAGTTTTGGATACACGACACAAGGTGCGGCAGCACTGTGCGAAGTGAATTTGGTCAAGCCTGATCAGTTGAAAAGTGATGCCTATGAACTGGATAATGATCTGACGGTCAAAACACTTAAAAAAGAGAAGCTTCGTTACTTTATCGATGGCCAAAATATCTCTAAAAAGGCTTTGAGTGACATGTTTCTGCCGTATGTCAAGTATCTCTCTGTACGTGACAAAGGAGGTTTTGAGTCTGAAACACTGTTAGAGATGATCGATAGTCAGCTTGTCAGTAAAGATAAAACCTTTAAACAGTCACTCAAAGAGTACAAAAAACGTTACAGAAACTATAAAGAAAAAGCTTCACAGCTGGCAAAGATAAAAGAAGATGAAGCAAAGCTTGCTGAACTCATAGAGTATGCGACCTATGAAGTAGAAAAAATAGCTTCTATCAACCCGCAAGCAGGGGAAGAAGAGGAGTTGCTCAAGATCAAACAGCAGCTTTCGCGTATCGACAAGATAAAAGATGCACTTTCAAGCGCAACAGATATATTTTCTTTAGAAGCGAGTGTTGAAGAGGTCTATAGACTTTTAGACAAGGATGGATCAATCTTTAGTGATGCAATGAACCAGCTTCGTGCTGACTTTGAAGAGACGGAAAATCTTGCAGATGAACTCGAAGAGGTCAATGTGGAAGAAGTACTGGACCGTCTGGCTGACCTTACCACACTGAAGAACCGTTACGGAAGCATAGAGGAAGCTTTGGCCTACAAAGAATCCAAAGAGAAAGAACTCTCCGATTATCAGAATATAGAACAAGACAAAAGTATGTTGGAGTCGTTTTTAGCGTTAGAGTTTTCAGAATTACAGATCATTGCTTCAAAACTTTCTCAGTCACGCCAAAAAGAAGCCAAGGTACTGGAAAAGTCCTTAGCAGAATATCTGACAACACTCAAACTTCCTCCACTGACCTTTGCATTCTCTTCTGATGCTTTAGGAGAAGGGGGAATGGACAGGGTAGAGGTGATGCTTGGATCATCAAAAACAGCTACACTGAGCGGAGGAGAATACAACCGTGTACGTTTGGCTCTTATGGCAACGACGATCCCTACAGATAAAAGTAAACAAGGTGTGCTCATACTGGATGAAATAGACGCCAATGTGAGTGGGGATGAATCCATCGCCATAGCAGAGATGATACACAAGCTTGCAGCTGTCTATCAAGTATTTGCGATCTCCCATCAGCCGCATCTTACGGCAAAAGCGGGACAGCATATTGTCGTAACAAAGAGAGGGCAAAAGAGTCAGGTGGAAGTATTGAATGATATGAGCCGTGTTTCTGAGATAGCAAGGATCATCGCAGGAGAAAACCCTACGGATGAAGCATTGGAGTTTGCTAAAAAGTTAAGGGCTTAGGCATATTGTGTTTTGAGCTCATTGGTATAGCGTATAAGATGTTCAAGATACATTTTGGCAATGTCAACATCCGTCCCGGTTTTCAAATAGGTATTATAATCTGTTAAAAGGTCTGAGACGCCACCTGTACCCAAGTTGGTCGCTGAACCTTTGATCCCATGTGTCAAGCGTTCTATTTGATGAAAATCTCCTTCTTGTATGGCTGTTTCTATAAGTGGGATCTCTGTTTCGATCTGAGGGATAAGTTCCGCTACAAACTCTTTTGCTTCTTCATCCGAAAGCCCCATTTCTATCAGACGAATATGGGTGAACTGAGGATAATTTGCCTCAGGCAGTTCTTTTGTTTCTTTTATGGCTTCAGGTTCTAGCTCGAGTTTTGGTTCAGGTTCTGGTTTCGGTTCAGGTTCAGGCTTTGGTTCGGGTTGTCGTTCGGGTTTTGGTTCGGGTTTTGCCTCTGCTTTTGGTTCAGGCTTTGGAGTAGTTGTCTTTTCTTCTTTTGAAGGTGCGGTTTTTGTATCTGGAGCAGTTTTTGTTTGTTTTTTGCGTCTTTCTTCCTGATACTTTTTTTCATTTCGGTATTCATGAAAGATAAGTAAAAGTACAAGCAAAACAAAGATAGATATGATGGTTAATGCAGACATAGCGCCCCTTCAATATTATAATTTGTACTTAACTATAACTTATTGAAGGTTAGATTAGCATGTTTCAAGAGATGAATATAGAAGAAATTTGTTATAATGTATAAAAAAGGACAAAGTATAGATGATAATAGATACACATTGTCATTTGGATGATGATCGGTATGATGGTGATATAGAGCAGGTTTTGGAAAATGCCAGACAAAAAGGTGTTGAAAAATTCATTATACCGGGGGCAGATCCAAAAACACTGCAGAGGGCGGTTGATCTGGCAGAGCGGTATGAAGGGGTCTATTTTGCAGTAGGTGTACACCCTTATGATGCCCGTGAGTATGACAGAAGCTTTTTGGAACCCTATGTGACACATCCCAAGTGTGTTGCGATCGGTGAATGCGGTTTGGATTATTTCAGACTGCCAGAGTCAGAAGATGAGATCGAAACAGAGAAAACACTGCAAAAAGAAGTCTTTTTGGATCAAATTCTATGGGCAAAAGAGTTGAAAAAACCGCTTATTGTCCATGTGAGAGAATCGACACCGGATTGTTTGGAAATGCTTGATCACTATGCGGGAGAAGAGGGCGGTGTATTGCACTGTTACAATGCAGATGAGTCCCTGCTCAAACTCGCAAAAAAGAATTTCTATTACGGTATAGGCGGGGTATTGACATTTAAAAATGCAAGAAAACTCATTAATGTCTACCCTAAAATTCCTCTAGATAAACTGGTCATAGAGACGGATGCGCCGTATCTTACGCCTCATCCCCACCGTGGTGAGAGAAATGAACCAAGTTATACGACATTTGTAGCAGATAAAATGGCTGAACTCTCTTCACTCAGCAGGAAAGAGATCGAAGATTCAAGTACACAGAATGCCCAAAGACTTTTTAGGTTCTGATCCGGATGTATAGAGCAATAAGATATGTTAAACGTATTTTATTTTTTTACCTATTCTCCATAGGGTTCGTTTATGGCGTCTCATTGGCAGAGAAGTACCCCAGTTATTCCTATGTGTTTCATGAATTTGATGTGGATGAATCTTATCTCTATAATGAAGCGTTTATCTCTTTTGTGTCAAAGCATGAAAAAAAGTTACGGTCATTTTACAGGCACGCCTTACTTCGAGGCAAAGAGATCTTGCCTACGATGCATGGGCTGCTTGCTGAGGATGGGGTGAGTGATCTGTTCATCTATCTTTCTATGGTGGAATCGGGGTTTTCGACAGATGCCGTTTCGCCCAAAAAAGCGGTAGGTCTATGGCAGTTCATGCCTGCAACGGCCAAAGATTATAATCTGACGGTATGCCACAGCTATGATGAACGGTGTGATACGGTCAGTGCCACATCTGCAGCGATCAACTATCTCAATAGGTTGCATAAACAGTTTGGAAAATGGTATTTATCAGCCATGGCCTACAATTGCGGAGAAGGTTGTGTCAGCAGGGCCATTAAACGTGCTGGAACAGATGAGTTAAGTGTGTTGATGGACGACAATTTGAAATATCTCCCCCGTGAAACACGTCAGTATATGAAAAAGATCCTTCTTCTTGCTATGATAGGTGAAAATGAGACTTTGGACTTTGGCAATACAACGAATCAGAATCTGGAAAATGCACTGATACAGGTGACTGTACCGGCCGGGACATCACTCAAAGAGATCGCAGCATTATTGAAAATGAATGAAGCAAGACTTTTAAGTCTGAACAAAAGTTTAAAAGACGGTAGAGTGCCTAAAGAGAGACCCACATACAAGATCACTATTCCTCTTGAAAAAGTGTATGCCTTTTATTTGCGTTATCAGTTACCCGATAAAAAGAAAGTCTTCAAGTCACATATGGTCTCTCACACTGTCGCACTCGGAGAAACCGTAGAGAGCATTGCCAAACTGTATGATGTGGATGCAGAGGAGATCATCTTTTCCAATCACTTAAAAAATGATTTTCTTGTTCTGGATAGTTTACTGGTGATTCCCGTAAACAAGAAAACATTTGATAAAATACTAGAATAAGAATTTATTATACTTTATCGTAGTTTCAAAAGGGAAGAATGTTGAAAAAAAATGTGCTGGATAACGCTGTCCGTATGGTTCCGCTTATTGTATTGTTGATGCTTGGCAGTTATTGGAGTTATAGAGAATGGGAAAGGTTTGATCCTACTGATATAGGGCTGTTCGTCTCTTTGTTGCTGATCGTGGTATTGAGTCTCTTGTCCCTGGGATATGTATGGTTTGATCAGTATAAAGAAGAAAGAGAGAACAGAGCCCTGGTTTCTGTTTTAGACAGTTTTGACCATTTAGCAGACATTGAGAAAGGGATCATTCCACAACAAAGAGAAGAGGTCTATAAGTATATTGCGCATCTTTTTTCACTTTTAGAGAAGAAGGGCAAAGAGATCAAAGAGGAGGCAGAAGCAAAAGGCCAATTTTTATCTACCATGTCTCATGAAATTCGTACACCGCTTAATGGTATTTTAGGTTTTACCAAACTTCTCAAAGAGATGGATGCAACAGAAGACCAGAAGGAGTTCATCTCCCTGATCGAAAATTCCTCAAACAATCTTATCTCTATAGTGAATGATGTTCTGGACCTTTCTAAAATGAATGCAGAAAAAATGGAGATCGAATCTATACCTTTTCATTTATTCGAGACTATCGATCTGACGGTAGCATCTTTTGCACAGATGGCAGACCAGAAGGATATTGAGTTCGGTGTTTTGGTCGATCCGACGCTGTCGCCCTATGTCATTGGCGATCCTACAAAACTTTCTCAAATATTGACAAACCTTATAGGAAATGCCATTAAGTTCACGGATACCTATGGAAAGATCAACCTTTTTGTTGAAAGGGTAAGTAGTGACAAAGATCACACAGGGTTGAAGTTTTCTGTGAGTGACAACGGTATCGGTCTGAGTGAAGTGCAGCAAAAGACCATTTTTGAAGCTTACGGACAGGCAACGGCTGGTACAAGCCGAAAATATGGAGGTACAGGACTCGGACTGACCATATCGCGTAAAATGGTTCAGCTTATGGGTGGAGAACTTGAAGTTGAAAGTAAAGAAAATGAAGGAACCACTTTCTTTTTTACCCTGTCATTAGCAAAGAACAAAGACCATGAACCTAGCGTCTATACTGATTTTTCTGAGCTGTCCGTAGGTCTTGCACTGCCTGTAAAGAGTATTGACCGTCAGTTGGATGTCAATCTTCAAATCTACATAGAACACCTGGGTGCAGCATTTTCTTTCTACTATTATGAAGATCTTTTTGAGTCAGACACGCCTGTCAACCTACCTGATATTATGATATTTGATCATCGCTATGCGAGGCTGCCCGGAGAGTTGGAACAGTGTGCTGCCCTGGAGTGCAAATCTGTACTTTTGACCAACGGCAGTTTAAGGGCGCGTGTCAATCCCCAGCAACATCATTTTACCGATGTGGTCCTAACGCCTATCAGCCTGGCAAAAACGATCAGGATCTTAACCAATGCTAGTGAGCATAAGAAAGAGAAGATACTTACCTCTGATACCGCAGAAAATACCGAACAGTTTCAAGGACTTCATGCGCTCGTCGCGGATGACAATAAGATCAACTGCAAACTCATAAAGATCATTTTGGAGAATCTTGGCCTGGAAGTGACTGTGGTGAATGATGGAAAAGATGCTGTTGAGATGTCTATACATCATACCTATGACATTATATTTATGGATATTGAAATGCCTGTTATGGATGGAGTCGAAGCCTGTAAGCATATTTTGCAACATGAAACAGAACAGCGGTTGCAACATGTCCCTATCATTGCGCTCACTGCCAATACTTCCTCAGGGGACAAAGAGAAGTATATGGCCAAAGGTATGGATGATTATGCCGTGAAGCCGCTGGATATAGAAGCGTTAAAAATGATCATTAAAGAGCATTGCAACTCTTAGACCATCAAGCAAAAACAAAGTCAAATAAAGTGATAATACCTGCCTAAATATAAATGCATTCCCGAGGTAGTATGAAGAGACTTACATCCCCAATATTATTGATCGTTATTTTGGGAGTAAGTACCCTTATCACAGGGTGTGGACCGGAGCCTAAAGGGGCCAAAGCCACAAAATATACGAGTGCAGCCAGACATAGATCCACTATGCGCTCCTATAAGGTATTGGGCAAACGTTACAATCCGACATATGTTGAAGTGGGACAGGTGATGCAGGGGATCTCAAGCTGGTATGGACCTAACTTCCATGGTAAACAGACAAGTAACGGCGAAGTCTATAATATGCATGCCAGAACCGCAGCACACAAAACATGGCCAATGGATACGATGGTAAAAATCAAGAACCTGCAAAACGGTAAAAGCACGATCGTACGTATCAATGACAGGGGGCCTTTTGTAAGGGGCCGGGTCATTGATTGTAGTTATACTGCAGGTAAAGAGATAGGACTTGACAAAATGGGGATCGCTAAGGTTTCTTTGAAAGTGGTCGGATTTGCAGGAAGGGTCGAGTCAGACGCAGCGATCGCAAGGCAGAAAAGAGAGCACACGCAACAACGTATCGTACTCTCTGATTTCGGTGTTCAAGTGGGTGCATTCAGACTCCATGAGGGTGCCAAGGTCTATCAAAGAAAATACAGCGCTCTATATAGACGCTATAATACCATCATAAGACGTTTTAATGATATAGATGGCGCACCGCTGTATCGCGTATGGCTTATGGGATACAGGTCTGAGGATGAAGCGAGGGACTTTAAGGCCCATAATGACCTAGAGGGTGCATTTATCGTAAGAAATTAATCTATGTAGGAAGAAAGATGATAGAAGTAACAAGAGAAACCAAAGAGACACAGATTTCAGTCAAACTCAACCTTTATGGTTCAGGACAAGCCAAGATAAACACCGGTGTGGGCTTTTACGACCATATGCTCGAAGCATTTACCAAGCATGCACATATCGATATGGAAGTACATTGTACGGGTGATACACATATCGATGACCACCATACGGTTGAGGATGTGGGTATCGTTATTGGGCAGGCACTTAAAAAAGCTATCTACCCTGTAAAGAGCATAGAGCGTTTCGGTAATGCAACTGTCGTGATGGATGAAGCAAGTGTGACCTGTGATATCGATCTCTCAAACCGCGGGTACCTTGTGTTTGAACTCCCCATTGGCGGTAAAGTAGGGAACTTTGATGTAGAGCTTGTAGAAGAGTTCTTTAAAGCATTTGCATTCAATCTTCCTTTGACACTTCACCTTATCTATAACCGTGGTAAGAACAAACACCACATTATAGAGGCTGCATTTAAGGCACTGGCCGTGGCGCTTCGCAGGGCGGTCACAGTGAATGAAAATGCGGGTATCCCAAGTACAAAGGGTGTACTGTGAGCATTGAATTGATCGTACTTGATGTAGACGGTACTATGACGAACAGTCATATTACTTACAGTGAACATGGTGATGAGATCAAGTCTTTTAACGTCAAAGATGGTTTGGCTATATCCTCATGGAGAAGACTTGGAAAACAGGTAGCCATCATTACGGGAAGAACTTCAACGATCGTTGCACGTCGTGCAAAAGAGTTGCATATAGAACATTTTTATCAGGGGATCGGCAATAAAAAAGAGGTCCTCGAATCACTTTTGGAAAAGCTTGACCTCACCATGGACAATGTAGCAGCCATAGGAGATGATCTGAATGACCTGCCGATGTTGAAAGCGGCTAAAATTTCATTCGTGCCAAGAGATGCAAGTGCTTATGTAGATAAGATCGCCAATGTAGTGCTCTCCAAAAGAGGTGGAGATGGTGCAGTACGTGAAATGATAGAATATCTCATTGTCAAAGAAGGGCTTGAAAAGAAGTATCTGGAGCTATGGGAATAAAATTAGAATATATACTGACCATTGCGATCATCGGGATCATATCCACGGCCCTCATGTTAAGGTTACAAAATGCATCTGTACCCGGTAAAGTATTTACCAAGGAACTTGAATTCACTGATACCACTTTGACGGAAGTCGATACTGACACTATGAAAAGTCGGATATTTGGTACATACGGGGCGAGAGACAAGGGTGTATTGAAGGTAGAGAACATACGCTATTTTGATAATAACATAAAGTCACTCTCTGCGGATAAAGGTAAACTTGAAGGTGACATGCTGCGGTTAGATGGTCATGTTGTCATGCAGGAACATACTGGCTATAGGTATGAAACAGAACATGCCATCTATAATAAAAAGAGTGAAATTTTACATATTACAGCACCTTTTACCGGTATAAGAGGTCAAAATATTATCAAAGGAAAAAGTTTGGAGTATGATGCACGCCAAAAAAAGGCTACCGGCCAGACTGTGGATACAGTATTTTATACACCTGAAAAGTAATATCGTGGTACAATATTCAACCAGCTCACAAAGGGACGCTATGCATTTTTTTAAAATAATACTTTTAGTGATGCTCACACAGGCACTTTTTGCTGAAAAGGTAGAGATCACATCTACCTCTATGGAGGCAGAAGAGCTCAAGAAAGAGATACACTTCATCGGTAATGCCAAGATAAAAAAAGGGAAAGACTGGTTACATGCTGATAGAGCGATCGTCTACTTTGATGACAATAATGAAACAAAAAAATATGAAGCTATGGGATCAGTAAAGTTTGAGTTTAAAAAGGATGAAAAACATTTTAAAGGAAGTGCAGATAAAGTGGAGTACAATATTGCAAAATCACTTTATGTGTTGATCGGTAAAGCCATACTGGATGACCTGGTAAAGAATAGTCATCTCAAGGGTGATAAGATCATTCTTGATATGTCTACAGGAAGTGTAGATGTAAAAGGCAACCGTAAAGAGCCTGCGAAGTTTATTTTTGAAATGAAGGACAAATAGTGAGTACACCCCGAGTCGTAGAAGCGGCATTTATCAAGTCTGCACAGAGTATTGCAGATTCATTACCTGAAGATATGAGTGAAGTGGTCTTTTTGGGACGTTCCAATGTAGGGAAAAGTTCCACACTGAATGCATTAACGCAAAGAAAGAACCTGGCCAAAAGTTCAGCTACACCGGGGAAAACACAACTGATCAACTTTTTTGAAACAAGATATCTCTACAATGAGCAGAGTTACCCCGTACGTTTTGTGGACCTACCTGGATTCGGGTATGCAAAGGTTTCAAAGTCATTGAAAGAAGTATGGCAGAAGAACCTTGTTGAATTTATTCAGCATCGTGTCTCTATACGTCTTTTTATTCATCTTCGTGATGCCCGCCATCCGCATGCCAAGATAGATGATGATGTGGAAACGTATATCTCTGAATTTATTCGTCCTGATCAGAAATACCTGACAGTATTTACCAAGATCGATAAACTCAATCAAAAAGAGAGAGCAAAGCTCAAAAGAGACTTCCCCGGTTCTATAACACTCTCAAACCTGAAGAAGAATGGCCATGACAGAGTACATCAAATGATACTGAAAACGATTTTCGGTGTGGGTGATGAAAGTAAAAGTAAGAATGACACAGCAGAAGAGAATGAGGAAAAAGAGTGATCGAACTTGTAAAAGCAAAACTGAGCGATATTCCTGCTATGCAGGCACTGGTCGCTCCTGAAGTAAAAGACGGGATCATCCTGAATCGTACGGAAGATGAAGTCGCGACCAATATACGCTCCTATGTCTTGGCAAAAGACGGTGAAAAACTTGTGGGGTATACAGCCTTGCATATACACTCCAGAAGATTGGCTGAGATCAGAAGCCTTATCGTAGATGAAGCATACCGTGGACAAAATGTAGGTCAGAGAATGGTACAGTTCACACTGGAAGAAGCGAAAAATATAGGTGTGGAAGAGGATGTACTTGTCTTAACCTACCTTCCTCAGTTCTTTCTAAAATTGAATTTTAAAGAGATCGACAAAGAGGTGATACCCGAACATAAGATCTGGGCGGATTGTATCAAGTGTATCCATTTTCCTATCTGTAATGAAGTAGCCTTGGTCTACAAATTAGCATAATCTGAGTGTTTGATGGATCATGTAACAAAATCACAGCATGGCCTCTTTTTTTGGCTATTTGCCGGTATATTCATCTTTTTTTATCCTATGCTTATCTCTATCTATGTATTTTTACCCCTCCTGATAGGGGCCATGGGGTATATGCTGGTACAGGGATTAGAAAGAGAAAGAGCATCTTTTATTTTACTTGCTGTCGTCTATATGGTGAACCTGGAGGTTAATCTCTCTTTGCCGATTTTTCTTGCCGTGATCTCTTCCTTGTTGTTTTATCTGCTTGTCTATCCCACTTTAAAACATTTCCGAAGATGTATCATATGTAGAGCACTTTCAAGTGTACTTTTTTTGGATCTCATGTATCTGGGATGCTTGTTCTCTTATGATTTTATCTTTCAGACCCAGAGTATTATCCTGGATGAGATCCTGCTCTATACCCTCATCGTAGATATGTTAGTGGTGGTGATACTATGAGATATAAGTTTATTGTATTGGTCTTCCTTGTTTTTTGGGGTGTGATGATCACACGGCTCTATCATGTCAGTATCAAATCCAATTTCTACTATGAGGGATTGGCAAAAGAGAATATAGAAAGAAAACAGTTTATCAAACCTGTCAGAGGTGAGATCACGGATGTACACGGAAACCTCCTGGCGATGAACCAGATCGGTTTTTCACTCTCTATTGCACCACATTTGAAAGTGAAGAACCATCAACTGGAGCATGTCATCGACGAACTGCTTGAAACGTTTCCGGACCTCAATAAAACAGTGATGTTAAAAGTCTATGATAAACACAACTCACCTTACAATCACGACTATATCAAGGTCGTTGATTTTATACACTATGCAGATATGATGGGTGCCTATCCAAAGCTGAGTCTCCTAGAGAATATTAAAATAGAAGCAGAAACGAAACGTTATTATCCTTATGGAAGGTATGCCGCACACATCGTCGGATACACCGGAAGATCCAATCAAAAAGAGAATGAAAAAGACCCGGTGGTCAATGAAGTCGGCAAGATAGGGAAAAGTGGTCTGGAGCGCTATTATAATAAGGTACTGGAAGGTGAACTGGGATATGAGATCAGTAAAGTAACGGCAACGAACAAAGCCATAGAGATACTCGAAAAAGAACTTCCAAAAGACAACAAGAATATACAGCTCAATATAGACATAGAGCTTCAAAAGATGATCTATGAGCGTTTTGGAGAGGATACCGGTGTGGCAGTGGTCATGCGTACCAACGGTGAGGTCTTGGCAGCGGTCAGTTACCCTTCTTATGACCCTAATCTTTTTGTCGGCGGCATCAGCTCTAAAGAGTGGAAAGCCCTTCAGGATGATGTGAACTATCCCTTTACCAACAAATTTATACATGGAACCTATCCTCCGGGCTCAACGATCAAAATGGGTATGGCCCTGGCTTTTTCTGAAGCATTGCCTAATTCTCTTGGAGCACCGGAGTATTGTAACGGACATATTACACTGGGTAGCAGCAAGCACAAGTTCAGATGCTGGTCACGTTGGGGACATGGCAAAGTCGATCTCAGAAAAGCGATACGAGAGAGCTGTGATGTCTATTTCTACAATAAAAGTTTAAAAGTGGGGATCGATGCAATGGCCAAACACCTTCGTACATTTGGACTGGGTGTAAAAACAGGTGTGGACCTACCGCGTGAATACTCTGGAGTCATGCCGGATAAAGCCTGGAAGATGAAACGTTATAAACAGCCTTGGTATATGGGTGAGACAGTCATCTCTTCCATAGGCCAGGGGTATGACCTGGTGACACCTTTACAGGTAGCACGTTATACAGGTTTGATCGCTACGGGATCACTTGCCAGGCCGTTCATTGCCAAAGAAGTGGATGGTAAGAGCATAGAGCCTGAATTGAAGCCTTTGAAGTTTAACACCTATTATTTGAACGAGATCAGAAAAGGGATGTATGAAGTATGTAATGTGAGAGGCGGAACGGGCTACAGGACCATGAGCAAACTCCCTATCGTGGTTGCCGGTAAAACGGGTACCTCGCAAGTCACATCCATCCCCCAATCGACGCAAAAACGTTTAAAAGAGGAAGAGCTGGCCTATTTCCATCGTTCCCATGCCTGGATCACGACCTATGCGCCGTATGAAGATCCTAAATACATTGTGACAGTCCTGGTGGAACATGGAGGTCATGGGGGCAGTACGGCAGGTCCTATCACTGCAGATATCTATAAATGGCTCTATCGGGAAGGCTACTTTTCTGCAGCAGGAGAAGCTGCAAGAGACACAGATACGAAGAGCGCAAAATAATACTTTACATGTTTTGTAAAGTATTGTTTAAAAAGAGTCCTAAAATAATGATGAGGCTGAGTCCTGCTGATTTGTTGTAGAGTTTGTTCGCTGTAATAAATACAAGAATAAGCGTTGCAACAATCATGGTTGCGATATCAAAGATATAGGCAGGTGCATCAATGCTCATAGGTTTTGCGAAGGCTGCTGCACCAAGGACCACAGACGTGTTTGCCATATTTGAACCGATGATATTCCCTATGGCCATATCGACTTTCCCTTTGACTGCTGCTGAGATACTTACAACCAGTTCCGGCAGTGAGGTACCCAGTGAAACCATGATAATACCGATGATCCACTCTGAGATCCCAAAGCTTTTAGCGATGTCCGAAGCGCTTTCAACGGTAAAATGTGCACCAATGATCACAAGCACAAATCCGCCCGCAAGTATGAGTATGCTCTTCGTCCAGGAGAATGTACCTATATCAAGATCATCCAGATCCTCTTCAGGAATATTTTTGGCATCTTGAAGAAGAAAGACAAGATATGCACCCATTAGGAGTAACAGCAGTGAAGCATCGAATCTGGTGATCACGCCATCAAGTATCATCAGTATAAAGACCAGTACGGGTACCAGTGCCCAGGTACTGTCTTTGGCAAAGAAATCTCTGCTTGGATTGATCTTTGTGGCTATAAGAAAAACGGCTGCCAATACAAGGGTGATATTGAGTATATTGCTTCCTATCACGTTGGCTATGGCTATATCAGGCTTATTGCTGAGACTTGCAGCGATACTGGCTGCCATTTCAGGGAGGGAGGTACCGAGTGCTATGAGCGTTGCACCGATAATGAACTCTGGTATATTGAACTTTAACGCGATGCGTTCACTTTGGTTTATGATCAGGTCAGCACCCCATATCAACACACCCAGGGCAATCACAAAAATAACAAAACTCAAATCAATGTTCCTCCGTTCTGACAATTAGACTCTCAGGCAGGTTAAACTGCATGATGAGCTCTTTTTCTCTCATTCTCATTTCACCCTGGTCATTTTCATGGTCAAAGCCCAGCAGATGCAACATACCATGAATGAACAAAAGTGAGAGTTCATCTTGAGTACTGTGCCCAAATTCCGCTGCCTTTTCTTTGACAAATGACGCTGCAATAATGATGGAGCCTAACGGCATACCAAAGATAGATTGCTCCGTGAAAGGTGTTTCCATGGGGAACGAGAGTACATCTGTGACCTTGTTCTTACCTCTATGCTCTGCATTGAGTTTCTGCATCGTTTCATCATCGGTGATGATCAGCTCTACTTCTTTGGTAGAAAGCGTATCTGCTATCTTCTCCAATGCTTCCAGGTCAACTGCCAGTGGTGTTTGATTATCTAAGTCTATCATGCAGGAAGTTTACCCAAATCTTGGTAAAATGGCAGTAAAATTCAGAATACTGATAAAGATTCCTGAGTTAAAGCAATTCTTTAGTGAAAAGCACCGGAGGCATGCCCTTCGGTCAATTTTCATGGAGCTTTGCTCTGTGAAAAGGAGAGATGTTTATGAAAAAAGCCGTATGTATTATTTCTGGAGGTATGGACAGTGCCCTGAGCGCTAAAATAGCGCAAAATGAAGGGTATGAAATTATCGCTTTGCACTTTAACTATGGTCAACGTACAGCGGATAAAGAACTTGAATGTTTCAGAAAGATCGCTACGGATGTGAATGCGTCTGAAACGTATGAGATCGATCTGCCTTTTTTTGAACAGATCGGTGCTTCTGCTTTGACAGATCAAAGCATTGATGTACCTACGGGAGGGTTGGAAGAGGGGGTGCCTGTGACCTATGTACCTTTCCGAAACGGTATCTTTCTCTCCATTGCTGCGGCAGTAGCAGAAAAACATGGTGCACAGGCACTCTTTATAGGCGTGGTGGAAGAAGACAGTTCAGGCTATCCTGACTGTCGTAAGAGCTACATCGAGCAAATGCAAAAAGCGATCAATCTTGGCACAAAAGATGAAACAGATCTGGAGATAAGAATGCCATTGGTGGCTTTGAAAAAAAGTCAGATCGTGCAAAAGGCCCTAGCGCTCAAAGTCCCACTGAAAGATACATGGAGTTGCTATAAATCAGAAGAGATGGCTTGCGGCGTATGTGACAGCTGCCGATTGAGATTAAAAGGGTTTGAAGAAGCGGGAAGTGTAGACCCGATTCTTTATGCGTAGCAGAGGTTTAATTAAAGGTAAATCCTCTGACAATGAAATTCAGTTCATATCCGTGGTCCGGATATCTTTTGAGCCCCTCATTGATAAATTGATGTCGTGTGATCTGTCTGTCCCATAGTCTGTAGGTCAACTTTTTAAACCACTCTTTTTTTTCAGGTGTATTCAGCGTAAGTCTCTGATAATTAGGATCATCCTGAATACCTGAAGCTACTTTTCTCATGATGTTTTCATACGCCTCTTTTTTTTCAGGCGTGGGCTCTTCATAACCATACTGTGTCTGTGATGTTTGAATCTGTTGAGACGGCTGGGTTGTTTCAGTTGGTTTCTTTGGTTCTATGAGGTGGCCTATAGAACTTGTACACCCGGAGAATCCAAATGCAACCAATACCGGTAATAGTAAATGTCGTTTCATACTGCCCTTTCTTGTAATTTGTTATGTGGGTATTGTAACGAAATGAACTAAAAATTACTATGATATAATGGCATAAAAAATAAAGGCTCACTATCATGATCATTCCTGCAAAATCACCTCAGGCAAAAGAAGCATATACTCTTGTAGACGGATTGCAGGCTTATTTTGTTTCAAAACTCAATGCCCTGGCGTTACAGTTTGGAAAGGGCAGGGCCTGTGAAGCTGTTTCATGGGAACGTGACGGGGGTGAACACGGTGGCGGTGTACGGTATGAAGCCAGAGACTCTGTGGTATATGACAGAGGTTCGGTCAATATTTCCCAAGTTCACTATGATGACGATGAGAGTAAAAAGTTAGGTTCGGCCACTGCGATCTCCACGATCATACACCCGCGTAATCCTCATGCACCCTCTATGCATATGCATATCTCCTGGACACAGATGAAAGACGGGAGCGGGTATTGGCGTGTCATGGCTGACCTAAATCCTTCCCTGTTAGGCGAATCAGAGGCTGATAAAAAACGTTTTTCTGACTTGCTCAAAAAAGTCACAGGAGAACTCTATGAAGAGGGCGCTGCACAGGGTGACAGATATTTTTATATTCCTGTACTGGGACGACATCGCGGGGTAAGCCATTTTTATCTTGAAGGGTACAATAGCGGCAACTTTGAAGAAGATAAAGCATTTGTCCTGAAAGTAGGCGAAAGTGTGATAGAGACCTATATTGACATTGTTACGAAAAAATTAATGGAGTATCCTACCTTTACAGAGGAAGAGAAAGAAGAGCAGCTGGCGTATCATACACTCTATCTTTTCCAGGTCCTTACCCTGGACAGGGGTACCACATCCGGTCTGCTTGTCCATGATCAGAATGATGTAGGTATCATGGGTTCCATCCCTTCTCATGTGAACAGAGATCTCCTGGCTTCCTGGGTAGAAAAAATGCCTCAGCCTCAAGATCTCTTAGTACAGGCACTACTCAAAGCGTTACCGGATGCAATGCCCACACCGGTAGAAGAGAAGACTAAAAAAGCTTTAGCGTATGCAGTACGTCAACACTATAAAAAATATCCTGAAGCACTCAGTATGCAAGCCAGTGGGGAGATCATCCCTCCGACCGTTGATAACCACAGTTAAAAAAAACTTTATTCGAGGGTAAGAGATACCTCTCTTGCCTGATCGTTCCTAATAAATTTTACCTCTACAGTGTCACCGATATGATATTTCTCTAGCGTAGAGAGAAGCATTTTGGTATTTTCGACCTTATGTTGGTCTATCGCGACGATCACATCCCCTGATATGATAGTATTGTTTTTTATGGTGACCCCGTTAAGACCAGATCTCTGGGCAGCTGAGTTTGGCTGAACCTCTATGACGGCAACACCCGAAATGCCCAGCTCTTTGGTGATCTCTTTATTGAGACTTTCATTGATTGTGATGCCAAGTTTTGGTCTTTGGTAGTGACCTACTTTAATGATCTGTGGGACGATACGATTCACAGTATCAACCGGTACAGCAAAACCGATACCCGCATAGGTGCCTGAAAGACTGAACATAGCAGTATTGATACCGATCAGTCTGCCGGCACTATCAAGCAGCGGGCCGCCTGAATTTCCCGGATTAATGGCTGCATCCGTTTGAATAAGATCCTCAATGGACGAACCATTGTTATTGCGCAGACTACGATTTAGGGCTGAGACGACACCTGTGGTGAGTGTCTGATCAAGCCCAAATGGATTTCCTATAGCATAGGTCATCTGTCCGACCTGTAAATCATGACTTGTACCGATAGAAAGAGGTTTTGGCATATGGGCCGTCATAGGTATACGTAAAACAGCCAGATCATGCTCTGGACTTGCTCCAACGAGTGTGGCATTAAAAGTACGATGGTCACTGAGCCGTATTCTTACAGCAGAAGCACCTTGCAATACATGATAATTGGTAACGACATGTCCCTGCCTGTCCCATATAAAACCTGACCCTGTACCCCGAGGTATACGTGTAATGTCACGTGTCCAAAGGTTGAGAGTATCTTCAAGTGTTGTGATGTAAACCACTGATGGACTGCTCTCCTGAAAGATCTCGATATTGGATTTCTCTGTCAGTGAAAGTTCACCTCTTGCTGTGACAGATCTTGGTTCCGAGTGCATGGAAGCCCAGATATTTTCAATGATCGGTAAAAATACAAAAAGCGCCAACAGAATGATAAGGATCAAGAGCAGAATGCGTATGCTGCGTAGTAGTGAAACTCCATCAAAATCTTTTTCCATCACATGTTCACCTTATGATTTTATTTAAGCATAGCAGTTTAAATTTAACAAAGATTAAACAGTATGCTATCGTTAATGTGCTGTAAACTTTCCTTTGAACCTGTCTTTCTTTATACGGTCATAAGTTCCCATAAGGCCGTTCATAGCGATAAAAACACCATCTTGTCCCAAAGCATTGATATATCCATAGGCGGAACAGAGGTTGGCCGTTGCTTCTACAGGGTCCATACTGTAGGGAACCATAGCTCCTGTGAGGACAATACATTTCTCAATATCCGCATCCGCAAGATATTCCGCTGTCACATCCATGGTATCTGTGCCATGTACGATCAGTATATGGTGGTACTCAGACTGATTGATCGTTGCCAGAAGTTCCAGTCTGTCATGATTGTTCATATCCAGGCTGTCTTTACCTATGAGGTTCAGGATCTCAAAGTCACACAGCCATTTTTTTGCGATCTTATGCAATGCCTGTGACTCTGTATCTATGATAAATTCACCCTTGACCGGGTCATAGATCTTGTTAAATGTGCCACCTGTACTCATAATAAGTATTTTTTTCATCTATTGCCTTGATTTATGATAAATATAGTTTTAAATTTTACCATTATTGCGTTAAAATTACCGAATTAATTTCTATGGAGCATTATATGATAATGAAGGGTAAAAAAGGTGTTATTTTAGGCATCGCAAACAAAAAGTCTATTGCATATGGTATCGCAAAAGCGTGTCAGGAGCAGGGTGCTGAGATGGCTATTACTTTCTTGAATGAAAGATTTGAGCAAAAACTGGCCCCTATTGCAGAAGATCTCGGGTGTGGAGCAAGACTTTACCCATGTGATGTAAGCAAGCCCGAAGAGATCAAAGCACTCAAAGAATCTCTTGAAAAAGATATGGGAAAGATCGATTTCATCGTACACTCTATCGCTTTCGCACCCAAAGAGGGTTTGAGCGGCCGTTTTTATGATATCTCTAAAGAAGCTTTTGATGTGGCGATGGACATCTCTGTGTACTCATTGATCGAAGTTGTACGCGAGTTAAAGCCGGTCCTCTCGGACAACTCTTCTGTATTGACACTCAGCTACTACGGCGGTGTCAAATACATTCCTAACTACAACCTTATGGGTGTGGCTAAAGCAGCACTGGAGATGACTACAAAGTATCTTGCAGAAGATCTTGGTAAAGACGGAATCCGTGTCAATGCCATCTCTGCGGGACCTATCAAAACACTGGCAGCAGCAGGGATCGGTGATTTTTCTTTCATGCTCAAGTGGAATCAGCACCATTCACCGCTCAAACAAAATGTGACGATCAACCAGGTAGGAAACTCTGGTATGTACCTGCTTTCAGACTTAAGTTCCGGTGTCACGGGTGAGATCCACTATGTGGATGCCGGGTATAACATTATGGGTATGCCTGCTGTTGACTTTGACTCGGGCGGTAAACCTAAGATCGCCTGGGACGGAAACGCTTAATTGAAAGATTCTCCAGAATATTTGGCAAAGAGATCTTTCTTCGATAAAGTGCTGACCATCTACGGGCGTAATGCCGTGATGGAAGCACTGGAAGATGAAGCTGTCACTATTCACAAGCTCCATTTCTCCAAATCCAACAAAGATGCTGATGTTCTTGAACAGATGAAAAGTATCGCTCAAAAAAGAGGTATCGAAGTCGTTTATCATGATAAGCAGGCACTCTCACGTATCTCTAAAAATGCCAAACAGGACCAGGGTGTAGCGCTTGACATCGTGCTGGAACATTTCGGTGATGAAGAGAGTTTTCTCGATGCTCATAAAGCCTATCGTATCATCGCACTGGATGGGGTAACGAACCCCCAGAACCTCGGGATGATCATCCGTTCCTGTGCAGCGGGTCATGTGGATGCCATCCTGCTTCCTACCAAAGGTGCAGCACAGATCTCTCCACTGGTGATCAAAGCCAGTGCAGGTACACTCTTTAAAATGCCTATCATTAAAACGTCTAATCTTGAAAAGACACTCAAGTCTTTCAAAAGTGAAGGCGCATCTCTTTATACCCTTTCGTCACACGCCCCAAACTCCTATCAAGAGCAAAACTACAGCAGCAAGACCATCTTTGTGCTTGGCAACGAGAGCGAAGGTGTCAGCAAGGGCGTGGAAGCGCTTTGTGATAAAAGCATCGCTATCCCTATGCAGCGCGGAGTTGAATCTCTCAATGTCGCAGTCACTGCCTCTTTGCTGGCCTTTTTATCACTTTGAAGGTCTAGGAAAGAAGACAGAAGACCTTTTGGGTGAGAAAGATAAAGTAGTGGAAAATATAGATAAAAAGAAATCACTAATTTTGCTATAATCGCACCTTTAAAGGAACGATCAGATGCAAAACCTCACAACACTGCTAACCAGTAAGACCACACTAGACAAAGAACAGATCAAAAACATTTTAACCCTGCTGGATAAAGGTGATACCATACCTTTCATCGCGCGTTACCGTAAAGAGCTCACCGGTGGGGCAGATGATGAACAACTGCGTCTTTTTCATGATGTCTATCTGTCGGCCAAACGTCTACTGGAACGTAAAGAGGAGATCCTTCATACACTTACAGAACGTGAACTGCTTAACACTGCTCTGCAAAGTGCTATAGAGTCTGCCGAGACCATGACAGCGCTAGAAGACATCTACAGACCCTACAAAGAGAAGAAAAATACACGAGCCGCTACTGCCATAAAACAAGGGTTGGAACCTTTAGCCGATACCTTACAGTCAGCCAAACTCACTAAAGAGGCGTTTATAGCCGAGGCAAAACGTTATGTAAAAGGTGAAGTCAAAGATGCAGCACAGGCACTTAAAGGAGCTCAGGACATCATAGCCGAACGGTATGCCGAACAGCCCAAAGAGCGTGAAGTACTGCGTGATATGCTGCAGCGTCATGGGCTTATAGAGGTGAAGGGGACAAAAACATTTCAAGAGAACGGCAGTTTCAAAAACTATAAATCCCATAGTGAAAAGGTAGCTTTTGTACCTTCACACCGTTACCTTGCCATCAGACGCGGGGAAAAAGAGAAAGAACTCTCTGTCAAACTCACCATAGACAGCGACAGGTACTTAGAGACACTTAAACGTTACAAACTCAAAGAGTGGATGGGAAGTTCTAAAATCTACCTTTTGGATGCCTACAAAGACGGCTTCAAGCGTTTGCTCTACCCTTCCATAGAACGTGAGGTTGCTTCCTTACTCAAAGAGCGTGCAGATATGGCAGCCATAGGGGTATTTGGTAAAAACATGACGCAACTTTTCATGAGCCCGCCTGTTACGGGTAAAGTACTCCTTGGTGCAGACCCCGCATACCGTACAGGGTGTAAACTGGCAGTCATAGATGAAAACGGTACCTACCTGGATCACGCGGTCATTTATCCCGTACCACCGCGCGATGAGTATGAAAAGTCACGTGATGTAGTAGCAAAGCTGGTCAAGAAATACAACATTCAAGGTGTAGCCATAGGTAATGGTACAGCCTCCAATGAAACACAAGCCTTTTTTGCCAAACTCAACAACGATGGATTGTCCTTGCCCTACACCGTAGTGTCAGAAGCAGGGGCTTCGGTCTACTCAGCTTCAGAGATCGCATCGAAGGAGTACCCAAATCTGGATGTCACGATACGCGGTGCCATCTCCATCGCAGGGCGTTTGCGTGACCCTATGGCTACGTTGGTCAAGATAGACCCTAAGAGTTTAGGCATAGGGCAGTATCAGCATGATGTAGACCAAAAGTTGTTAGAGCGTAAACTCCATGAAGGTGTGGAGAGTCTGGTGAATGCTGTAGGGGTAGATGTGAACTCTGCTTCGGCTTCACTCTTGTCTTATGTGGCAGGAGTTGGGCCAAAAGTGGCAGACAACATTGTAAAACACCGCCAGAGTGAAGGTGCATTTGACTCTAAACAGGCACTGCTTAAAGTAAAGGGTCTGGGTGCTAAAGCCTATGAACAAGCAGCAGGGTTTATGCGTATACGTGAGGGCAAAAGCATTTTTGACAACACAGGCATACACCCGGAGAGCTACGCGACAGCAAAAGCCTTGGAGAAGTATGACGACCTGAGTGACACAAAGACCATAGCTGCCGAGCTGGGAGTAGGAGAGTTAACACTCAAAGATATCATCAAAGAGTTGGATAAACCGGGGTTTGACCCTCGTGAAGATCTGCCTGCTATTCCGTTTAAGCAAGGGTTGACAGACATCTCTGCATTACGTGAGGGCAGCATCGTCTCCGGTGTGGTACGAAACATCGCAGACTTCGGTGCGTTTGTAGACATAGGACTTAAAAATGACGGGATGATACACATCTCACAAATGAGTCAGAAACGCATAGCCCATCCTCTGGAAGTATTGAGTGTGAACCAGTATCTGCCGCGTATAGAAGTGATAAGCATTGACAGGGAGAAAAACAAGGTGGGGTTGAGTTTGAAAGAGGTGTAAGTACATGTTAAGTTTTAGTTAAAACAGCTAGAATAGATAAATTATTTTAGGGAACTAATTTGAAAATCATACATTTTTCTGATACTCATCTAGGTTTTAGTGATCTGGATATCACGAATGATCAAGGTGTCAATCAACGCGAAGCAGACTTTTATCAGGCATTTGAAGAGGTGATCGACTCCATCATCCAGACCAAGCCTGACTATGTCATACATACGGGCGATCTTTTTCACCGTGCTTCCCCTTCCAACCGCGCCATTACTTTTGCCCTTACTCAACTCAAAAGACTTGAGAAACTGGGTATCCCTCTCATCATCATTGCAGGCAACCACTCCACACCGCGAACCTCTACCTCTTCACCTATCTTGCAGGCACTCAGTACCTTAGATAATGTGAAAGCCATTTTTGCACAGCGTTATGCGCCTGTTGCTTTTGATGATGTACTTTTTCATGCTTTGCCTCACATCAATGATGAACGCATCATTCCGGATGAACTGGATGCCATAGAAGCCCATATAGACCCTGAAAAGAAAAATGTTTTGATGATGCACTGTTCTGTAGGAGCACACTACCTCATGCATGAGTTCGGAGAGTGGGTCTACCCTAAAGAACGTGAAAATATCTTTGAGAAGATGGATTATGTGGCTTTGGGGCATTGGCATGGGTTCGGTGCCGTGGGTAAACACCCCAATGTCTACTATGCAGGTTCTACAGAGCGTACAAGCAGCAGTGACAAGAGAGAAGACAAAGGCTATGTTTTGGTGGATCTGGACGATACCTTGGACATTGGGCACCATACCCTTCCCTTGCGAAGATCACTCAGTTTCAGTATCGATGCGGATAACTACGAAGAGGAGACAGCCTCACTTGACCTCTCAGAGATCAACGATGCTTTGGTTGAGGTCAGGCTTTTCAATTTGACGGCTTCCAGTTCCATAGACATTACCAACAAAGAGTTGAGTGAACGTTTTAAAGAGGCCCTGCATGTCAAAGTGAAGCGTGAGTTCAAGATGGTAGAAGGTGAGAAGCTGGAGGGGGACATTGAGTCGATCTCTTTAGAGTCTTACTTTGTCTCTCATATCAAAGAGAGTATTACAGGTGAAGCAGAACAGGAGAGGCTAATTACCAAAGCCAAAGCACTTTTTGCACAGTATGAGGAGGTAGACGATGATACTCACTAGCCTCCATATGCAAAACTACAAAAAGTACCAGGATTTCACGCTCGAATTTGTAGAAGGGTTGACGGGTATCATCGGCCGAAACGGTTCTGGAAAATCTACCATTTTTGATGCCATCACTTTTGCGCTGTACGGAGATGTAAGAGGTGAGAAAGAGACGATCCGTAATGCCAAGGCAGGTGAAAAAGATACTGTTTCAGTAGAGTTGCTCTTTGAGATAGAGGGGTTGAACTATAAAGTGCTTCGAGAGATGCGCGGTAAATCTCTTACAGCCAAAGCCTATCTTTATGATGGTGACGATGCGCTCATAGCCGAGAGTGCCAAAGGGGTCACGGGTGAGATCATCAGGCTCATCGGCATGAACAGAGAAGCGTTTATGCACACCGTCTTCGCCTCACAAAAAGAGCTTACTGCTTTGAGCGGTCTGAAGAGTGAAGAGCGAAAGAAGATCATCCGTAAACTTTTGGGTCTTGAGAAGATAGACAAGATAGAACAGGAGATCAAGTCCAAACTCACAGATCTTAACCGTGACATTAAAAGTTTTTCTGAGATACTGCTTTCAGAAGCAGAAGTCAAAGCGCTTCAAGAACAGAAAGAAGCCAAGGCTAAAGAGGCTGAAACTTTACAGAAAGAGGTAGAGAAGGTCAAGAAAGAGTTTGAGACAAAAAGTAAAGAGGTTGACGGGCTGGACAAGGCACTTAAAGCCCTGCAAACACTCAAAGAGGCATTTGTCAAACTCGGTTCTGATCTTGAACTGCTCCAGACCAATCTCAATAACCTCAAAAAGAACAAGTTAGAAAAAGAAGAAAAACTGGGAGTCCTGCAAGTCAAAGCAGCGCAGTATGAAAAAGAGAAACCTCTGGTTGAGGAGTATAAAACGCTTGAAGTGCAAATCACTAACTTCCAAAAGCAAAAGGAACTTTTTCTAAAAAAAGAAGGTTTGGAGAGAGAACAGGTAGCCCTTCGCAAACAGTATGAAGATGACAAACAAGAGATACAAGACCTAAAGAAAAAACTTGAAGCCAAGCCACAGCTTTTGAAAGAGCAGGAAGCTCAAAAAACACTGTTTCAAACCTCTGCAAACAAGCTAAAAGAGATAGAGGCTAAAGAGAGTAGACTGGGGCAAGAGATAGCCAAATACAATGGTCTCATAGAAAACACCAACAAACAGATAGCCAAGATAGAAACCCTGGGAAAAGACTCGGACTGTCCGACCTGTACACGTCCATTGCTCGATGAGTATGACAATGTCATCGCTTCGCTTAAAAGTACCATCACCCAGTTACATCATGATGAGATAGCCAAGAGAACGGCTGAACTTAAAACTGTACTGGAGACTAAGACCAAAGAGCATGAGGCCAAAAGCAAAATAGAACAGCTTTTACAAAAGCTTAGTGGCGACTTGCGGGTAATGGAATCAGATGAAAAGACACTTGCTCAAAAAGTCGAAGAGTTCAAGAGTATTACTGCTACGGGCTTGAAAAACAAAGAAGAGCTTGAAGCGCTCAAAGATGTGAAGTATGATGAGAAAGCCCATAGTGAAGCGCTTGCGAAAAAAGAGAAGTTGGAACCTCAGTACAATGAACTGCTAGGGCTTGCAACACTCATCGCACAGATACCTGCACTGGAAAATGAGTTAAAAAGCATAGACCAGACTATTGCCCAGAGTCAAGAGAGCATCAAAAAGCAAGAAAAAGCCATAGCAGAGCACAGCTATGATGCCAAAGAGCATGAGAAGCAAGAGACGCTTTATGTTGAAGTACGAAAAGTAAAAGATGCACTCTCTGAAGCGCTTAGCAAGAAGAGAGTAGAACATACACAGATCATGGGTGAAATCACCACACTCAAAAGCAAGCTTGACAGAAACGAAGAACAGAAAAAACAGCTTCAAACCAAACTTAATGACAAGAACGACTACGAAAAGCTCAAAGCTTTCATGGGTGAGTTCAAAAACAAGATCAACTCCCAGATAGCCCCACGCATCAGCCAACTTGCCAGTGAGATGTACGGAAGCATCACCAGAGGGAAGTACCAGCACATAGAAGTGAGTAACGAGTTTGACTTCTTCATCTACGACGATGGTGTCAGGTACCCCATAGAGCGTTTCAGTGGAGGAGAGGTAGACCTTGCCAACCTGGTGCTGCGTATAGCCATCTCCAAGACACTGAGTGAGCTTAGTGGCAGTGGTGGGGTTGGTTTCCTGGCTTTTGATGAGGTGTTCGGAAGTCAAGATGAAGAACGGCGTTTTGAGATCATGGAAGCATTCCATACCATCAAAGAGCAGTATAGACAGATATTTTTGATTTCTCACGAGAGTGAGATTAAGGAGATGTTTGAGAGAATGGTAGAGTTATGAAAGAAAGATATTTACTATGACGATTAAATTTTTAAAAGCAGAGCATGGAGATGCAATTTTTATATCATATATCAATGATGGTGAAATTAAAAATATTTTAATTGATACTGGAACAGGTGCAATCTATAGTTCGAGAGGTAATGGAAGAAGAAAAGAAGGGGATCTAAAAAAATTAGTTCAAAGCTTAAAAGAAAATAATCAAAAAATAGATCTTCTAATAATTACACATTGGGATGATGATCATATAGGTGGAGTTTTAAAATGGTTTAAAGAAGATATTGAAGGTGCAAAAAATTTAATTAAGCAGATATGGTTTAACTCTGGAACATTGATTAATCAGTATTTTGTTAGTAATAAAGCTAGTGAAGATAAAAATATATTGTATATGGAATACAATCCCAATACGAGTGTAAGACAAGGTATTACTTTTGAAAAATATATTTTAGATAATGATCTTTCACACTCTTTAATAAAAATAGATACCAAACTTGATGATCATATCAATGGTGCAAAATTTACAATATTATCGCCTACAGATACTGAGCTACGTAAACTACTTACAAAGTGGGAAGAGAGCCCATACAATCCAAATACCTCTGCCTCAAAAAAGGATTACGATAAAACTTTTGCAGAATTGTTATCTAACGATTTTCAAGAGGATAATGCAATACATAATGGAAGCTCTATTGCATTTATCCTGGAAATAGAAAATTCAAAGATGTTGTTTTTGGGTGATGCACATCCCAGTGTTATCATTGATAATTTAAGAAAATTGGAATATTCAAAAGATAATAAATTACAACTTGATTTCGTAAAAATTTCACATCACGGTAGTAAAGCAAACACCTCGAATGAGTTATTAGATATGATTGAATCTAAAAAATTTGTTATTAGTAGTGATGGTTCAAGTCATGGAAATCCGAATAAAGAGACAATAGCACGTATTGTTAATAAGAATGAAGGATGTACAATCTATTTTAATTATCCTCATTTGATAGATAAGATATTTACTCAGGAGGAGTTAAATAGTGGAAAATTTAAAGTTATGGGTATAGGTGAGATCAATATATGAATTTTTATGAAAAATGTCAAAAGTCTTCTGTAAGGGTTGATAGTGGTAGTGGAGTATTATTTCAACCTATGACCCAAGAATATACTTATGTTTTAACAGCTAAACACAATCTGTATAATGATCAAGAGTTTGGTAGTTACAATCACCCTAAACAGATTACAGATATAAAAATTACTCTTTACGAAGAAGAAGAGCAAAGCGTCCTTGATAAATATGAACATCAAAGATTAGATTTAGCTATATTAAAAATAAAAAAAGTGGCTTTTGAAAGTCCATTAAAACGATTTGAAGCAGTAAAAGATAGAGATGAATATAAATTTTATGGTTATCCTGAAAACAGAAGGGAACAAACAAATAAAATTAAACATTTTGATTTAAGAGTTGGTAATATCTCCAATGGTGAAATTATTGCAGAGAATGAAAGTTATTATAGTCAAGATGATATAAAAGGTTGTTCAGGTGGAGGAGTTTTTAAAGATGGTGGTGATAGTTTTTATTTAGTTGGTATTGAAAATAGAATGGATGCTCAGTCGGAAGGTGAAGAAAACAATCAAAGATTAAGGTTTGTTTTTATCAATACTTTTGATGAGATTATAGAAGAATATCCACAAGAGTTAGAACCATTATATCCTTCCTATATGAATAACTTTAATTTGATAGTAGATGAAATTTTTCTATTAAATGATCTTGAAGAAAAGAGGGATTTTATTAGGGATAGGTTGAAATTTCTTGCTCGACAATATACTAGAGAAATAAAACCGATTATGATAAAAAAAGAATTTGAAGATGAACTTTTAATCCATGGATTAAATTTGAATGATGCTATTAGTCATGACTTATGGAGTATGTATTTAGAGTTCATATTACTGTATATTTTAATTGAGAACAAAGAACAAATTACTGTTGAAAAAATCAAAGAGATATATAAGAAAAGAAAACTTATATTTGCTAAGGCAGATAGATGGGTAACTCTTAAAGAGAATATACTTAAATCCAATTTGAGAGGTTTACAAAAAGGTGGTACAGTATTTATCGCATGTGATGGTCATAGACGACCAGAAATAGTTGAATGGAGTTTAAAGTCAATACTGGATATTACTCGTCCACCACAACCTGAAGAGATGAGGATTGATCAAGGAATTGATTATACTAAAGATTTAAAGTACAAACACATATATGCAATTGAAAAGCTTTTGTTGCAAAAAGCAGATGAATTGACAAGTATAACAAGCGAAAATATAGATCAAGTTTTAAAAGAGGTACTTCAAAATGTCTGTAACTAAAATTGATAATGCTCAAATCAATGAACTAAAAACCATATATAAATTAGATGATATTCAAGTAGTTAACATTGATAATATTATTTCTGTTTTGATAAAAACGAATAGTCATAATTTACAAAATTGTTGGAATGATATTAATAGTCTTCTTTCCGAATATTTAGAAGAGTATTTAGATAATAGTTTTACAAGATGGAATGTATATATTCTTTTCGCGATTACAGACAATGTATCTAAAGAACTTCAATATAGAATTGAAAATAACACATTTTTTGCTCGTAAAATTATCGAAGATAATTATAGTTTGCAACTATCGACAGAAAATATAAAAAATCTTATTGCTAAACATATAGAATTTACAGATTTACAAATTGATGATAGTTCACCTAATCATGATGACTATACATCTAATTCGATGGTTTATTCTAAACTGTTTGATCTTGATAATCTTGATGACATAAAAATAGATGAACTGCTAAATTCATTTGAAAAGGATGATAATGAAATTTAAAAAAGTAGAACTTCATGCTTTTCGAGCCTATAAAGATAAAGAGTTTGGTACATTTGACTTTACTTTGGAGAATGACAAAATAGCTAACCTCGTTTCTATTTATGCTCCAAATGGATTTGGTAAAACTTCTTTTTATGATGGTATTGAGTGGGGTATTACAGGAAATATTAGTAGACTTAGAAAACTTTACGCTGATGCTAAATCAATAAACGATAGTAACATCAAACCTTTTATTTTGCAAAATAATGAAATAGATATTAACACGGATAATGGATCTGTAAACATTGAAACAACAATAGGTGTTTATAGCAAAGAAATAAAGAAAGTACACAACAGTATTACATCGGACTATATTTTTAATAAACAAAAAATTGAGCATAAATATTTCCAAGATGTTATATTATCACAGGATGGTATTGACAACTTTCTAAAGGCTGCTGATGATAAGGAAAGGTATAAAAAATTCATTGATTACTTTGGAGATAAAGGGTTAGAAAAATATCATACTAACATAAGTGAAGTAGAATATATAAATAATAAAAAAATTAATGATATAAACAAAGAAATAGAAGAAATTAAAATAATACTTAAAGAGCCTGTTAATCCAAAAGTTTTTGATTTTACAAATGAAAAAATTAAGGAATTGAATAAACAAGAAAACATCTTTGATTTTATTAATAAAGAGTTTGATGAAGTTAAAAAATTGGCATTAGATAGTCAACTTTCTGAACAAAAAACCATTGTGTCACAAAAAATAGAAAAAATTCAAGACAACAAAGAGAAACTATCTCAAGAGTGGGAAGATAGAGTTGCTCAGTTTTTTCATAATAAACAGAACTATAAATCACTACAAGATAAATTGAGTGATTATCAAAAGTTACAACAAGCAGACAAGTCAATTCAGTTTTTGAATCAAGAACTGGAAAAATTTAGACATGAAAAAGAAAAATTAGAGAATTTACAAAAAATATATCCACAATATCATGGATTATTAGATTCAATTGATCTAAAACATAAAGAGTTAGAAAAAAAGAATAAGTCCAAGAAAGT
Source organism: Sulfurovum sp. TSL1 (assembly GCF_019972135.1). Lineage (NCBI taxonomy): Bacteria > Pseudomonadati > Campylobacterota > Epsilonproteobacteria > Campylobacterales > Sulfurovaceae > Sulfurovum > Sulfurovum sp. TSL1. The sequence goes on along the minus strand of NZ_BPFI01000001.1, from coordinate 832,118 downwards.
GATGGAGGAACTACTTATTGTTGGTGAGGGGCAACTCAAACATATCAATGAACAAATTAAACTAACTGAAGAAAACAAAAAAACTATAGAAGATTTCAAAGAATCTGTACCTAATGTATATTATAGAATAGACTATTTACAAAATGTTATTCAAGATTTGAAAAAGTTAAAAGATGTTAAATCACGATTAAACTCTCAAAAAAATAGTATTGAAAATAATATATTCATTGAGATTCGAAATAATGAAAAGTATATAAATGATGTTATAAAGATTGATGAACTAATAGATAAAAATGCAGAGTTACAACAAAGCTTACATTCTATTCATGAGGAACAAAAAGTATTTGATAAGTATCATAAAGATTTAAAAGAATTAATATCATTAGGAGTCAATCTAATTGATGAAAAACAGAGTGATACTTGTCCTTTATGCAGTACTAAACAAGATTCATATGAGATATTAAAAAGTAAAGTTTTAAAGAACTCTTTTCTAAGTGATACAGAACAAAAATTATTAGTGAAAAAACAACAAATCAATTTAGAACAGACACAGAATAATAAGCAAATTCAAGAAATAAAAAAGTTATTTTTAAATGATTTAGACAAAATTCTACAAAATGTAGTACAGGATTTAAAGTTCATAAACTATGAAGATCAACAATTATCTGATGAAGTTTTACAAAATAAGATAAATAAATATGAAGAAGAACGCAGAACTTTATTAGTTAAAATTGAAGATAAACCAAAAGAAGCGTTACTTACATTGAAAAACAGTGAACTAGAAGTGTTAACTGATAGGTTAAATGAGTATCGAAAAACTAAAAATGATTTAGAAATAAAAATATCAAACAATAAAATTGAAAACTCTTTGATCAATGTTAATATTGAAACCATTAATAATGAGATAAATAGTTTAAAACAAAAAGAGGAATATCAATTACTTAATACTTGGTTATTGTCTTTTGATAAGTCTATAGATGATATTCAACAAGAACTAAAAAATAATATTGAATTAGTAAAAGAATTTGTTGAAGAAAAAAAACAGAAACTTATTACTGATACTAAAACACGAGATGAAACTATAAAAAAATATAAGATTTTAGATTTAAATGTTTTAGATGAAAATATTAAAAAACAACAAGAAATTTTATTAAAACTACAAGCAAATATATCATCAATAGAATCTCAATATCTAAGTGAGTTCAAAAAAGAAATTAAGGATATTGAAACAGCAAAAGTAGATATACAAAGAAAAATTAAAGAATTACAAAAGTCTCTTGATGAATTTCAAAATAAAATTACTACTATAAATACCTTAGAAGAGAATACAACAAAAGTTTTCGAGTTTATACAGCAACAAAATAAGCGTGATAAATTAGAAAAATTAAAGGAAGAGTTAAAAGCTAAAAATAGAGTTTCTGAAACTTTATCAATAGAAAAAAGTAAACTAGAGAAAAAAATAGAAAAAGATGTTCAAGCTTTTTTTTATGAAGATTTAATCAACCAAATTTATGAAAAAATTGACCCTCATCCTGATTATAAAAATGTACAGTTTAAATGCGAATTTGAAAATGGAGTAGGAAAACTCAATGTATTTGTAAGTGATGAGAAAGGTGAAAAGCATATTTCTCCATCACTTTATTACAGTACAGCTCAATTAAATGTATTGAGTTTGAGTATATTTTTGGCAAAAGCACTAAATGCCCATGATGGTACTTTTAGTCAAAGAGGGGAGTCAATAGATTGTATCTTTATTGATGACCCTATTCAAGCTATGGATAGTATAAATATTTTGGCTACCATAGATTTATTACGAAGTCTTGTTGTTAATTACGATAAACAGATTATTCTTTCAACACACGATGAAAACTTTCATCGACTATTAGAAAAAAAGATTCCAACAGAATATTTTAATTCTAAGTTTATTGAACTTGAATCTTTTGGAAAAATTAAACTAACATGATTTTATCCAAATCCCTCTACACTCGTGGCATTCAATGCCCAAAATCCCTTTGGCTTAAAAAGTACAAGCCAGAGGTACTGACACCTCCAGATGCATCTACACAAGCTGTATTTGAAACTGGGAATATCGTAGGGGAGTTGGCTTGTCAGCTTTTCCCTGATGGGAAAGAAGTACTATTTTCAAGAGATTATGGTGAGATGATAGCTACGACCAAGGCGTACATAGATGAGGGTGTGCAGAACATTTATGAGGCTACCTTTAACTACAACGGCATTTTGGTGATGGTCGACATCTTGCATGTGGAGCCTGATGGTATAGAGATCTACGAAGTTAAAAGCTCTACCTCTGTAAAAGATATCTACCTGCATGATGTGTCTATACAGTACTATGTTCTAAAAAACCTTGGTTTTGCCATCAAGAGTGCAAATGTGGTTCATATAGACAACACTTATGTAAGAGGGGATGAGCTGGACATAGATGAACTATTTTCTGTAGTGGATGTCACGGTAGAAGCAGTGGCACTGCAAGAGAACATTCCTGAAATACTCGAAACGTTTGAAACGTATTTAGCAGATAGGGTACATGAACCAGACATCGAGATAGGCGCTCACTGTAACAAACCTTATGAGTGTGATGCAAAGGAGTACTGCTGGAGAGTGCAGAGGGGGATTCCTGAGTACTCCATCTTCAACATCTTCAATCTTGGAAGCAAAAAGCAGGTAGAACTCTACGATCAGGGCATAGTAGATATAAATGACATACCCCATGACTTTGATATGACAGCCAAACAAGCTCAAGCAGTGGGCAACTACAGATCAAGTGTAACATACATAGACAAGGAAGCCATAGATGTTTTTGTGAGTACATTGAGCTACCCGATCTACCATTTAGACTTTGAGACTTTTCAACAGGCTATACCAGAGTGGAAAGGCATCAGTCCATTTATGCAGATACCCTTTCAGTATTCGCTGCATATAGAACATGAAGACGGGACACTGGAGCATCGTGAATTTTTGGCAGAGGATGGCAGTGATCCAAGAGCGTTGCTGGCACAAAAGCTTTGTGAAGACATACCAAGAGATGTAACAGTCCTGGCTTACAACATGGGCTTTGAAAAAGGAGTCATACAAAAACTTGCTTCAGAGTATGAAGCATTGAGCGAGCATCTTTTAGAGATACACGCCAACATCAAAGACCTCATGACCCCTTTCCAGCAAAAACACTATGTCACGCCAAGTATGAACGGGAGTTACTCCATCAAGTATGTACTGCCCGCACTCGTTCCTGAAATGCAACAAGCCTATAAAGAACTGGATGGTGTACAGAATGGTGGTGAAGCGATGCAAGCATTTGCCAACCTTTCAAAACTGGATGAGACAGAGAAAGAGAAGATGCGAAATGCGCTTTTAGAGTACTGCAAACTTGATACTTTGGCGATGGTCAAAGTGTTGGAAACGTTGAGAGCAGTTTAGCTTTCTATAGACTACTCTTCTTCAAGCGCCATTTTCTTTGCAATATATGCTGCTGTTGGGGCATCCACAGTATTGATATGCAAAACTATCCACTCTGGTGACTTAAAGATAAAATTGATAACTTTTTTTACATCATCAGAGTTTTTCCATTGTTTGATCGCATAATTGATATCGGTTAAAAACATATCGTGTGCCGTTTTATGCATTTCATAAGAGGGGAAATCATACTTTCGCATCAGACGCTCTTCATTCGCAAAGTGCTCTTTGACATGTGCTATGTATTCATCCAGTTTTTCTTCTAACTGACTGAGGTTTGATTTATTGATTATATACCCTGTAGCAAGTTTTTCCACTTCATTTAAAATTTTTATTTCTTCTTCATGTGTCGCTTGCATCTCCTCAACATCTAGATATTCAACTTGTTCTGCGTAAAGTAATGCCATCAGATAATCCTTTTTTACGATATTATAGACAAAAATATAGAAATGACTCTTGATGAACATCAAGTGCTCAAAATAAAATAGGTGTCAGGTGACAATGATAACTCTATGTCATAAAATCTGCGATTACTCTTGCCTTTTTGAAGCATACTTATATCTTTTGTTCTAAGCAAGCGTTTGGATAAGCATAAAATGAAAGATTCATAGGGAGAAGTTGAGGGAAGTATGACTATTTATATCCTAAACATTATCTGCTATAGTACACTAGATGTTTTTGAATAATAAAGATTTGTTCATGTAGATCAATACAAAGCATAAGTGTATAAAGAAAGGCATAGGATGCAAACAGAATTAGCAAATACAATAAATGAAGAGAATATAGAGAAACTAGTAAGAACATTTTACCCTATGGTACTCAAAGATACTTTGGTAGGACCATTTTTTGTGGAAAAGTTAGGTGATGATATCAACTCTGAGGTATGGGAAGAACATCTTGTACTCATCAGTCAGTTTTGGGCTTTTGTGGCTTTGGGGGATGAACGGTATAACGGACGCCCTATGGCACCACACTTCGAGATAGAAGGCATAAGTAGAAAGGCTTTTGAACAGTGGCTTAAGTTGTTTTATGAGGCCATAGATAAAGTGTATATTCCACGGTCAGGTGAATTTTTCAAACTAAAAAGTACAGACATCGCTTCAAACTTTATGCGTAATTTGGGAATATAAAGAGAGTATGGAGTATGAGTTTATGAACATAAAAGTAGTTTGTCCCCATTGTCTTAAAGTAAGCAGTGTAAAAAAGAAGGAGACATACACTGCTGAACATTGTAAAGCGTGTGGAGAATCACTTTTAGAAAGTAAGCCGCTGAATGCAAATTTAGCTATATTGGACTACTTCATTCATACTTCTGATCTACCTGTTATAGTTGACTTCTGGGCACCTTGGTGTGGTCCATGCTTGACGATGGCACCTCATTTTGAAGCTGCAGCTATGGCTATGCCCTTACAAGCACAGTTTTTAAAAGTAAACAACGACAACGCCCAAACACAAAACCCAACTATCATCATCGTAAATATCCCGGCAGTACTTGTGTTTAAAGAGGGGAAAGAGATAGATAGATTTACCGGTGCACGCAGCAGTAAGCAGATCATAAAATGGGTTGAAAAGTATCTTTAATGGCTTAAATAAAAAATAGATATCAGGTGATAATGACAACCTAGAAAAGAAGATGTGAAACGCACGGTTAGCGTACTGCAAGCTTGATACTTTGGCGATGGTGAAGGCATGAAGAAAATTACGTGAAAAACATCATGCATGAGGATCGGGATGTGATGAGTATAACGCCTCTGCATCAAGTCTATAAAAGCGTTTAAGTTCTTCATAGACATCAGGAAAATGTTTTTTGAACGCTTTAGGTGTCTGTAAAAAGCGCTCACTGCACACTGCAAAAAACTCAGCTTCATTCGTGAGCGCATAGTCGCCTAAAAGTCTCGATCCTTCTGAATCTTTTTGCATCTGTGCATCTTCATGTAATGAATTAAAAGCTTTGGAAAAGACTTCTGACCATTTCTGGTAATTTGAATTTTCCAAAAGTGGCGTACCGTCTGCAAGACCATCTTCAAAATCCAACTCATGGGCAAACTCATGGATGATGACATTTTCTTTGCCTTCTTGGACTATATTTTGTTCTATATCCTGCCAGGAGATCACTACCGTACCATTGGCTGATTGTCCTTCGAGGACTGATGTTCGGGTGTGGTGTATGCCATCACTCGTATGGGAGTCATCTACGATGAAGTGTTCGGGGTAGACTATGATAGTGCTGACATTATCTTTTTCACCCGGTGTAAACCCAAGTCGCATCAAACAGGCATAAAATGCGATAATGACTTTTATCTCATCACTTATGGTCATTTTCACACCCACGAACTCTTTTTGGTCTATGAAAAGAAGTATCAAAAAGTGTAGCTTTTCTTTGTGTTTGGGTGTGAGTGTTTGGTACTGATATATGTTTTGAAGAATGGTCTCGTAGGATCTTGGAAAAGGCATGGATTTGACTCTTTTATATCTCCACATGCGACGAAAGTAGCCCACACTTTGCCAAAACAGAAAGAGTGCCACAAGTGCAAAAAGAAATTGTATAAGTAGAAGATAATAGCTTGTCATGCGCTTAGAAACCTTGTGATAAAAGTCTATCACTATTAGTGTAACACTTTTTACTTCAGGAATGTATGATGATAGTGACTATTTACATACAAAGCATTTTCTGCTAGAATGATGTTTGAAGAGAGAGCGTAAGCTCCCTCTAAATGGTTTTAACGATTATTTAGATACTTGAGAATAGCTAATATAATCGAAATGATGAGAATGGTTAATTCCATATCATCCACCACCTCTCACAGTCAGGATTTGACTACGAGGTTCAAACAGCAGTTGCCTCTGTTGTTTGACACAACATAGTGCCCTGACTCACAGGAAGAAATGCCCTTGGGGTACAGACTGCATATCAATTTTATCCCAACTTTTTAATAATCATAATAAATATGACAAATTGACAGGTTTTTTCATTGTAGTATGATAACTCAAATAAAGAACGATAAAGGAAAAAGTATGGCAATGCTGAAGATATCAAATACCGTTACTCTTGACGAAAGTGAAATAGAGTTTAGCGCCATTCGTGCGCAGGGTTCGGGTGGACAGAAGGTCAATAAGGTTTCCGCAGCGATCCATCTTCGCTTTGACATTGCCGCTTCGTCACTCCCTGAATTTTACAAAGAGCAACTGTTTGCTCTGAAAGACAAACGTATTACCAAAGAGGGCATCATTGTCATTAAGTCTCAGCAGCACCGCAGCCAGGATAAGAATAGAGATGAAGCACTTGCGCGTCTCGTAGAGCTTATCAAAAGTGTTAACGTTGTTCCCAAAAAGCGTGTTGCGACCAAGCCAACCAAAGGAGCCGTTAAACGGCGGATACAATCGAAAAAGAAACATGCACAGAAGAAAAAAATGCGGGGGAAAGTGGAGACGGAATAAAGGGAACGGATCTGGTGAATGTAATCGTTAAATTTATTTATGTTATTTGCTATAATGCCTACGATGCAATAAAGTTATGTATTAAATCTTGGAGTATAGTTGATTTCTGGGCACCTTGGTGTGGCCCATGTGTGCAAATGGCACCACATTTTGAAAGTGCTGCGATCGCCATGCCATTGCAAGCACAATTTTTGAAAATCAATAATGATGATGAGCAAACACTAGGCTCTAAGCTCCATATTGCAAGTATCCCGGCGGTGCTTGTTTTTAAAGAGGGAAAAGAGATAGACAGATTTACTGGAGCACGTAGTAGTTTGCAGATACAAGAGTGGGTCAAGCAATATCTTTGATTAGAAATATTTATGCACTAAAGGAGGCTGCCAATCATACTGGCATCCTGCTTGGTTAATCATAATAATAGGGATCATCATAATATGGATCCTCATAGATGTCGTACCAGTCATCATAACCATTCTCAAGATAAGGTTCATAATATCTATTGTCAAACAGTCCTCTTCCTCTTAACCTGTCTTCATAGGTATAGTATCTGTCATAGGCATAAAAAATACCTTCAAAGAAGTAGCCAAATTGGTTGAAAAAACCATAAAAATAGCCATATCTATCATAAAAAGGTGCATGTCTGTTCAGATAAATAAAATACCAGCTATTGAGGAAATATACTAATCCCGGTTGTCTTATATTGTGATGACGTATATAGTCCCTCTTGTAATATCTAGGATAATAGTTGGTTCTTAAATGCGGTCTTACATGTTTAAACTCTTCGTGCGTTCTAAACGTTCTTTGGATACTGTCTCTTTGTTTGACACGTTTAATGATCCGTCTTTCTCGTTCTTGCGGTGTAAAACTACGTTTGGTATGTTGTCTTTGCAACTCTCTTTGATCAACAGGCTGTGTTATTTGTCTTTGTTGTTCTTGATACTGTCTGGTACGTTGAGGCTGCTCTTGCGCTTTCATATGTCTTTTTTCTTCAACCCTCTGTCTATCTCTCTGATCGATCTGTCTCTGGGGTTGTCTTTGTTGTTCTTGAGACTGTCTGGTCCGCTGAGACTGCTCTTGCGCTTTCATATGTCTTTTTTCTTCAACCCTCTGTCTATCTCTCTGATCGATCTGTCTCTGGGGTTGTCTTTGTTGTTCTTGAGACTGTCTGGTACGCTGAGACTGCTCTTGTTCTTTCATATTTCTTTTTTCTTTAACCTTCTGTCTATCTCTCTGATCGATCTGTCTTTTGGGTTGTCTTTTTTGTTCTTGTGATTGTGTACGTTGATGTATGTTGTCTCTTTTTTGGCGCACGTCTTCGTCAGTATTTGCCATAGGAGCTGCAGAAAGTAAGGTCGTAGAGCCAAGAACTATAAATAGTAATACATTTTTCATGTTAGATCCTGTATATTTTGCTGATGATTTTAAGTTTTAAATTTTATTTTCCTATAAATCATTCTTATACTATATAAAACATTTGTGTATTTATCGTGATTCCAAAATTTAAATCTGAAATGAAAAAAAAAGGGTCTATCCATAGCATTCATCACCTCTCACAGTCAGGATTTTACTTCGAGGTTCAAACAGCAGTTACCTCTGTTGTTTGATACAACATAGTGCCCTGACTCACAGGAAGAAATGCCCTTGGGGTACAGACTGCATACAAATATTACCCCAATTTTTTCATCATCATTAAAAAGATGTCAATATAACATACTTCTACTATTTTATACAAAGTTTGAAAACGAAAAAAGAGACACTATAAACATTGGCTATAATTCATGTATCAAAACAAGGTTTACTATGTCCAAACGCCCAACACTTTTACAACATTTTCGCTCTTTTGCTTACCAGAATAACATCAAAGATTTTGATAAGGCTTTAGAGTACTTCACGGTGTTTGGCGGGACGGGATGGGATGTAGATGCTTCTAAGAGTCTTGATGGACTCATAGAGGAAAAAGTACTGCGTAACTACGAACCCCTTCATAAAAGCATGACACGATATACACATAATAATCCTGTCTATCATAACTTGTTGTCCATTGTGGCACTGGGTGTTGAGCATGAACAGGAGGCATTTAAAAAAGCTAAAGTGGGTAGAGACAGGGGTGAAGAAGCCATAGACTACCTGGAAACGAAAAGTTTGCTCAAGTTTGATCTCTCGGTAGAAGAACCTTTAAAAGAGGGGGATGGAAAATCAGACAGAGTGTTGTTTGAATTGCCTTTTATGCGTTTTTGGTTTGCCGCTATTTCTCCTAATTATAAGAGCATATCTGATGGTGATTTTGCTGAGTTTTCACAGAAATGGAATCAACTCAAAGGGAATTTTTCTATCTTACTGAGTAATCTTTTGGTACGAGAACTGGTACAACAAAGTGTTGCCGAAAAATTTGCAGACGATCCCATCGTTTCTATAGGCTCATACTATGACAAACATGTGCAGATAGAGATACTTGCCAAAAGGAAATCGGGAAAGATGCTGGCAGGTGAATGTAAGTACTCTAAAGAGGCAGCAAACATAAACATGTTTAATTCCCTTAAAGAGAAGTGTAAAAAAGCAGAACTCAACGTAGCTGATTATGTACTCTTTTCTAAAAATGGATTTTCTTCTGAGATCGAAGAGACCAAAGATGCAGATTTAACACTTTTAGCCCATACTCATCTAGCTTCGTTACTGGATAACTTGAGTGAAGATAACTTGTTGGTGTATAAGAATAAAAAGTACTAAAGGAAAATAGATGCTGATACGAAGCGGTAAGATACAGTTTTTATTTTGGACAGCTTTTTTTGCTGTGATGCTGTATGTATGGATTGTTTCCGTAGGACTGCAGACTTTTGTACTCCCGGATGAAAAGCCGATGGAGCTGCCACAAAATGTGATCATGCTGATGTTTGTGCTTTATGGACTTTTGGCGGTTTCTGTAGTGGCTGGTACCATCATTTCCACCATGATCAACAACCGATACTATATGAAGTTTTTTAGCATTTTCATGATGGTAGCTCTTGCCACGCTACTACTGACAAGAGGGATCTTCGGCTAAATATCGAGCAGGAGTTCAGCTTTTATCTTTACCACTACTTTTTTGACATGTTCAGATCTTTCTCCTGTCATCAAGGCTGCCATATGTGCATCATGTGGGTAGAGCATTACAAAGGTATCGGGAGATACATCCACGCGTGTCTGCCCCGGGACCATTCGTTTATACCACTGTACATCCGTCGCATCATCATAGGGTGTCTGAACTGAGAGTGTGTCGGTAAAAGAGCATTCAAATCTTTCGGTGCCTATGAGAGTGGTTTGAATGTCTACATATTTTCGGTGTGATTCAAAGAGTGATGTTTCTGGAGAACAGGTATCATAGCGCATAACGATGGCAAAGATATCGTCACCATCTATGGTGTATTTTTTTTCTTCTGCATTTGGAGAGAGGGTAAGTAGAAATTCAAATGCTTTTGTCCAGGCAGGTCCAAAACGGTAATGCTCCCAGTTCTCCAATCTATCGATGATCATATTTGAATTCCTTGTATTTTCTTATGTGGCATTGTACAGTAAATTATTACACTTTTATGCTTCTGTTTGTGTACCGTATGGAGATTTCGCCCTTATGTGATTTTAGAGATCTAGAACCTTTAATACTTTCTTTGCCAAAGAATGAAAAGTGGTTAATTTCCCTCCATAGATATGCACTACTACTTTGCTTTCCCCAAAATGATGCAGGTCGATCTTGGATTCTCGTGACATATCAGAAGGTTCTTTTTGACTTTTGATGATGGGCCGGACCCCTATGAAAACCTCTTTGATATCATGACGTGTTAAAGCGGTTTTCAAGTAGGCATTGCTTTCTCTAAGCAGATACTCTATGTCATCATCATGGATTGTGACTTCATCGATTTTGCAGTTTTCACTTCGTTCTGTCGTACCTATGAGTGTTGACTCTTTCTCAGGGATCATAAAAAAGATACGTTTGGTAGAGGTTTCCAAAATAAGTGGATGAGGCACGAGTACCTTCCCGATCACAAGATGTATACCACTGAGTTTCTCTATGGTGTAAGAAGAGGGCAGGTTGAACTTTGCATTGACCTCGTCCACCCATGCTCCTGTTGCATTGATAAGTACGGGTGTATGCATGAGGATGTTTTGGATCTGTAATACTATGGCGTTCTCTTCACATTGCAGTGAAGTCACTTCTGTATGTTCAAGGATATCTACACCCAGATCTTTTGCTTCTTGAGCTACTCTGTGTGTCAGTGCATCATCATCTGTTTTTCCGTCAAAGTATCTGAATACGGTTTTGAGGTGATGTTCTTTTATAGCGGTGAACTCTCTCAAAAAGTTCTCTTTTCCCACTTCCTCTGACTTGTGGCCATGTTGTGCGAAAAAACTATAGAGCCATAATCCCATACGAATCATCCAGGCAGGGCGTTTGGAATTTTTATAGATCGGCAGATAAAAAGGGTGCAGCTTGACCAGGTCAGGGTAGGTCTCTAAAAGATATTTCTGATCACCTAAGGCTTCTTTGACCAAGGAGAGCTCAAAGTTTTCCAAATATCTCAGACCGCCGTGTATGAGCCGTGAGGATTTGGATGACGCCCCTGCCGCAATATGTGTTTTTTCCACTACGAGAACTTTTTTCCCTGAAGAAGCCAGTGCCTTTGCAATAGCTACCCCATTAATACCGGCACCGAGAATCACCATATCATATTTTTTATGCATAAGATATAATAACAGAAAAGAGGGATTTTATGAAGCGAATTGCCCATCGAGGTTTCAGTGCAGAGTATCCTGAAAATACACTGCTTGCTTTTAAAAAAGCTCTTGAAGCGGGTGCAGATGGTATAGAGACTGATCTAAGATTGAGTCATGACGAAGAAGTCATACTCTTTCATGACGACGATCTTAAGCGCATAACAGGGTATGATGGTAGACCCGAAGCCCTTCCTCTTTCCGCCTTAAAAAAACTCGATGCAGGAGATGGAGAGTCTATTCCCACCTTGGATGAACTGCTTCAACTCACACAGGGCAGGGCGACACTTATCCTGGAGATAAAGTATAACCCATCCACCTATAAGAGACTCTGTGAAATCACCCTAAAACGGATAGAAAATAAACTCGATTGGATAGAGGTCTCCTGTTTCGAAGATAAGGTTTTAAACTATATGCATCAGCTCAATCCTCATCTCAAGCTTCATAAACTGATAGACAAGGCATCCACATTGGAAGATAAAGATTTTGAAACGCTGTATGCATATGTCAGTTATTTTGATGTGGATGTAAACCTGCGTGACATCGTCTTAGCTCAGGGGCTCCTTCAAAGACACAAGGTCATTTTTTGGACGGTAGAGAAAGAAGATCTCAGTAGAGAAAAGGAAGCAGGGCTCTACGGGATCATGAAAAATGATATCAGGTTTTAAATGACAAAGTAGGTATGGCCAACCAGGGGGATGTTCGGCTGATCTTCAGCAAGGAGAAGGGTAGTTTAGTACTCCTGCATCTCGCCCTCAATATAGAGTATAGACTCTTTCAATGCTTCTATGACACTGATCTCACGCTCTTCAAGTTTTTCTTTGCATAATAGACGTAACTTTTCAAGATATAGGTCTAATAATTCGTCCTGATTCATGCTCTCTCTCCTTTGTATAGCGTACTTTTTTTAGTATAGCATCTCTACGCTTTGACTACTTCCAGGTTTTCCTTGTTAAGAAGAGCAGCTGAGCTTTTTATTTTTAAATTCCTGTGGTGTCGCACCTGCCCATCGTTCAAACTCTGGGTGTTCGTCAAACGGGTTTTGGGCGATCTTAAACAGGTCATGCACCACAGAAAAGTCACCTTTTTCCGCGGCATCTATACCCTCTTGAAGCATATAGTTCTTGAGCACATACTTTGGGTTGGCAGAGAGCATCTGCTCTTTTCGCTCTTTGGTGTCTATGGTTTTGATACGTGCGTCATATCTGTCGAGCCATGCATTCATAGGTTCATGGTATAGCCCGGTAGATAGAAGAGCCTCTCTGTCTCCCTCATAACGGCTGAGTGTTCTTAGAAAGAGCGTATAATCCACATGTAACTGCTCCAGCATGTCCAGCATATCGTCAATGAGCTCAGGATCGCCCTCTATGGTGCCTTCGAAACCAAGTTTTTTACACATATAGTAGTGAAAATAGCGGATATAGATCTTATCAAACATCCCCAGGTTCTTTTCCATCTTTTCCGTATCGGTCAATGGACTGAGTGCCATCATCAGTGATTTAAGATTCCATTTGGCTATTTCGGGTTGGTTTGCAAAACTGTAGCGTCCCTCTACATCGGTATGGTTACATACATTTTCATGTCGGAAATCATCCAAAAAGGCATAGGGTCCATAGTCTATGGTCAGTCCGGCTATAGACATATTGTCCGTGTTCATGACACCATGGTTGAAGCCGACAGACATCCATTGTGCCATGAGTCTGGCCGTGATGATCATCACATCATTAAAGAGCAGGGTATAGCGGTTCTCTTTGCCGCTGTGATGCGGGAAATTCTCCTCTATGACATAATCAGCCAACGCTGCAAGGTCTTTGAAATTTCCTTGATGGGCATAATATTCAAACGTACCAAAACGCACCCATGAAGAGCTTACACGGCAGACAATGGCACCTTGTTCTATCTTTTCACGTCTTACCTGATGTGCTGATCCTATCAGTCCCAAACAGAGTGTGGTTGGTATACTCAGCCCCTGCATCGCTTCACTCATAAGATATTCTCTGATGCTTGAACGCAGTACGGCACGTCCGTCACCGTTACGCGAATACTCGGTGACCCCCGCACCCTTTAGCTGCAGATGATATTTGTCGATCGTACCGATGTTGATGGCTCTCCCGTCTCCTAGCCTAGGTACAAAATACCCAAACTGGTGCCCGGCATAACACATCGCAAAAGGTTCTGACCCTTCTAACTGATACTCACCGTTAAGAAACTTCACAAATACCTCGGTCTGAAGTTCATCCTCGTCAATATCGAGCACTTTGGCCACATCCGTGTTGGCATGTATAAGATAGGGCTCTGCAAGAGGTGTGGGTGCCACGCTGTCATAACACTCAGCCGGTAGTTCTAAGTAGGGGTTGGTTACGTGTAATTCATTTAATTTCATAAGCCCATATTAGCTTGTAAAGCTTTGAAGTCACTTATAAAGTGAAAAAATAAATAAGGGTAGAAAATATAAAGGGTGTAAAACCTGACAGAAGATGGCAGGGTTATAACAGCATCTTAGGTATAATCTATGAATCAATTCAAGGGCTTCTTAATGACAAAAAATCCGACACTACTGCAACACTTCCGTTCTTTCTGTTACCAAAACCATGCGACTGACTTTGAACAGGCTGTAGAGTATTTTAGTGTATTTGGCGGTATGGGATGGAGTGTTGACTTTTCCAGATCTATCGATGAACTGATAGAAGAAAAAGTGCTTCGTAACTACAGATATATTCATGGGGACATTGCACATACAACGAAGAGCAAACCTGTTTACCATAAACTTTTATCTGCCATAGCATCAGGTGACCGAAGAGAATTCTCTACATTTAAAAAAGCGAATGTGAAGAGAGAAGAGGGGGAAGAGGCAATAGACTGGCTGATTAAAAATGACCTCTTGATCTTTGACAGATCTGTGGAAAAACCATTGAAAGAAGAAGAGGGAAACTCTGATAAACTTCTGTTTGTACAGCCTTTTATGCGTTTTTGGTTTGCCTGTATCTCTCCTTACTATAAAGGGATCAAAGAGGGTGATTATAAAGAGATGAAAGAGCACTGGTCACGCATAAGATCAGAATTTTCAAATCTTATCTATGACCAATTGGTGTTTGAAATGCTCAAAAAGAGTTTTAAAGATGCGTTTGAGGGCGATCCTATCGTTGGTATCGGAGGGTATTGGGACAAGAATGTTGAGATAGATATCCTGATCAAAAGAAAGTCCGGTGAAATGATCGCAGGTATGACAAAGTATTCCAAGTCAAAAGCCAACAAGAGTGAACTCACAAAGCTCAAAGAAAAATGCGCACAAGCCGAGCTGGATGTTGACAGGTTTGTCCTCTTCTCTAAAAACAAGTTCTCCTCTGAACTCAAAAAGGAAAAAGGTGAGAAGTTACAGCTTTTTTCATTAAAGAATCTCACCGGTCTGATCGCTGATCTCAGTGAAAAAGATCTACTGGCATATACCAACAAGAAGTATTAGCATAGAGAGATGATCAGCCTCTGATATCTAAGAAGTTCTTGGTACTGATATCATCCCAAGGCTTATTGAGTTTGACAAAATCCTGATAACTTTTTAATACACGTTTAAAATCTTCACTTTGGGCACTTTGGGCATCGAGTACCTCATTCAGTGCGATTTTGGCTGCATCCATCATATCTTTAGGGAATGTCCGGATCTCTACATTGTCCGGAAGTGCCTGCAGTGCTTTTGCATTTTTGTATCTAAACTCATGCAGCATGTTCGCCGACATCTCTTCACTGGCTGCAGTAAGTATGGCTTGATGTTCGCTACTGAGCTTTTCCCATCGGGCTTTATTAAAAGTCAACTCGAGTATGGAACCGGGTTCATGCCAGCCTGTATAGTAGTAGGGTGCTGCTTTTGCAAAACCCATCATACTGTCCAGTGCCGGTCCCACCCATTCTGTGGCATCTATCGTACCGCGTTCCAGTGATGTATAGATCTCACCCGCAGGCAGAAGTACAGGGTTCACTCCCAGTTTTTTCATCACTTCTCCGCCCAGACCGGGGATACGCATCTTGAGACCTTTTAGATCGGCAAGTGAGTTGATCTCTTTTTTGAACCAGCCGCCCATTTGAGGTCCCGTTGTTCCTCCTATGAGCGGATAGAGGTTGAATTTACCGTACATTTCACGCCAGAGTTCATACCCGCCGCCAAATTTCATCCATGTGACCATCTCTTCACTGGTGAGTCCCAGAGGCATGCCTCCAAAGATCGAGAATGCAGGGTTCTTCCCTTTCCAGTAGTAGACACCGGAGTGAAAAGCATCTATCTGTGCAGCGGATGTAGAGTCAAAGACCTGAAGGGCAGGGACGAGAATGTTCTTGGCGTAGACTTTGATCTCCAGTGTGCCTCCGCTCAGTTCAGCACAACGTTTCGCAAAAGCATCCACGCCTGTTCCCATAATGGGAAAGTGTGCAGGCCAGGATGTAGCAAGTTTGAGCGTTACTTTTTTACCCCGGTTTATGTTTGCAGAACTGCCTTCTGTCTTCTCTTCAGCCCTGTGGCATCCGCTTAGTGCCAAAGCGGTAGCCCCAATGGCTGTACCGGCAATAAAGTCTCTTCTTTTCATTCTTTTTTGTCCTTAAACCCATATTATGGATTAAAATCATAAAACTAGCAACTATCATTGTGTCTATGATATTCACATAAAATCATCACCTAACCTTTGGGTTAAGCTCAAATTTTCTGTAAACACCCTAAACACAAGCATAAACGCTATTTTCACAATTCTACTACATAATTTGGGTTTGCATTAATAAATAAATAGTAACATAACACTCATTAAAGGATGTAGATTGAACTGCCATATTTGCGACAAACCGACAGCGTCATTTCACCATGAAAAAACGGACATCACCTATTACTATTGTAAGACGTGTCAGTACATCTTTAAATCACCGGAATGTTACCAGGATCTCATCAGTCAGAAAGAACGGTACAACCTTCATGAAAATGATGAAAATGATGCGGGATACCAGGCCTATTTCCAACTATTTCTGGATTTTATACTTCCCTTAGTGAAGCAACCCAAAACAGCGCTTGATTTTGGTTGCGGCAGAAGCTCTCTGCTTGCTTCCATGCTGATGAAAGAAGGCATAGCCTGTGACTACTATGACCCTATCTATCATCCTGAGGGGTTTGAGGAGAAGAAAAAGTACGATCTGATTGTCTCTACAGAAGTGTTTGAACACCTGCATCAGCCCAGAGAAGTCTTTGAAGGGCTTCTGGAACGCTTGGAAGAGGGCGGTTACCTGGCACTGCAGACACAGTTCCATCCCAATGATGTCGAGGCCTTCAAAACATGGTATTACCATAAGGACCCGACACATATCGTCTTCTTTACGGCGCATACATTTAGCGAATTATGCAAAAAGTATGGTGTTGAAGTGATCGCCGATAATGGGAAAAATATGGTGCTTGTGAGAAAACCTTTACACCCACAGTCGCTGTAAGTGTAACAAAGTGTTAGAAGAGTGAGTACTCTTCCTGGATCGTATGTAACATGCTTTTATCTGCATTGTAGATGAATGCATAGTTATAGTGGATATTTTTAAGCAGGTCCTGCAGTTCTTCTTTTGTTGCGAACCAGTACGGGTGGTCAATGCCCGGTACTTTGGTCTTAGGCGGTGTCATGACCACACTCTTGACCCACATGTTGCTTCTCATGACATACTCTCTTGCTTTGGTAATATCGGAGAGGTTGTCGGTAAAGATGGCTACCTTGTCACTCTTGCTTGCCTGTGTGCTTTTGAGTTTTCCATCTATAAAGACCGGTGTAAAGTGTTTCGTATACTTAAGACGTTCCACTGAGTAAGGCAGTTCGTATGTCTCACAAAAGTCTATTGCACGAAGCAGGTACTCTAAATGGAACGGGATCAGTTCTTTTTCCTGATAGACAAATCCGCCTACCTTGAATGTCGTCCTAAAAAGTGTGTCGAATACGGAGTATCCATCTACCTCTTTCTTGAGTTTGGGTACGTCAGGCTTGATAAGTTCCATCAGTTCCTTGTTCGTTCCGACAAAAAGAGAACATTCAGAGTTCAGGATCTGTTCAAATGCCTTTCTCCAGTCGTTTGAGATAAAAGTAATGTTCGTTTTGTGAAGCAGTATCATCTTCAGGAATGTCTCTTCATGTTCTGAAAGTAAATAAAATTTTGCTTCCTTTCTAATGACGACGTAACGGAGGAGTTTCATCGCTGCAAGTTGCAGGTCCGAAACTTTGATCCAGGCGATCTCATCATCTTTTTTGACGATACTGTCATCGGTATAAACGATGGCATAGGCACCATTGGCGATGGCTTGGTCTATCTCTTCCTGATTTGAAGAGAAGAAGAGATCGCCATGCTCTACTTTTGAGTAGTAGACGGTTGCAGCTTCTATCGCTTGAACCTTCGGAATGTTCGTGAGCGTACCTTCAGTGAGGTTTACTATATCTTCGATTTTCATATTTAGCCTATTGGTGTTCCAGCCGTTTTCGGCTTTTCTGGACGTATCATACACAGACCGTTCTCATCTTTGGCTGCAAGAAGCATACCTTCACTCTTGAGACCCATCAGTTTAGCCGGTTTAAGGTTTGCTACCACACAGACCTGTGTATTGAGCATCTCTTCAGCGCTATACCACTCTTTGATACCCGCAACGACCTGTCTAGGTACCTCTTCACCGATATCGACCTGCAGTAAAAGCAGTTTCTTACTCTTTGGCACTTCCTCTGCTTTTACAACTGTTCCTACTTTAAGGGAAGTTTGGAAGAACTGGTCTATCCCTATCAGTGCAATACCCTCTTCTTTTTTTGTCTCCACTTTGGCAGTTTCTTTTTTAGGTGCCTGTTCTTTCTCTTTGACATCAACAGGTTCTGCCTGCTCCAGTAAAGGCTCCTCTATACGAGGGAAAAGAGGGTCTATCTTTTCTAGAGTGAACGGTTCAAGCAGTTGTTTCTCTTTCACCATACTGTTCCAGGAGTCATTGTCTATGGTGAAGTGCAGGGCATTTGAGATCTTTGTACATACAGCAGGCATGACAGGAGAAAGCATGATAGATACCTTTGCAAGTATCGCAGCGATCAGTCCGTTCAGGGCCATCGCTTCCTCCTCTTTACCTTCTTTCATCAGTGTCCATGGCTGGTACATATCGATGGCTTTGTTCGCTACAGTGAGCGGTCTCCAAAGCTCTTCGAGGTATCTGTGTATCTGCATATCAAAAAGCAGCGGTTCCAAACTCTCTAGAGCAGCATGTACTTCGTCAAGTTCTGCCTGATAGTATTTAGAGACATGTGCAGAGTCAACGGTACCGTCAAAGTATTTACCGCTCATTCCTATGAGTCGGTTGAGCAGGTTACCAAGGTCATTACCAAGATCAGAGTTGATGCGGTCAATAAGTGCTTTCTGGCTGAAGTCACCGTCACCGCCGAATGGTACTTCTCTTAGCATAAAGTAACGGAAGTTATCCAGCCCATAGGCATCTGCCACTTCTCTGGGGTTCACAACGTTGCCTTTGGATTTACTCATCTTCTCGCCATCTCTTGTCCACCATCCATGGGCAGCGATATGGGTAGGAAGAGGCAGTTCGAGACTCATAAGGAATGCCGGCCAGTAGATGGCATGGAAACGTAAAATATCCTTACCGATGAGTTGAACACGTGCAGGCCAGTAGTCCATATTGGCCTCATCGGTTCCATACCCAAGCGCCGTGACATAGTTCATAAGCGCATCCAGCCATACATACATCACATGTTTAGGGTCATCCATCTCTGCTGGCAGTTTCACACCCCAGTCAAAACTTGTACGTGTAATGGAAAGATCCTGCAGTCCGCCTTCAACAAAGCGGATCACTTCATTTCTTTTGCTTTTTGGTAAAATGAAATTCGGGTGCTCTTCATAATACTGAAGCAGTCTGTCCTGATATTTTGAGAGTTTGAAAAAATAACTCTCTTCTTCGACTATCGTAGTGCTCTTTCCACATTCCGGACAAAACTCATCATCCACCAATTGTATGCTGGGGAAGAAGGTCTCACAAGAGATACAGTAGTGGCCCTTATAGGTATCTTTATAGATATCCCCATTTTCATGCATGATAGAAAAGGCTTTTTGTACACCTTTCATGTGATCGGCATCTGTGGTTCTGATAAATTTATCATAAGAGATGTCAAAATCATCCCAAAGGTTTTTAAAAGTGGCTGAGATCTCATCTGCATAAGCCTGGGTCGATTTGCCTCTTGCTTTTGCAGCTTCTTCTATTTTCTGGCCGTGTTCATCGGTACCGGTAAGAAAGAAAGTATCCAATCCTGACATACGGGAGTAACGTGCAAGTGTATCTGCAATAATGGTTGTATACGCATGGCCGATGTGGGCAATGTCGTTAACGTAATAGATCGGGGTGGTGATATAAGATTTTTTGTGACATGACATAGTATGCAGTTCCTTAAACAAATGAGTTTGTAGAGTAAATTCGGTGAATATTCTAGCTAAAAAGTGCTGTGTTATGGGTGAGAATAGAAAATTATATATTTATGATGTATAATAAAACTCAGAAGAATGGAATTGCATGGGGGAAATCTAAAAGGATAAGTATGGATAACGATCCAAGTGAATTATCAGAGATAAAGAGTCACTCAAAGTCAAAGACCTATAGTGCCGAAGAGAAAGAACTCATTATGGCAAGATTGAATGAGGAAAGACTGATCCATCAAAGAGCTGAAGAGGAGCTCAAAGGTCATAAAAGATCATTTACGGAAGAAGAAAAAAAGAAGATCTTAGCCAAACTCAATGAAAAAAGACTCAGTAAGCAAAAGCGTGAAGAGATCAAGAAGAGACGCCTTCATAACAAAAAGCGTTACAAGATCGGAAATAAAGAGTTCTATAAATTCAAGAACATGGAACGGGAATATTATATCGAGGTCGCAGATTGTGATAAAATTACCAACAGAGCAAGTATTGTGACACTTTATTATAAATCTGTCAGTGAATTTGAAGTGAAGAAAAAAGACGTACTCATCAAGACTGAAATATATTCAGACAAGTTTTTTGTCTCATATAATTTAACACGTGTATATTTTAAAGGGTATTCCCTTGAAGACGAGAAGTAAAAAGAAGAGATGTATTATGTCTATATAGTAAAGTGTGCAGATGAGACACTTTATACCGGTATCGCCAAAGAACTTGAACGCAGGATCGATGAGCATAACGGTTCGGAGAAAGGTGCAAAATATACACGCGTAAGAAGACCGGTCACCTTGGTCTACAGTGAAGAGTATACAGACAGAAGTCTCGCATCAAAACGTGAATATGAGATCAAAAAAAAGATGAGCAGGGCAGAGAAGCTGAGGCTGATAGCCTCTTCCTAGAACTCAAATCCGCCGCCGGCACCTTTGCTCATACTGTCATAGACGGCCTGTACGTAACTCTCTCGCACTTCACAATCAAGCAGTTTTTCGCAAGCCATACAGCTTTTTACCTGACGTTCTGACTGACAGGCTTCCAATTCTGATTTTTTCTGTTTCAGGGCTATCTGCCACTCATCGAGTACTTGGTCTGACATTATGCCTTTACCCCGTAAGCTTCTTTGAGTGTGTTTATTTCATAATTTGAACCGAAGAAACAAGGGCTTGTATCATGCGGATGACCCGGCACAAGTTCCATCAGTCTCATGCCTTCAGCATTGATCGCCTGCCCTCCGGCCTGTTCGTACATGAAGGCAAAAGGGATGACTTCAAAAAGTTGTCTGAGTTTTCCGTCTGGCTTGTCAGATGTACTTGGATAGGAAAAGATCCCGCCACCCTTGAGAAGTATCTGGTGAAGGTCAGGTACCATACCGCCAGAGTATCTGAGACGGTACCCTTCAGCAAAAAGGCCGTCTACAAAGGTTTTATGCACTTTGCTCCAGTTCTGTTGTGTCCCGCCGGGAGCATTGAGTTTTCCTTTTTCATCCAGTGTGACTTCGGAAATGAAGTTGAAAAGCCCTTCCTGTGCTCTGTAATGTTTAGGTTTGGCATTTCTTGTTGCCGTCATAAGTTCAATACGCGGACCATAGACCACATAGGCAGAGGCGACAAGGTTTTCAGCTTTCAACTCCCCTTCATAGATACCGAAGATAGACCCTACAGAGAGGTTGACATCTGCGAGACTTGAACCATCGAGGGGATCATAACAGATCGTGTATTTCCCCTCATCATGCAATGCTAAGACACCTTCTTTCTCTTCACTGACCAAAGCTTTTACAAGTGAGACATTTTTAAAAGCCTCTTCTACGATATAGTCACTTTTTACATCCAGTTTCAGCTGATCTTCACCTGATGTGTTTTCAGTGTTACTGTACCCCAGGTCTTCGGTTTTAATGGCGTGGTCTATTTTGATCGCAATTTTTTCAATGGTTTCAAATATGGTTAACATCTCTTGTCCTCTTTTACATTATAGTTGTTTTGCATGCGCATGGATCCACTCTATGATCTGGGCAGTATTGTTCAGATCCAGTATATCGATACTCTCTGGTATCGCATAGGTTGCAATGTCGATCGTGTCATCAATCGCTATGGCTTCACTGCAGGAAAAATAACTTTCGTCGATCTTGTTCCTGAAAACAGCAATACGCGGCAGCGGAAGGGTTTTAAGTCCTTCAACAAGCAGAATATCAAAATCATGGATCATGGCTACGATATCGTCCAGTGTTTTTTCTCTTTGTGAGAAGTAGGTCGTTCTTGTAGGCGAAGTGACCACGACCTCAGCACCCGTTTGTGAGAATTTATGGCTGTCTTTTCCTTCTACATCGAACTGTGCTTTGTCTTTAGGGTCATTTTTGATGATGGCGACTTTACATTCTTGTATCAATGTTCGTGCAACTTTTTCCACCAGAGTGGTTTTCCCACTGTTTGACGGACCGGTGAATGCAACAGCAACTCTTTTACTCACAGTATGATTTCCTTGAATAATGATTAATTGCATTATACATCAATCTTTATTGAATGTATGTTAAAATCCGTATGAATTACAAGGAGTGCACATGGTTAGGTCATGTTTATCGTTCATAGCCATAGCGCTTCTTCTTGGATGCACATCAAAACAAGAGTCAGATCTGATCCAAGGCTATAGTAAAAAAGTGACCTATCATAAACAGTTACAAAAAACAGAAAAGATACAACTCTATCAGGACAATGTGACCAAGGTCATGTTAACTGCAACCTATCTCTATACTCCGGACTTTGAAGATCATGATACCCGAGATGAAGTTTTTATCGTGGGATTGCACAGCGAAGGTCAGGCAGAAGGTGCGTTGAATTCCGAGGGGAACAGCTTAACACTCAACGGGAAAAGACCTAAAGAGATCAAAGCACTGAGCCCTGAGGATGAACGGTTAAAAACGTTATCTTTTGTGACCCCGTGGAGCCGTTATTATCTGGTAACCTTCCCCCATGAATCAAGCAAAAAGATCACACTCCTCTTTGAGAGTACATCGTATGGAAAAGGTGCGTTACACTTTGCCAAAGTGGCCAAATATGTCTTGACCAAAGAGGCGCTCTGATAAGAAGTGTTTTGGGTGCTACTTTCTGAATGTATCGGTTTCAGAAGGTGATGCCAGTACTTTCAAGAGTGGAAAGATGCGTGTGGTCACCCCCAGTTTATTGAGATAGATGACATAATTTGCCAGTACTTTTTTCCCATACTCTTTAGCTTCCTCATTTTCCATTTTTTCCATGCTCATATAGGGTTCATAGGGACCTCTTCTGAAGTTATGTTTGTTGGTAATATGCCTTCTGGTGAAACCTATACCCCCGTTGTACGCATAAGCGATGAAAAGCGGATGGAAAAGGTACTTGGTGAGATAGTCAAGGTGGAAATTTGCATACTCTATGGCCTTGTAGGGGTTGAATATCTCATCATAATCGATCTGCTCCCCTTTCTCTTTGGACACATGCTCGATAAGAAACGGCATGAACTGCATCATTCCCAATGCAAAGGAACGTGAGACAGAAGCCGGGACAAAGCGGCTCTCCTGTCGTGCGATGGCATAGATCAGTGCCTGACGCTCTGGGGTCATATGTTTCATAGCCTTACGGTAAGGCATGGGAAAATAAGACTCCGTGTAGTTGCACGCTTTGGCTTTGAGGTAGGTATAGATGCCTATCGTTTCTTGCGATTTATGTTCATCGGCCAGATCATCCAGATCCACACCTGAATTCATTTTCTGTTTCACTTTGGCCCATTCGATAGGATCTTCGATATCAAACCCCCATGTACTGCTTTTCCAAAGGGACTCGGTAATGGTTTTAGGGTATCTTCCGTTGATGGCGTCCGCTGCCATTAATGTATAGATATTGACATCACAGCTTTCACGTAACAGCTCTAGATATTTATCTTCTTTTGTACTCAGATAGAGCCAGAAGAGAGACTTGTCTACATCATAACGCTGCAGATAGTTGTTACGGGCATCTTCAAAATAATTTGCTGCCTGCTTAGGTTTTCTCTGCTGCATCAGCGCAAGTCCATGCTTGAAACTTTTGTGTGCGTTGCTTCTTCTTTTCCAGTTTTTGTTTGCTTCTCCGGTTGCTGTCAACTTTGGGAGCTCAATCGTTGACCCGGTTCTGTTTTTGTAGGCTGTCCGAAGCTTTGTATTGAGGCTGCTTGCTTCAAAGATGATCTTTTTGGCTTCAGCAGCTGTGGTCGTGATCTGTGAAAGAAAACGCCAGATATAGTAATCTTTTTCTACACTCTTTGGCATCTTGTGTATCTGTTCGTAGGTGAACTTTTTTGCCTGCAGTGAGGATGTACCTACAGAGAGTACAAACAGCAATGAAATAAAAAGAAACTTCACGCGCATCTATTATCCGAGTACAGCACGCATCATAAAATTATCGATCAGTTGCAGTCCCAAGATAATCACCAGCGGAGAGAGGTCGATGCCTGAAAATACGACAAACGGCATTTTACGTCTGATGAAGCTAAGAACAGGTTCGGTTAAACGGTAGAGTATCTGTACGATGGGATTGTAAGGATCAGGTCGTACAAAACTCAGTAGTGCAGCGATGATCACTATCCAGATATAAAGGTTCAGTACGGTGTGGATCGTTTGTACAATGGCGTAGATAAGAGCATTCATGATGCTACCTCCAGTAAATATGGTTTGATAAGCGGATAGATCCGGGAAAGTTCAGGTCCATGTTCCGCACCTGTAAGGATGAGTCTTAACGGTGTAAAGAAATCCTCTCCCTGTAATCCGCTCTCTTTTAGGATATGTGCTTTAAAGTCGTTAAAATCGTTGATCATAGGAGCATTCTGGATGATCTCTTCCATGGTCTGCATCTGGGCACCCCATTTACCTTCAAAATCTTTAGGTGCAAAGATAGGTTTGATCTTTGATTCAAGTTCGTTGATCGTACTCACCTCTTCAAGGTAGAGCTTGGCCAGTTTTCCGATGTCTGCATCTGCAAAACCAAAAAGTGTAGAGAGACGTTTGTCATCCATACGTTTTAAGTGTTCTCTGTTGATAAAACGGAGTGTATCTATGTCAAACTTTACAGAGGATCTGGAAAGTGTGCTAAGATCGAACCATTTCAGTGCCTCGGGCATGGTGAAGATCTCTGATGGCGTTTGGTTCCCAAGCAGTATCAGGTAGTTGGCGATCGCATCGGGGATGAATCCCTGTTCAAAGAGCCATTTGACCGAGCCGGCATCCTCCTCCTGGCCCATCTTCTTACCTTCGGTATTCAGTATAACAGGAAGATGTGCGTACGTGGTCTCCTCTTCATATCCAAGGAGTGTTTTGATGTGCTTTTGTCTCGGAGTGTGTAAGAGGTACTCCTCACTACGGATGATGAGACTGATCCCTGAGATCATATCATCACAGGCACAAGCAAAGTCATAGGTGGGTGTTCCGTCAGTTTTTAGAATGACAAAAGAGTCTACTTCATCGGGTGCAGTCTCAAACTCTCCATGGATAAGGTCATGGGTGACTATAGGTGCATCCGGGGCTTTGATACGCAGGACAAAGGGTTTCTTCTCTTCTTTAAGTTTATGAAGCTCTTCCGCACCGATAGAAGCACACCGGCCACTGTAGTGGTAGGACGCCTTGTTCTGTTCTGCCACTTCTCTATCTGCATCAAGCTGCTCAGATGTACAGGTACAGACAAATGCCTTTTTCTCTTCAAGGAGCCGGATCGCCAATGTCTGGTGTATATGAAGGTTTTCACTTTGGTGAAAGACACTGTCGTGAGGAAGCGCAAATTTCTCAAGGATATCCATGATCTCAGTATCTTTGCCGGTGATGTTTCGTTCTTTGTCACTGTCTTCGATACGTACAATGAAGTTGACATCTTTCTGTTTGGCTGCCATGTAGTTAAATATGGCAACACGTAGTTGTTCTATGTGCATATCACCGGTCGGTGACGGGGCAAATCTAAGCATGTATCCTACTCCAAAAGTTGTGCGTTTATAAGAGTGTTATTATAGTGGGATTAATTTATAAATATTTTAAAGTGCCATACGTTTAACGATGCTTTTTACTTTGGAGCACTTTCTCGTTGGTCAACCTGCCATTTCTATGTCCTCAATATGCATTATCTAAGATGTGATAAGCTCTAATTGGATAAAATACAGCTTTAAAATCAAAAGGTTTAATAATAATGAGTGAGAGCAAAGATTTTTTACGTACGATAGTTGAAGAGGACTTAGCATCAGGCAAGTATAAAGAAGTTCATACAAGATTTCCTCCAGAGCCTAATGGTTTCCCGCATATTGGACATGCCAAATCTATCGCTATCAATTTTGGTATTGCCCGTGATTATCATGGCCGCTGCAACCTTAGAATGGATGATACCAACCCGACTACAGAAGACACGAAATATGTTGAAGCACTCAAAGATGCTGTACATTGGCTTGGATTTGAATGGGATAACAGTGTACGTTATACTTCTGATTATTTCCCTGAACTCTATGCGTATGCTGTTGCATTGATTAAAATGGGCAAGGCGTATGTTGACAGTCTCAGCGAAGAGGAGATCCGTGAGTATCGCGGAACGGTCACCGAGCCCGGACGCCGCAGTCAATATGCACAGCGCAGTGTTGAAGAGAATCTGGACCTTTTTGAGAGAATGAAAAACGGCGAGTTCAAAGACGGTGAACATGTCCTTAGAGCCAAGATCGATATGAGTGCGGCCAATATGAAAATGAGAGATCCGCTTCTCTATCGTATCAGACATGCACACCATTACAGAGCAGGGGATAAGTGGCATATTTACCCGATGTATGACTTTGGTCACTGTCTCTCTGACTATATTGAGGGGATTACCCACTCTATCTGTACCCTGGAGTTTGAAAACAATCGTGATATTTATGATTGGGTACTTGATACGCTGGAGCTTAGGCCGCCAAGACCTTATCAGCATGAGTTTGCAAGACTCGCAATCAACTATACGGTGATGAGTAAGAGAAAGCTTTTAGAATTAGTAAATGAAGGAAGGGTGAGCGGTTGGGATGACCCTCGTATGCCTACGATCGCGGGATACAGAAGAAGAGGGTATACACCTGAGTCTATTCTGAACTTCTGCGATCAGATAGGTATCGCCAAGGCAAACTCAACGGTGGATGTTTCCCAACTTGAGTTTTGTATCAGGGATGATCTCAATACCAAAGTACCGCGTGTGATGTGTGTGCTTGACCCGCTCAAAGTCACCATTGAAAACTATGAGGGGTCAGAAGAACTTGATGCACCATACTACCCGCATGATGTACCTAAAGAGGGTTCAAGAAAGATACCTTTTTCAAAAGAGATCTATATTGAGCGTGATGACTTTACGGAGAACCCTCCAAAGGGTTACTACCGTCTTACCCCAGAGCAACCGGTGAGACTTAGACATGCGTATATCATTACGTGTAAGGAAGTGATCAAAGATGCCGATGGCAATATCACAGAGATAAAAGCAGAATACCATCCGGATTCCAAAAGTGGTGCCGATACCAGTGGCATCAAGGTAAAAAGTGCGATCCAGTGGGTCGATGCAGACAAGGCTAAAAGCGTTGAACTCAGACTGTATGACAGACTCTTTAAAGATGAAGCGCCTGAAGGGCTGGAAGATATCAATCCAGACTCTTTGAAAGTGGTCAAAAATGCATTGATCGAACCTGCTGTCATTACGGACAGACCTGATGAGAGATTCCAGTTTGAAAGACAGGGGTATTTCTATGCTGATCCTATAGACTACACGGATGAAACACCGGTGTTCAATAAGATCGTCGGACTTAAAGACTCTTGGAGCAAAAAGACAAAGGCACAGGAAAGTGCACCTAAAAACGAGTGCAAACCTCAAGCTAAAAAAGTACAAATCGATGGTGAAGTAGAGCCTATGAGTGAGGCTGAACAGGCACTGTTTGATACGTATACCAGAGACCTTGAACTCAACAGTGAAGTTGCCAACACGTTGGCACGTGACGCGCAACTCTCTTCTTTTTATGAAGAGGCTCTATCTGTAAACAATAGTCCTGTAACGATCGCAAATATCGTGGCTAATGAAGTAGCAAGAGAGTTCAAAGAGAAGCACGCAGATGCGTTGAAATTTGACGCAAATCAAATAGCCGGGCTTGTGAAGATGGTCGATGACGGGACTATTTCAAATAAAATTGCCAAACAAGTATTTGAAGAAATGACTAAGAGCGGAGAAGATCCAGCAAAGATCGTTGAAGCTAAAGGACTTGTTCAGATCAGTGACCCATCACAAATATCACCTATTATTGATGAGGTCATCACTAAAAATCCGGATAATGTTGAAAAGTTCAAAGCAGGAAATACAAAATTATTAGGCTTCTTTGTAGGACAAGTACTCAAAGCCACAGGTGGCAAAGCTAATCCGCAAGTGGTCAATGCACTAGTGGCTGAGAAGTTAAAGTAATACGAGAACGATAACAACCAATTACATAACCTTATCATAAGAGCTGGTTCCCCTCATTGCACCTCTTATGAGGTGGCAAAGGATAGATATGAAGAAGACAATAGACCTGACCATTAGACCACAATATATCAAAAACTACACGAACGGGTATCCTTTGATCTCCAAAGAGTTTATGGTTGACTGGGACCAAGTAAAAACTGAGGGAACGATCGTTCACCTGTTTGATGATAGAAAAAAGTTTATCGCTAAAGGGTATTACGGTATTCAAAACAAAGGGCATGGCTGGGTACTCTCCACTAAAAAAGAGGAAAAGATCGATGTCGCATTTTTCAGTGCTAAGATTAAAGAGGCTGTCCAATACCGAAACGATCTCTACCATGATGAAACCACAACAGCGTTCAGGGTCTTTAACGGTGAAGGCGATGGTGTAGGCGGTTTAACGATAGATTATTTTGACGGCTTCTATCTGGTGACCTGGTACAGTCTGGGTATCTATGCATTCAGAGAAGCGATCCTGGAAGCGCTGAAGTCTCAGGTAGAATATAAGGGTATCTATCAGAAAAAGAGATTTGATGCCAAAGGCCAATATCTTGATGACACTGATGATTTTGTCTGTGGCAGCAGAGGTGAATTTCCTTTGACCGTAAAAGAAAACGGTGTACATTTTGCCATCTATCTGGATGATGGGCCTATGGTGGGTGTCTTTTTAGACCAGAGAGAAGTGAGAAAAACACTTCGTGACAGTTATGCCAAAGGGAAAACTGTACTGAACACCTTCTCCTATACAGGGGCATTTTCCGTGTGTGCCGCCCTGGGCGGTGCAGCAAAGACCACCAGTGTGGACCTTGCCAAAAGAAGCCGCAGTAAAACAGAAGAACAGTTCCGTATTAACGGCATTGATCCCAAGGCGCATGATATCATTGTCGAGGATGTCTTCCATTATTTTAAATATGCGGTCAGAAAAGAGATACTGTTCGATGTGGTGGTACTCGATCCGCCAAGTTTTGCCAGATCGAAGAAACATACCTTCTCTGTAGCAAAAGACTATGTTAAACTCCTCAAAGAAGCGATACAGATCACACAGAAGGGTGGTGTGATCATTGCATCAACGAATTATGCAAATTTGAACATGGTGAAGTTCAAAGATTTTATAGACAAGGCCTTTAAAGAACTGGGTGGCAAGTACAAAATAGAACATACGTTTTCTCTACCAAAGGATTTCAGAGTCATGGATACGTTTAAAGAGGGAGATTACCTTAAAGTAGTGTTTATTAGAAAAGTATCTTAAGTGCAATGATCTTATCAAAGCAAAGGTTGTTAATAACTGTTAACTATCTTATGTTATTATAAATCCAAAACCTTGAGTAAAATGATCAAATGTACGATGTGTCTTATCAATATCAAGGATAAAAGATGCAAAAAACAATTTTTTTAGTACTTTTTTCTTATCTTTCCCTTCTTTACGGAGATGTACAATCAAAGGTACTAGACCTTTCAAACTCACACTATGAGATCGGCGAATTGATGCTTGAGTATGAGGATACGACTGCGAATATGACACTATCCGAGATA
Source organism: Sulfurovum sp. TSL1 (assembly GCF_019972135.1). Taxonomy (NCBI): domain Bacteria; kingdom Pseudomonadati; phylum Campylobacterota; class Epsilonproteobacteria; order Campylobacterales; family Sulfurovaceae; genus Sulfurovum; species Sulfurovum sp. TSL1. Next base: position 802,017 of record NZ_BPFI01000001.1, on the reverse strand, counting down.
CGCCATCTCCCTTCTGAGGTATTTACACCACTCAATAAACCAGTGGCAAGCCATCCATTTACAAATGCAGCATTTTGGTATAAGTTCAGAGTGATCAATAATGAAAATAGACCTTTATCCAGACTTATCATCTTTGAACCAGCCTGGCTTGACTCAGTGAACTTCACTGTGATATCTTCACAAGGTGAAGTAAAAACCTACCAGGGTGGTGATATGTATCCTTATTCAAAAAGAGCGATCGATTACTATCTTATCAATTTCGAACATAGCTTTGAGCCAGGTATCTCTACTGTTTATCTTCAAGTGAAAACAAGAGATCCTTTTATTGTGGCACTCTCTATCATGGATAAAGTAGCATTTTTAGCCAAACAGATTGATGCTGCTACGTATATTGGTTTGGTGTATGGTGGTATTATTGCCATGTTATTCTATAATCTTTTTCTATATTTAGGTACGAAAGCCCGCTATTATGCTTATTATGTTTTATTCTTAGGTGCATTTTTTGGGATGAATGCTTCCTATAACGGCTATACATTTATGTACCTCTTTCCTAATTCACCCAGTGTACAAAACTGGACACAGTCTACATCCATCTATTTTTATGTTGTGACTGTACTGATTTTTGCAAGTTCATTCCTAAATCTTTTTAAATACCATCATACGCTCTATAACATCACAAAATTTCTGATCTTTGGTGTTATCGGTGTAGCAGTACTTTCAGCCATGTTCGGTGGCTATTATTATCATGTGATACTTGCCTTTATATCCATACTGTTGATCAGTATTTATCTATTTATTATTGCTCTGTATATTTTGCTCAAAGGTAATCGTTCAGCCCGATTTTTTCTTCTTGGGACTGCCAGTGGTCTGATAGGTGCTTTTATTACTGCTTTGACGGTCATGTCTTATATCCCGTATACCTATCTGACCTATAAAGCAATTGACTTAGGTATGTATGTCGATGTGGTTCTTTTATCCATGGCACTGGCTGATCGAATGAAAATGACACAGGAGAAAAGGGTCATAGCAGAAAAAGAGGCAAAAACGGATATCTTAACTGGACTTTATAACCGTAGAGCCTACTATGAGATCTCTCACAAAGAGTTCCAGAGACTCTTAAGACATAATAGATGTCTCTCTGTCATTATGTTTGATATTGATCATTTTAAAGAGATCAATGATAGCTATGGACATGGTGCAGGAGACAATGTATTGAAATGTGTGGCAAAGATCGTTAAAGATGTGATTAGAGAGTATGACTATGCTTTTAGAATGGGTGGTGATGAGTTTTTGGTTTTACTGCCTGAAACCAATGAGCAACAAGCCTTGTTCCTTGCAGAGCGTATCAGAAAAAGAGTAGCAAATAAAAAGTTCATAGAGAAGGATGATAAGTTCTTTATCACTGCAAGTTTTGGCATCAGTCAATACAATCATATTGAAAGAAGCATAGAGACCATTGTAAAAAGGGCAGATAAAGCACTCTATGAGGTGAAGGAATGCGGTAGGAATAGTGTGAAAGTACTCTATAGATTTCACAGAGTGTAAGGGTAGAAAAATAAAACACCTACAATCTCTTACCCTATGAAGCCAGATAATAATCCAAAGTAAAAGTCATATCTTCATCCAGATCAAGATTCGCTCTCATCCATGTAATGTAGCCTCTGTCCTCATGTACGACTTCGGCGATCTCTCTGTCTTTGTACTTCCCGAATTTGAAGGTTTTCATCATGACCGGGGTTTGGGTGAGTTCTGCCAGTTTCTGCATAGGGTTTATACCTGCAAACTTCTCTTGTGTCAGACGTACCAGTTTGGAAAGAAGCAATTTCATCACAAGCACATCACCTATTGCATCATGTGCTTTGATAGTAATGCCGATTTTTTGCGCTTCTGCTTGTTCGATCTGATAGAGTTCAAGTGCGTAGCGCAGGTACTGAAGTCGGTGATTAGGGCTCTCAGGAAGCAGGTGCTTGGCACATCGCAGTGTGTCTATCAGTGTATAGTGATTTTCAAATCCCTCTTTTTCCAGCATTGCCAGATCAAAAGCAATATTATGCGCGATAAGATAATTCTCTTTTTGGTTGAATTGCTGTAACTTCAGTGCAAAATCGGTTTCATCGTAGAGGCCTTTGTCTGCTATCCGGTCAGGTGTGATGTTGTGTACTTCCATCGCTTCTATAGTGATGGGTACAGGAGCCAGGCAGAGTTCATCAAAGACTTCGATCTCGTCTTTACTGTGTACGATCATCGCACCCACCTGTATAATGCGGTCGAGCTCCTGATTTCCTGTGGTCTCTGTATCGAAAAGTACGTATTTTGCCATGCTTTATCCTTGAATCATAAAGGTAGATAGTATCGTATTTTATCTAACAACCCCAACCCTAAATGACAAATGGTATAATACTGTATATATTATGAACCCTCAGTCAACAGGTTCAATTACAGGATACACAATGGCTAAACACTTTACTTCCATCCTCTCCAGTGCATTTGGAAAATTTGCTTCTAAAGCATTCCCGTCACCGATACAAAACTTTATTAACAAAGGGTATGTAAAACTGATGGGACTTGATATGAGCGAGTTCAAAGAACCCAGTGCATATCCGACACTGAACAAACTCTTTACAAGAGCCTTTGAAACACCCAGAGCTTTGCCGGAAGAGAAGGATGCTCTGATATCGGGGGTGGATGCACTTATTACCGATGCAGGTAAGATCAAAGAGGGTAAAGCTTATCAGATCAAAGGGATGAGCTACAGTATAGAGAAGCTTTTTGGTCCATACCATCAGGAGGCAGCAAGCATGGTTGAGGGAGGAGAATTTATCAACTTCTATCTTTCACCCAAAGATTATCACCGTTATCATATGCCGATGAGACTCAAAGTGAGATCACTGACACATATCCCCGGCAAACACTATCCTGTGAACTTTCCACTGCTTCGCCATAAAGTGGATCTGTTCATCGAAAATGAGAGGGTCGTGATAGAGTGTGAAGATGAAAAGGGCAGAACACAGGTACTGGTGCTTGTAGCGGCACTCAATGTAGGTCAAATGGTCGTAACCTTTGAGGAAAAAGTGAGAACGAACTCAGAGATCAGAGAATCGGTACATTATGAGTATGAAGAATTCTGGGTAGATAGGGGAGAGTTCTATGGCTGGTTCGAGATGGGATCAACGATCTTGACCTTTTCAGAAAAAGGGAGTATATTCCCGGAAGTCGCGATCAATCAAAAAGTAAAATTTACTGATATTTTGGGTAAAGTATTATAGAAGATTACAAATAAAAGGGAGAATGGGATGAAAATTAAAGAGATAGAAGAGTATGCACAGGTCCGTGCAAAAGCAAGAGCTTACCTTTGTTATATCATAGGAAGACATATTTCTCAAACGATTACCAATGGTGATATCTCTACGGTACTTGCAAAGCTAGAACCGCTTCATGAGAGTATCCCTAATGCAGAAGCGATCTATGCATTGGATGGTAAAGGTATACAGATCATTGAAAATATCTCTAAGGATAAAAAGCTTGAGGGGATTGGTAAAGGTGAGGATAGAAGTGACAGGGCTTACTATTATAAAACACAAAGAGAACATCGTTGTACCCTGACAGAACCATACCCGTCCAATTTGAGTAATACGATGGTTGTCACTGCAGCATTTCCGATCGTAGATGAAAAAGATAATTTGATCAGCATTATTTGTGTAGATATCTCTTTGGCAAATATTTTACGCATGGTGCATCCAAGCTCCATCGACTCAGTTTCCGGAAAATTAAGTAAAGTTGCCTATACCGCATTCTCTTTCGCACTATCAGGTGTTTCACTGTTACTTTTTATCAAAGGGGTGGCGGCATTCATGCATTTTGGATTTGATTTTTCTGCCATTGACATCAATGAGATGTTCAAAGCAACGATCCTTCTGACCCTCTCCCTGGCTATTTTTGATCTCGTCAAAGCGATATTTGAGGAAGAGGTTTTAGGTAAAGAGAAAAAAGGGGCTACAGGCGAGGGACACCAGACCATGATACGCTTTTTAGGCTCCATTATTATTGCATTATCCATTGAAGCCCTGATGCTTGTCTTTAAGTTTGCACTCACAGATCCGGCCCAGCTTGTGTATGCTGTCTATCTGATTTCCGGTGTCGCATTACTTTTAGTGAGTCTTTCTGTTTACGTGAAGTTCATACAGCCAAGACTTAATGATTCGGAGAAGATGAACTAGTGGAAAAAAAACTGATCATTTTTGATATGGATGGCACCTTGGTCAACTCTTCGTTGACCATAGCCAATGCGATCAATTATGTACGTAAAAACCTGGGTTTTGAGCCTATGGCACAAGAGTATATTTTAAGATTGGTCAATGACCATACCATCAATCCTGCACAAACTTTTTACCATGCAAAAGCATTTGACAGGGACCATGAAAAATGGTTTTCAGAGTACTATACGAAAAATCATCAACAGGAATTGATACTCTATGATGGCATTAAAGAACTGCTTGATACCCTTAAGGGAAAAGGACATGATCTGGCAGTAGCGACCAATGCCTACAGAGGGTCAACGATAGAATCATTGACACATCTGGAGGTCTATGAGCATTTTGATGCTATCGCCTGTTATGATGATGTACAGCAAGGAAAACCCCACCCTGACATGCTCCACAAAATACTGGATGAGCTGGGGCACAGTAGCCATAGCGCACTTTTTATCGGTGACGGTCCGCGTGATGAGTTGGCAAGTAAAAGAGCAGAGATAGACTATATCATGGTAGACTGGGGCTTTACGGACCATATAGATGCGGTACGCAGTGTCGATGAACTGCATACCTTACTGCTGCGTTAAACATCCCTGTTTACACATACTTTTATCTTTAAGAGATCTTTCCTTTTAAAAACAGTATCAATGCTGTCGTTAATGCAATGCCCGATACGATCAAAAAAAGTCCCTGAATCCCATACAGATGTACAATAGGCTGCATGATCAGCGGAGAAGAGAACTGCCCCAGGAAGAAGCTGGATGCGAGTACACCTGAAGCTTTTCCTCTTTTATGTGCAGGTACTTTTGCAAGAAACCATGAATTGGTATTGACAAGGATCAGTCCAAACCCTATACCTATGAATGCTGTGCTGTAAAAGAGCTGTGCAATGGAGTGGGCTTGAGAAATGATGAAGAGACCCGTACCAAAAAAAATAAACGTAATGATATAGATATGTACATAGGAGAACCTCGCCTTGAGTTTGGCATATTGTCTGGAGGTGAGCGCATTGAAGATCATCGCAGTGGCAATGACCAGTCCTATCGTACTTGGCTTGCCATGCAGGGTCTCAATAATAAGATAAGGCAGTTGGGTAGGCAGCATATAAAAAAGTACCATGGCAAAAAACGCAGTGAGGTAGACAGGCCAGAGTTTGGTCTCTATTTCTATGTCACTTTCGACATGCGTATGCTTCTCAGGTTCATAGAGAGAGGTAAGCAGCAGAGGAAGAAAAAACAGAGGTAAGATATAGATAGCAAAAGGGTAGGACCAGTGGAGTTGCGCAAGCAGACCTCCGGCCGTAATAAAAACGATCCCTCCCATAGCCACGGCCATCCCCTGAACCGACATAAATCTATGCCGTGCCATTTCATCAAGGTAATCACCTATGAGTGCAGTAGAGCTGGTCATGAGCAGGGCAACAGCTATGCCCAGTACCGCTCGTCCTACAAGAATGGCATAGAAGTGTTCAAGATAAAACCCCGAGCTTCCGCCCACTACAAAGAGAATGATCCCGGTATAAAGCGGTTTTAACCTGCCGAATTTATCTACAATGATCCCGGCGACCGGGGCAAAGAGTGCAATGATGATGGAAGGAATGGTCAACATCAGCTTTGAAAGGAATTCGATATGGGGAAGATGGCTGAAGGTTTGACTGATCAGGGGAAGGGAAGAGACGACAGTAATACCTGACATCACACCCATCGTTGCGATCAGTAGTAGTGAGATCTGTATCTTTTTATTTAGTGTTTTAGACATGTGAAGCTTTATAAATGATTTTATCGTTAATATCGATTATACCTTCTTTTTAATATCGAGGTATTGAGTTGATGGCGTAATATAATGCAGTTTTTGCTATATTACAGAAAAAATGTAACGAGGAACTTTGATGTCAAAAACGCTGATAACTGACCTCATTTCTCTGCTTTTTATAGGAATGGCTTTCCTGGTACCACCTGCCTATCATGAGATATTGCTGTTTGCCGGGCTATTTGCACTCTCCGGAGCCATTACGAACCAACTGGCTATCCATATGTTGTTTGAAAAGGTACCACTGCTTTACGGCTCTGGTGTGATCGAAAAAAACTTTACTGCTTTTAAAGCATCCATACGTGAGATGATGATGAAACAGTTCTTTAGCAAAGAGCAGTTGGGAGATTTTTTTGCAAAAGAAGAAGAGAAGATAGATCTGACCCCTTTGGTCGAAGGTGCAGACTTTTCTCCTGCGTTTGATGCACTCACTAAAACGGTCATGGAGTCTAAATTCGGTGGCGCTATTGGGATGTTCGGCGGTGAAGCGGCATTGGAGGGTTTACGTGATCCTTTTTCACGTAAGCTCAAGCGTGCTGTAGGTACCATCGTCTCCTCATCTGCTTTTAAAGCACAGCTTGACCATCATATACAAAGCTCAACTTTGAATGAAGACATGATCGCTTCAGTGGAAGCATTGATCACAAAAAGGTTGGATGAACTGACACCGAAAATGGTGAAAGAACTGGTACAGGATCTGATCAAGGAACATTTAGGATGGCTTGTGGTGTGGGGAGGTGTTTTCGGTGGACTTATAGGAGTGGTATCTTCATTTTTGATCTAGTAAAGGCACACCGGTCAGTATCGTTAATGGATCCCTCATGAACCGAGTCTGCCACTGCACCTAAAACGCTTTATCTCATGGCTGCTTTTTCCTTTTTGGCGACCATAGATGTTTTCATCGTTTTGTACCCCTGGTAATCCTCATCCCAAAATTCAGGTAGTTGTAAAAGTTCACAACTCTCATTAAATACCTCTTCAAGTTCACCTGCATTCAGAAGAAAATCCGGGTTGGATGTGGTACGCTCGTTGTCGGGATGATGTAAGAAAGTTTCCATCAGGATGATGCCACCGGGTTTTAGAGCCTCTATCATCTGGGGAAAGAGTCTGCGCTCTAAAAAATAGGTACAGACGATAAGGTCATACCTCTCTTTGGGAAGGGTATAGGTATCAAAATCCACTTCTTTTGCATGGATATGCGGAATGTTCTGAAGCTGCTCTATCGCAACCGAAGAGATATCAAGTGCATCGACTTCGAATCCCTTGGAAGCGAGGTATCTGCTGTGTCTCCCCATGCCGCAGGCGATGTCGAGTGCCTGCTGACCTGGAGCCAGTGAAGCATAGTCGCTGACGAGTTGGATGGGTCCATCCGGCATGGGTTTGCTTCGCCATTTTTCATCCCAGCGTTCTTTGTCTGCCTGTGCCATAGCTGCCCTTTTTCTTTGAAGTCTCTTTTGGTATTATTCTATCAAAATAATGAAGAAATTGATATGACACATACGAAAATGTGCAGCAGGAGAAACAATGTCAGAGCGTAATACACTCACCTTTATATCATGGAACGTAAATGGTATCAGAGCCGTAGAAAAGAAGCAGGCACTCAAGTGGATCGATGAAGAAAATGTGGACTTTTTGGGCCTGCAGGAGATCAAAGCAGAGGCAGATCAGATCCCTGAGGGTATCTTTGAGAGAGAATACAAATTTCAAAGTATCAATTCGTCATCTAATAAAGGACAGTCAGGAGTAGCACTCTATACAGATATCAAGGGTGAAGCATCCTGCTGTTCCCATGTGGATATCCTCGATGAGGGACGCATCAATGAATACCACTTTGGAGATATCGCCTATTTTAATGTCTATTTCCCCAACGGACAACGTGACGATGGGCGTTTAACCTACAAAATGGAGTTCTACGACCGTTTCTTGGAGCATATCAATACCCTGAGAAATGAAGGCAAGTCTATTGTGGTATGCGGTGATGTCAATACCGCACATAAAGAGTTCGACCTCGCACGTCCCAAAGCCAATGAAAAAACATCCGGTTTCTTACCGATGGAACGGGCATGGATTGACAAACTCCTCAGCCATGGCTACATAGATACCTTCAGACATGTCAAAGGGGATGAAACAGACCGTTACAGCTGGTGGAGTTACCGAGCAGGAGCCAGGGGTAAAAACGTAGGATGGAGAATCGACTATTTCTTTGTTTCAGATGATCTCAAAGAGAGGATCGTCGATGCAGAGATCCTGGACCATATCATGGGAAGCGACCACTGCCCGGTGAAGTTGGTACTAAAAGTGTAGCTTTATCTTTTGGTCAAATGCCATCCACAGCCATTGGGACACCTATACACTCTAAGCTGTAATCGTTTTCTCTGAGAGAGTGCATCTATCTGCTCTTTGGCGGAGACTTCGGAGTCATAAAGGTCTTTGATCTGACCATGACTGTCTCTGCAGGAGCATACTTCATTTTTTTGTGCGGGCAGTATAGTTTGGAGTTCTTGAGACGCTTTGATCTGTTTCATATGCTTATTGAGTTCATGCAAACTCTGAACATTAAAGTACTTTAATATTTGATTTTCTGAGAGGTGCGCCAGGTGAGGGTAGTTTTTTTGGAGACGTTTGAGAATCTCTTCATTTTTCAACAGGGCATTTTTTAGTGCTTGCAGTGATTTTTTTGAGTGCATCACATTGAAAAGCCAGACTTAGTCCAACTCTCCCGTGTAGTAAAACTCATCCAAACCCTCTAAAAATGCCATCAGCAATTCATCCGAACATTCTCTGAAGTTTTTGTGCCCCTCTTTACGAAAAAGGGAAGCGAGTTGCTGTTTACTGAGTTCAACATCTGCCAGACCAAAGATGATCTCTGTTTCTGCTTCTTTGAGTTCCAGTGCTATACGCAGCTTTTTGAGTATCAGGTTGTTGGTCAGTTCTACCCCTTCATCATCGTTGGGTTTTTTAGGAGAGGGACCACGTTTAAGCGCGACAAGTCCATCTAGAAAGACACCCAACTCTTCATAGGTGGCTATTTGAAAGCCTTTTTCTTGACGGCGTTTTAAAAGGGACTCTAAATGGGATGCTTCCATAGGAAAGTCTTCGAGCTTATAGGTTTCCAGCATCTCTTCTGTTGTGAGATTCAATGCTTTTTGTATACGGTAGAGTATTTCATTTGTATTGATCTGCATTATTTTTTACCTGCTTCCTTAGCAAGGTTGTCTAAGGCTATTTTTGCTTTCGTCAATATATTTAAACAGTTCTTGTCTTTAATATTGTGTTTGAGTGACCAGTATTCAGGATTGGTATAGATAAAGCTTGTTTCACCTTCATAGTTCGTGGTAACAAGTATGCGAAGAGGCAGGTCCAGCCCCATTGAAGGATTACAGTTCATCAGCACTGTTCCCATCTTCGGATTACCGAAGACCACAACCGTTTCAGGTTTCAAGTTCATATTGACATTTCTGGCATTGGCTCTATGATCCATGGTACTGAAATGGGTAAGCCCCTGATCTATGATGAGTTTTTCCAGTTTGGCAACAGAAGCAGCATGATCATTCTCACTTGCCACTGTTTCAAGAAAAGTACCTTTTTTGCTATCACAGCCCAGCAAAGCAAATCCGATCAACCCTATTAATAGCAACTTTCTCATCATAGTCCTTTATTACACGTTAAATCTAAAATGCATGACATCGCCATCCTGTACGATGTACTCTTTACCTTCCAGTCTACTTTTACCGGCTTCTTTGGCACCGGCTTCTCCACCACACGCTATAAAATCTTCATAGCCTATGACCTCTGCACGGATGAAACCTTTTTCAAAGTCATTATGGATGACAGCTGCTGCTTTAGGAGCTGTAGTCCCCTTGCGTATGGTCCATGCACGTACTTCTTTCACACCTGCGGTAAAGTAGCTCATCAGTCCAAGTGTGTCAAAACCTTTGTGTATGATCTGATCCAGACCAGATTCTGTCACACCCAGATCTGCAAGCATTTCCTCTCTCTCTTCATCATCAAAGTCTACCATGTCTTCTTCTACTTTGGCACACAGCTTGATCACTTCTGAGTTTCTTTCAGCGGCATAGGCTTTGAGTTTTTGTACATACTCATTGTCTTCACCCAGGCCATCTTCGTCTACATTTGCACCGTAGATGATCGGTTTTGATGTAAGAAGACGCAGATCTTTGTTCATCGCCAAAAAGCCATCACTCTCTTTGTCTGCAAAGGTAGATACCGGATGTCCTTCTTCTATATGTGCCAACAGTGCTTCAGCCACTTCAAGCTGCTCTTTGGCATCCTTGTCGTTTCCTCTGGCTTTCTTTTTAAGCATCTCTATACGTTTGAGCACCGCATCTATATCAGCAAAGAGAAGTTCCTGTTCAATGATCTCAACATCTCTGATAGGATCGATGGAACCTTCTGTGTGAACGATATTCTCATCATGAAAACATCTTACGATGTGCAGGATCACTTCTGTTTCACGGATGTTCCCAAGAAATTTATTTCCCAGACCTTCCCCTTTGCTTGCACCGGCTACAAGACCGGCAATGTCAACGAAATCAATTGTGGAGTGTTGTATTCTTTCTGGGTTAACGATCTTCGCAAGTTCATCCAGTCTTTTGTCCGGAACAGGTACCACTGCTTTATTCGGTTCAATGGTACAGAACGGATAGTTTGCACTTTCTGCATTTTGTGCTTTAGTGAGTGCGTTAAAAGTTGTAGATTTCCCTACATTTGGTAGTCCGACAAGTCCGATGCCTAATCCCATGGTATTCCTTAAGTATGATAATATTAATACCGCGATTTTAGCGAAATATTGGTGAAGAGGGGGTTAGTTAATATGAGATGTGATTTTATTGACTATAATATAAAGATAAATGATTAAAAAAATGCTCTGTGCGGGATATAACTTTAGTTATGTTATAAATATAAAACTTTTTAGAGTAAAAGAGAATATGGGATAGGTTGATGGAAAATGCTTTACTGGTTTTAATCATTACGATTAGTATTTCAACCATACTCAATGTCTTTTTGAAAAAATTTGATATTCCAACAGTGATCGGCTATGTCATTACCGGTTTTACGATCTCATCTATTTTCCATTTTGCTGAAGACTCCAAGGAGCAGCTATCTCATTTGGCTGAGTTCGGTATCGTTTTTCTAATGTTTACCATAGGACTGGAGTTTTCAGTGAATCATCTTAAAAAGATGAAAAAAGAGGTGTTCGTTTACGGAACACTGCAAATGGTACTTGCAGGACTTCTCTTCACGATCATTAGTTTATCTGTGTTCGGACTGGATATAAAGAGTGCTATTGTCATAGGTTCTGCACTGGCCCTCTCTTCTACAGCGATCGTCTTAAAGATACTGAATGACAACAACCAGATCCATTCCGCTTATGGGCGTACTACACTGGGTATTTTACTTTTTCAGGATCTTGCCGTGATCCCTATACTTTTGATGGTCTCATTCTTTACATCCGATACAGAGTCGGTCTCTATTCTTCTTTTGGAAACAACAGTAAGTGCCATATTTGTTTTTTTGATCTTGTTCGTCATCGGAAAATATTTTCTTGAATACTTTTTTAGATGGGTCATGTCCACAGGCTCAGAAGAGATCTTTCTTGTAGCTGTACTGCTTGTAGTGATGGGAGCCTCATTTCTGGCAAATATATTCGGGTTTACCTATTCACTGGGTGCTTTTATCGGTGGGATGATGATCGCAGAGACAAAATACCGCTATCGAGTCGAAGCAGATCTGATACCCTTCAGGGACATACTTTTAGGTGTCTTCTTTGTGACGATAGGGATGATGATAGACTGGCAATCTCTTATCCATTACGGATATATCATCTTTGGGTTGCTCATAGGGATCATTCTGATCAAAAGTCTGCTGATCTTCAGTATTTTACAATTCTTTGTGCAAAAAAGAACTGCGCTAAAGACCTCACTGGCTCTCTTTCAGGTAGGTGAATTCTCTTTAGCTGTTTTTGCTCTTGCACACTCTTATGGCCTGATTCCTGATGAGTTGAATCAGATCATGATCATTACGGTCGTACTTTCAATGATACTGACCCCTTTTGTATTGAAAAACATTAGCAAGGTGGCAGATATATTTCATAAAGAGCCGGTCGCTTTACGTGATCGGGCACTTGTAGGCGGTACGTATAAAGATCATATCATTGTGTGCGGGTACGGATCGATAGGACAGCGACTGGTCAAAATCTTTAAGGAAAGAAATTTACTTTATGTCATCCTTGAACATGATGTCAAGGTCGTAGACAATGTGATAGCCAGAGGTGAAGAGGCGATCTATTTTGCCAATGCCGCACAGAAGATGGTCTTGTCGCATTTTAATGTGAATCAGGCTACCGCGATCATTGTGACCATAGAGAATAAGATACAGAGGCAATTGATCTGTGAAAATATTGTTTCTTTTAACCCCAATATCAATAGTATTGTGAATGTAAATAACAGTACGGAAGCGGAGGTGATGGCAGCACTAGGGATAAAAAATATTATCAACAGCAGAGATACTATTGCTGATATGCTGGCGCAAGAGGCATTGGCATGCCATCTTAAACTCACAAAAGAGTAAAAATGGCTCACGGTATCTCTGGTTTTTTGGATACCGTTTATTTCTCTTCTTCTGAGAGTTTTTCTATGAACTTGACCATCATTCTCACTCCGGCACCGGAAGCACCATGAGGATTCTCTCCCCATGCATGTTCTACAAATGCAGGACCGGCTATATCTATGTGCGCCCATTTTTCTTTGTGCTCTTCATCGATGAACTCAGAGAGGAATTGTCCCGCTGTGATCGCGCCTCCATAACGTGTATTGGAAATGTTGCATACATCTGCTATCTCAGACTTGATGGTCTTTTTGAGGTAAGGGTTAAAGTCCAGGGCAGTGGCCAGTTCCCCTGAACGTTTTGCTGCATCTACGACACGTGATTTGACTGCATCAGAGTTCCCCATGATACCTGATGTATAGTTTCCTACACCCACTACACAGGCACCTGTGAGTGTTGCAAGATCGAAAAGGTAGTCCGCTTTGACCTCCTGCTGTGCGTAACAGAGTGTATCTGCAAGGACCAAACGGCCTTCGGCATCCGTATTCCGAACTTCGATGGTTTTTCCATTTTTTGCTACAAGTACATCATCAGGTTTATAGGCATCCCCACCGATCATATTCTCTACGGCACCCACAAAACCGTGTACCTCTACAGGCAAGTTCATCTCTGCGACGGCTTTCATGATACCGATGACCGCAGAACCGCCGCTCTTGTCAGACTTCATCGTGACCATGAAGTCTGCAGGTTTAAGGCTGAGTCCACCACTGTCATACGTAAGACCCTTACCTACCAGGGTCACTACATATTTTGCATCTTTGGGCTTGTGTGCAAGGTGTATGACCCTTGGTCTATGGCGGCTTGCACGTGCCACGGCAAGAAGGGTTTCCATCTTCTCTTTTCTCAATTCTTTGGGTTTCAGTACTTTACATTTCAGGCCTGTTTCATTTGCCATGGTCTCAGCGATCTCTGCCATGACATCTGGATAACAGTCATCGGGTGTTGTGTTGACGATGTTACGTGTGAAGTTGGTAGCATCAGCGACGATCTGTGCTTTATGTATGACAGTAGAAGCTTTTTCTATATCCACTGTGTATCCGTTGTACTCTTCAAGTGAGATAGAGATCTGTTTGATCTTATTCTTACTCTTTTTTGTTTTATACGTATCAAAAGTGTATGCTCCCAAGATAAAACCTTCCACCATGGCACGAAGAGAGTTGGTACATGTCTCTCCGTTGAGATAGGTCGCCACTTTGATAGATCTGTACGCTTTGCCATTGAGTGCACTAATGGCATTGGCCGCTGCAGTTCTGATATCTTTGCTCTGTGTCGAGTCTGCACCTACATAGAGTCTGTCTTTACTCACAAGGAGACAAGTTTCATCCTGTCCACCTTCAAACCCTGCTTTTTTTAAGAGTTTTTTATCTTGGACGAACGTATGATCTGTATTGTTGTCGATGACAATGATGACCTCTATATCACCTTGCGTTTCTGCGACGGGAAGTTGTGTTAATTCGAAATTCATGGATAACCTTTGGTTTGTTTTTATTCTATGGAGTATATCAAAATATTGGTAAATACGCCTATGTAAATGAAGTGCACTTCCTATTCTCAAAAGGCTAAAGATACTTTTTGTAGTATACTATGTAAAAAGATTCTAAGGAGAGATGATGCCGTTAATTATGATTGTGATAGCAGGAGCACTCTTGGGTTTTATGTATGGTCATATGACAGATGGGTTTATTTTCGATAAAAATATCTGTCTCTTTGCAGGACTTACACTGATCATGCCATCACTGTTTAAATTCAAGTTAAGAGATATCACTCTGGTATGGGAGTACAGGTCGGTACTCTTTAAAGGATTTATCGTGAACTATCTGCTTTTACCGATCTTTGCTTTGATCATCGGTTTTATGACCAATGACTTTGGTATTACTGCGGGCCTTTTCCTGCTTGCAGTATTGAGTGGCGGAGGTATGGTCATGCATTGGATCAAAAGGTCCAATGCCGACACCTCTTTAGGCTTCTTACTGCTCTTTATCAATCTTATTTTTGTTTCACTCTCATTACTGATGTTGCATCTGTTTGCAACCTACAGTGCAGGATATTTCGGGGTAACGTATGATGAAAAGATCACTATCAGCAGATTTGTAGAGCCGGTGATCACCCTTTTGATCGTGATACCTTTCCTGGCAAGCAGGGTGGTACTTTTCATAAAACCTCTGGTTAAATGGATCGAAACCAACAGTAAATATATCAGCCGTATCAGTATCTTTATCATTTTATTCTATCTGTTCGGCTTGCAGAGTTCTCAACAGCTGATAGACATTTATGATTTTGAACCTGAACTTTTCTTCATTGCACTGATCGCGGTCATTGTATTCTATCTGCTGATATTCATCGCTGCAAAAATGATCTACGATCTTGACTCACCGCAGGAGAGAGCGGCATTCTGGCAGAGTATCGCAAGGTATATCACTTTGGCTTTGGTGCTTTCTACCTTTTCGGCAAGTACCTTTGGTGTTTCCATGCTTCTGCCTATTATGTTCGCCTATCTTGTACAGATACCTTTATCTATAGTGGTCAGTAATAAATACATGACCAATGTATAGGTTGCGAAATTTACGAAAATTGGTCTTTTAGAATATCTTTTGCCTGTATCATATCTTTATCACCGCGTCCTGAGAGATTGATCAGGATCGTTTTACCTTTGATCTCTTCAGGTTTCATTTTTTTGAGGTAGGCAATGGCATGTGAACTTTCAAATGCCGGGATGATACCTTCAGCCTGTGAAAGCCAGATAAAGGCATCGAGAGCTTCATCATCTGTGATGTAGTCATAGGTAGCGATACCTTCATCTTTTAAAAATGAGTGTTCCGGGCCTATACCCGGGTAGTCAAGTCCTGCTGAAATGGAGTGCGCTTCTTGTACCTGACCATCTTCATCTTGAAGTAGGTAACTTAGTTGTCCATGAAGTACACCGGGACTTCCCTTTGCAAGACAACAGCCATGTTTGGAGTCAAGTCCAAGTCCACCGGCTTCTATACCGATACACTCTACGCTTTCATCTTCTAAGAAGTGATTGAAGATACCAAGGGCATTCGATCCTCCACCGATACAGGCGATCACTTTGTCTGGCAGACACCCTTCCACTGCATTGAGCTGTTGTTTCGCTTCCCATCCGATGATAGACTGGATATCACGTACCATCATAGGGTAAGGGTGCGGTCCTGCAACCGTACCGATAATGTAGTAGGTGTCACGTGCATTGGTTACCCAGTGTCTGATGGCGTCATTCATGGCATCTTTCAGCGTTTTACTTCCGGACTCTACGGCATGTACTTTGGCGCCAAGCAGTTTCATACGGAAGACATTCAGTTCCTGGCGTGCAGCATCTTTGGCACCCATGAATATTTCACACTCCAGACCAAAGAGCGCTGCAACCGTAGCCGTAGCCACACCATGCTGACCTGCACCGGTCTCGGCGATGACTTTTTTCTTACCCAGTCTCTTTGCAAGTATCGCTTGGGCCACCGTATGGTTGATCTTGTGTGCACCTGTATGGTTAAGGTCTTCACGCTTAAGATAGATCTTTGCATCAAGTTCTTTAGAGAGGTTTTCAGCAAAGTAGAGTGAAGAGGGACGGCCTACGTAGTTTTTGTAGTAGTAGTCCACTTCTGCCCAAAAGTCTTTGTCAAAACGTACTGCTTCATAGTCAAGTCGAAGTTGCTCAAGTGCCGGCATCAATGTTTCGGGCACAAAACGTCCACCAAAACCTACCTGTCCATTTTCAATACTGCCAAAATGACCCTGCTCATCGGGATCATGCGGGCTTGGTTTTGGGATATATATTTCTTTATGTAAGTTCATCTTTTTCTCTTGTATAGTAATTGAGTAGATTATATCGTACGGGAGGTTATAAACTGCCTTATGGCAAGTGAATGAAGCTGGTCAGTTCAGACAATATACGCGATCTCAGCCTGTGAATCCAGTCTCATAGGCGGTCCCCAAAATCCGATACCGCTATTGACATAAAGAGTACTTCCGTTTGGAAGTCTGTGCAGTCCTTTGATATAAGGCTGCTTTAGTCTTACCAAATGCCCAAAAGGCCAGATCTGTCCACCGTGTGTATGTCCGCTGAGTATGAGATCAGGTTTGTAGTTTCCCAGTTCTTCGATATATTTGGGTTGGTGGGCCAAAAGGATGGTTTTATAGGTGTCATTGCACCCTTTAAAGGCTTTATCTATATCCGGTTCGAGCAGGTTCATACGATAGCCTATAAGGTCTGTTACACCTACGACATTGAGCTTTAATGCATCTATCTTTATATTCTCATTGAGCAACAGTGTGATCTTTGTGCTTTTGATAAACTCAATGATCTCCAGGGGATTGTGAAAAAACTCATGATTACCAAAAATATAGTAGATCCCGTGTTTAGCACGGATATTGTCAAGTTCTCTAATACTCTCTTTTATCTCTTCCAGCGCAGTATCAACAAGATCGCCGGTTATAAAGAGTATGTCCGGTTTGAGTGCATTGATCTTAGAGACAGAGGCTTTGACAAAATCTCTGTCGATCAGGCCGCCGATATGAAAATCACTGATCTGGATGATAGAAAAATCAAAATGATCAAACTCCACTATATTGACGACGGGCTCCTTCATCCCCTCATAGGCGCCGGCACTGACATAAGAGGTCGAGAGTGCGATCAACGCAGCATCACCACTGTTCTTAATGAAGTTTCTTTTCGAAATGTCGACACTTCTGAGTGTTTTATGAAACAGGTTAAGCACTTCATGCACAATAAGATATAAAAGAAGCACAAAAGAGATACCGATGGAGAGAGAGAAGAGATAATAAAAAGACGTGTTGATAAGATCCGTATAACGGCCTACTACATAGAGTATATTGAAAATAAAGTTCAGGCCTAACAGGAGGGTCAACTTCTTTTTCACTGCTTCAGATACCAGGAACTTTTTGATCACTCTTGAATAAAAGAGGTAATGTATAGAGAAGAAAAGCAGAAGAAAAATGGTAAAAAACATATAGACTCTCATCATAACACCTCGCTAATATCTTTACATTATACTCTATATTGCTTGTGTATTGGTAAGGGGAAGTATGTGATCATTGGATAAATTTTCTTAAGTAGTGTGTCTGCCTTCAAACACACTATGGATATCAATCTATCTCTAAAACAGAATAGACAGGCGCCTCGAATCCTTGACGTCCATTGAGAAAAGCAAGCTCCATAATGAAACATGCCTCCACACAATTTGCACCCACTTTATCTATGAGGTTCGCAGCAGCTTTTGCTGTCCCGCCTGTGGCGATAAGATCATCTATGAGAAGTACCTTCGGATTTTCTTTTTCCCCAAAAGCATCTATGTGTATCTCAACTTCATCAAATCCATACTCCAGGCTGTATTTCTCCGCCACGGTCGTGTAAGGCAGTTTTCCTTTTTTTCGAACGGGCACAAAACCAACCCCCAGTCTATCGGCCAAAATGGATCCAAAGATGAATCCTCTTGCATCGATACCTGCAATGAAGTCCAGGTCATAACTTTTATAACGGTTTGTCAGATGGTCCATAAGTGTATTGAATGCCTGGGGATTGGAGAGCAGTGTAGTGATGTCTTTAAAAATAATGCCTGGCTTTGGAAAGTCCGGGATATCCCGGATGCTGCTTAGAATGATCTCTTTTTCTTCAGATGTGAGTGTCATGGGTGTTCCTTGGACTTGTAATGAGGATTATTCTATCACAGGTTGTTTGAATGTTCTTAGAGGCAATCGATGCAAGGGAGAAAAACTATGTATTAACGTTGAAAATAAGCGATCAAAAACCCGAGAGTGGATTTCTGATCAGGTCACTCTGATCTGTTATCAAACAATCCTGTCAAGATCTTTGGTTCGTTCGCTGCTACCCGGCTAGGCCTTCTTCAGTATGCTGATAATATACAACAGGATCACAGCACCAATGACGGCCATAACGATAGCGCCCAATATACCGCCAGTTGTTATGCCAAGCAAGCCGAATATGTAGCCACCCAATACAGCACCGACGATCCCAACGATCATATTGCCTATGATACCAAATCCTCTTCCTTTCACTAGTAGGCCGGCAAGCCAGCCTACCAGTGCACCGATCGCTAAAAATATGATAAGACTCATGATATCCATGTTTGACTCCTGTGTTGATTTTTATGTGTTACCACGGTATGCGAAAAACACATATTAAAATTATATGATAACATAAATTTTTATTATATACTTATCTGATCCGTTTTATAATGCTGTCATAGATACCCACGTATAATGAGGGAGCCAGATAAAGGTAAAAGTTAAAGATGATAGAGTGAACTTCTTGAAATAGCCGGGCATTTTTTGTATACTGTTACTACTTCAAAAAAGGGGGAATAGGGCATTGATAATGACAGTAACAACAACGGAAACCCTACCGGAACATTTCAAAATCAAATCCATGTTTTCTATGATCGAAATTACGCATAAGATCCAGATATCTCAAAAAGGATGGATCAAAGGTTTTTTGGAAAGAAAACGTGATGAGCATCAGGAAGCACTTGATAAGTTGATCGAAAATGCTCCTGCTGAAGCCAATGCAATCATCGGTGTCAAACACAGTACAACAACCCATACATTTCCAGAAGGAACTTTCCTGTTTATCACCTATATAGGAACACCTGTAGTTCTTGAAGAAAAAAAGGTATAACATTTAGTAGAAGACTAGCATAGTATTAGCATCACCTGTTCGCTACTCTTGAGAAAGAGGAAATGTACTCAAACAGCACAATATCCAAAGACATCAATCGACATTTAGAGTTAAAACCCCGTTATGGTATACTGTGGGTTACCGGTTAACGGTGTCATTCAACATGCGGTGGAGAGAGCGGTATGAATGATGCAGTTATATTTAATTGTACTGCATGATTGTTTGATTGTCCTGGGCCAGCTCACTCCATATCACGATGCATCGAGCGGCATCGCGAGCTATATTGAATGCATCATCCGTATTTCATGAGCGAAATATCGACCTGATAATTACTCAACAGGCAAAGGAGATGACTGGTTATGAAACATTTATGGATCATTTACATTCTGCTGTCGCTGCTACTGGGCGGCTGTACGAGTACGACGAAAGATCATGACGAGGCGACAGCGGAGCTGACCATCTTATCGGAAGAATTCTTCCCGCTCAGTTTCATGGAGAACGGGAATATCAGCGGTCAGGCCACCGAGGTGGTACGAGAGCTGATGGCGCGTACGGGCACAGCAGGCGACATCCGGATATTGCCCTGGGAAGAGGGGCTCCGGGCAGTGCAGGAGAAGCCGAATATAGCACTCTTCTCCACTACCATGACGCAAAAACGCAAGAAACAGCTGCAGTGGGTTGGCCCCATCACGGTACTGGATACCAATCTCTATGCCGTTCGCGGCAGCGGGATCCGTATTAACACATTGGAAGATGCCAGGCGGGTTGATCGGATAGCAACGGTTGCCGATTACTATTCCGAGCAGATGCTGAAGCAGGAGGGTTTTACCAACCTGAAAAGCCATGTGAACGAGAAGGATGCGGTACAAAGCCTGTTACGCGGTGAGGCGCAACTGATGATGGGGAGTAACATCACCCTCCCGGCGGTACTGGAAAAGCAGCAGGCCACGATGGATGCGCTTGAGAACGTCTTTACCGTCTCGACCGATATGACCTATATTTCCTTTTCCCGCGAGATCGCACCTGAACGGGTCGCCCGCTGGCAGGAAGCGTTGGATGCGATGAAGCGAGATGGGCGTTTCAATGAAATATATGCAAGATGGCTACCCGGTGAGATCCCACCGGGGATCGTCCAGCTGGTTACCGAGGAGTACCCGCCCATCACCTTTATGCGCGACGGCAGACCTGCCGGATTCGTTACCGATATGGTACGGGAGATAGCGAAGCGCAATGCGATCCCCGACAATGTCCGCCTCACCTCCTGGAAGAACGCCTACAATATGGCCCTGCTGCATCCGAACGTCGTCCTGTTCAGTGCGGATCGAACGCCCGAAAGGGAGGAGCTGTTCCACTGGGTCGGCCCAGTAGGCAGGAACAGCGCGATACTGTTTGCGAAAAAAGGTTCGGGGATCAGGATAACAACACTGCAGGAGGCCCGGGAGGTTGGAGCCATTGCCACCACTACAGATTGGTTCACAGAACAATACCTGAAGCGAGAGGGGTTCACCAACCTGGTCAGCTCCAAGGCACCCGTTGACAATGTCAAACAGCTCATGAACGGCGAAGTGCAGCTTTCGATCTTTACCAACCTCACGATTCCTGAAATCGTGAAAGAAGCCGGCTACAGCATGGATGACCTGGAGCCGGTATACACTGTCACCCATTCCGATTTCTATATCGCCATCTCCCGGGGGACCCCGGCGGAAACCGTCGAACGGTGGCGGAACACCCTAAACGAACTGAAACGGGACGGGACATTCGAGAAGATCTACCGGAGCTATCTGCCGCAGGCGGAGTTAAATGATCTGATTGACGAGAGGTGAGGCACAGCATGAAACGGTTTGAGCTGTTTTTCCTCGTCATATACTAAAAATGTGCAGAAATTTGATAGTTTGATAAATAAGTTAAACTATGAAAGCACAATATAAATGAGAGGTGAATAAAAACCTTTTAGCTCGTTGGTTGTGTAGCACGGAATAAGGATAGATCAAGGCAGGATGGATATGTAAGGGTATTACCCTAAATCACTCCCAAAAGAACACCCTTCTATCTTCTCTACACGACCTGCATGTCTGCCGCCTTCAAATTCAGTGTTTGCAAACACTTCGATCATATCTTCCATGACGCCTTTACCTACCACACGTTCACCAAAACAAAGGATGTTCGCATCGTTATGCTGTCTTGTCAGTTTAGCGGTATAGTGGTCATGGCAGAGCGCCGCACGGATACCGGGTACTTTGTTCGCAGCGATGCTGATACCTATGCCTGTACCGCAGACCAGGATACCGAAACTGCCTTTGTCTTCAAGGACCGCATGGGCACATTTTTTTGCAAAATCGGGGTAGTCCACTCTGTCTGCAGAGTCTGGACCAAGATCAACGATCTCATGACCTAAAGAAGTCACAAACTCTTTTATATGGGCTTTAAGCGCATACCCGGCATGGTCAGTTGCAATGTAAAATTTTTTCACGTATTCTCCTTTATTCTATAGGTTGTTCTGTTTGTATGGTTTCAATACGTCTTCCTATACGTCCCCATCGAACTGTAAAGCGTTGTTTGTTCCAGAGATCTTCACATGCCTGAGACTCTATGGCTATATCACCGCATAAACGTTTCAGTCTTGCATTGTCCTTTCCACTGCCGTATTCATCACCGTTGAGTACACTCTCATACGAACGGTGCTCCAAACTCATGTAGTTCAACCAAGGCTTTCCTACGATCAGTTTATACGGAACAGCACCCCAAAAACGACTGTCATTGGAGTTGTCCCGGTTATCACCGATCATATAGAAGTGGTCCTCATCTACTTTTGCATAGAGCGCATTGACACCTTTTCCAGCGATCTCATAGGTGGGTGTATCAAGCGCATCCACATAGACAGGTACCATATCGATCTCTTTGTTGTATGCATAGTATTGCAGAAGGGACTCAAAGATATTGACACCTTCAGGCGCATACTGGATACCCGGATATTTTGATATATAAGGGTTTTCTACCCAAAGCTTGCCTCTGAGTGAGACGATCTTATCGGCAGGATAATTTGCTTTGATATACGCATCACCTTCATGGAAGTGGATCAGCAGTTTTTCATTGGCATAGAGTATTTCATCTCCGCCTACAGCCACACAACGCTTGACGTAGTGTATCTTGTGGTTTTTTGGATAACGGAAAATAACGATATCTTCTCTTTGAGGTCTAGGACCTTCTATCAGGTGTCCATTTCCGTTAAAATCAGGTAAAAGGGGGATCTCCAGCCATGGCAGGTGCGGGGTAGGGATCCCGTAGGAAAACTTCTTGGCAAATAAAAAGTCACCGATCAGCTGTGTTCTTTTCATCGAGCCTGAAGGGATGACAAAAGATTGCGCAACAAAGAAGATGAGAAACAGTACGATAATGATCGTTCCGGTCCATGAACTGGCAAAACGGCCTGAAGCTTGTATAAACTTTTTCATTATGCTCTGGCTTTTGCGGATTTAAGTGTATTGCTTAAAAGCATCGCTATGGTCATAGGACCTACACCGCCCGGTACAGGAGTGATGTAGGAACATTTCGGGCTTACGTTTTTAAAGTCTACATCACCTACCAGTGAACCGTCTTCTATGCGGTTGATACCGATGTCGATCACGATGGCACCTTCTTTTACCATATCCTCTTTGATAAGCCCGGGAACACCTACACCCACGACCACGATATCAGCCTGGCTCGTATGTGCTTTGAGGTCCTTGGTATGGATGTGGGTAATGGTCACGGTTGCTTCTGCATTGAGAAGGAGGGAAGCCATAGGCTTACCGACGATGTTGCTTGCACCTACGACACATACATCTTTGCCTCTCAGGTCGATCTCGTACTCTTCGAACATTTTCATCACACCAAGCGGTGTACATGCCACAAAACTGTCAAGTCCTGTAACCAGACGTCCGACATTATACGCATGGAAACCATCCACATCTTTTTTCGGGTCTATGACTTCTAGTATCTTGTCCGTATCTATATGTTTAGGCAATGGAAGCTGCACCAAGATACCATCTATACGAGGGTTGTTGTTCATCATCTCTATGGTTGCTATGATCTCATCTTGACTGATCGTGTCAGGCATATTGTGTGTGATAGAGTAAAATCCTACATTCTCACACGCTTTAGCTTTCATTTTAACATACGCATGACTGGCAGGATCATCACCAACGAGGATCACTGCAAGTCCCGGAACGATATTCTTTTCTTGTTTGAGTTGTGCGACTTCAGCCGCTACTGTGGTTTGCACTTTCTTGGCTAAGGATTTACCATCGATGAGTTGCATAGAGTGCCCTTATATTTTTTATTGTATTATATCAAAAATACTTTAGGCAACGCAGTTTTGTCGGGTTTGGAGTGAACGTTGATACTATCATGAGACTATTATGGATATTACTGCCTTTAATGGCATGGGGACAAGAAGATTTTATTTCACACTATGAGTATGGTGAAATGCTCTATGCAAACCCCAGAGGTGTAAGCTGTTCACAATGTCATGGAAAAAGCGGTGAAGGCCAGACCATTGTCGAATATCGGGATATACACGGAAAACAGGCTTTAAGAGGCTCAGATATACGCAGGGACTCACTCGATGACATGATCAAAGCAGTCAATACGTATCATAAGGTCATGCCCCGTTATTATTTGACCAATGAAGAGGTCAAAGCGATCTATGATTATCTGCAAAAGAAAAACAAAGCATACCTGTCACAATTCACAGAGAGTAACAGTACAGAATAATTGGTTATAATCATCCCTATACACTAAAGGATGATCGATGAAATTCACTACTTCTCTTAGCATACTACTTTTATCCGGAAGCATGAGCTATGCGTCTTCCCTTGCTGTCTACCAGGACCATACTTTTTACAGATTCATACCTAAAAACAATTTCATAGGCTTTTCCAAAGGGGTAAAAGCAAAGTGTGAAGGACGCACGCTCCCACTGGACATGAGTCTCAGTTGTCCTTCGGATGATAGATTATGTCAGGTTTTGAGTGGTTTGAAAGATGCAGAGCAGAAGGTAGAGGCTGTACGGCAAAACAGTAAGTTCCTGGGGCAACTTGCATCTCTTCCTCGACCTGCTACGGTTGATGCCGGTCTAATGATAGAGTCTGCAAAAGAGCTGGGAGAGGCACAGGCAAAACTTTTAAGAGAAGAGAAGGATCTGCGTCAAGAGGCAGAAATGAAAGAGAGAGTATTTGATAAACAGGCACCTGTCAGACTGGCAATAGAGACCGCCAAAAGATGCGATAAGGAGGTTGAACTTACCCTTCCTCACGGGTATGTCTCTTTTTCTACCGCCTATGAAGCCGATATCAACGATGAAAAAGAGGTACGGGTCACACAAACGCTCTCCATCACCAATAGAAGCGGTATCGATATAGAAGCAGAGCGTGCGATGTTCTATTATCGCTCCGCCCATCAAACTGTCTACCCGACACACTTTTATCCATGGATAGTCAGCAAGTATGAACCAAGGCCACCGATCGCAGTACAAAAAGCTATGAAAAAAAGAGCCCAAATGGATATGCTTATGAACACTGAACAAAGAGAGGTGCTGTCTGCACCGACAGTTTCCTATGAAGATGCCAGAGAGTATAAGGTAGAAAAACTTTTGTTGCCGTCGACCGGCGTACCCTTGGATGTCAAAGTACTCGAATGGAAAGCACCGCTCTCCTGTGAAGTCCGTGCCTACCCTTATACCGATACCAAAGCATTTCATGTCTGCTCTTTTGAACCGAAATATCAAATCGAACAGAACCAGTGGAAAGTAAAGTCTTCTGATGAAGTGATCAACGAAAAGGCACTTGGTGAGTACAGAGAGGGAAAATACGACCTGTACACAAAAGTAGAAGAAGATATTCAAATAGAGCGTGAGCCTATAGTCAACAAGGAACGCGAAACAGGTATATTTGGCGGTACTGCACGTAAAAAAGACGGCTATAGACTGACGATCACAAACAAGTCAGATAAGGAAAAAGAACTGACAGTGATCGAACGTATACCAACATCCACAACGGAAGAGATCACATCAAAACTGTTAAGTATCAATGCAAAGAATAAAGTACATTACACAATGCGTAAGGAGGGGCAGATAGAAATGAAACTTACGTTGGCACCTGATGAAATGAAAGAGATAGAAGTGTTGTTCGAACTATCGTATGATAAAGATCTAAAAGTGAATTATTAAGAGGAATGGAATTTGCAGGCAAGAAGCCTGCAAGCCACTACTAGAGTGGAGTTACGTTCTCAGCTTGTGGGCCTTTTTGACCTTCACCAACTTCAAATGTTACTGCTTGACCTTCAGCGAGAGTCACACGACCACCACCTTCATTATTCACTTGACGGAAGTGTACGAATACATCATCTCCACCATTCTCTTGTTGAATAAAACCGTAACCTTTTTCATCGTTGAACCATTTAACAGTTCCGTTTACTAATGTTGCCATTTTTTTGTACCTTTGGGTAGTAATTTTCACTTATAATTAAGCGGAATCCAAATCAGAGAGAAGTCTTTCGGGTCTAGCAATAACACTTTACACACGAAAGATGAACTCGAACCTCATCTTTCATCAACTATATTGTAGCCTGTTTTTTAACGTATAAGCTTATTTAAAATAAATATATTTATTTTAAATATAATTTACAGGCTTTATGCCCATAATATACGGTACATAGGGCGTTTAAGGGGTGTTTATACACATCCATTAGCTTACAGTTTTCAGAAAATTATATAAATTCTGTTAATTTCTGCATCATAATATTAAGCTCTTTTGCTGCTTTGGCAGCAGCTTTTTGTGCTTCGTCTCTGGCCTCACCATAGATATGCAGGAGCTCTTTTTGTTTCTCCTCCCAAAACGCTTCACTTTCCATCTTTGCAAGATGTGCTCTTAGCACTGCGATATCCAGTTCTTTTTGTGCATTGTTTGAAATTTTATCAGTAAACTCACGTGCAGTCTCTTGAATCTTTTCAACTCTGTCCCGAGCCTCCATCAACCCCAAATGTCCTTGAAGTTCAGCCTGCTCTTCAAAATGATCATACGTCTCTTCCAATTTTTCATCGATACGGGATAAATATTTTTTCAGATCACCCCAAAATACCTGAGCCTCTTCTGTCAACTGCTCACTTTTTTCTTCCAGATCATTTTCCAGTTTTTTGAGTGACCTCTTCACCTCAGTGATGGTCTTTTTGAATTCTTTTTCCATGATAGATCCTTCTCAATTGCTAATGAGGGATATTATAGCATTTTTAGACGGATGCTATTTCACAAAAAATATGGCTGGGATCTATAGCGTATACCTCAACTCTCTATCTATGATGCATTCTTTTTGATCCATTCACAAAGCGGGGTGAACTCGTCAACATTTTTCGGTTCAATCCTTAGGATCTCGGCAAAACTTTTTACCCCCATAGAGAGGAGGTACTGCAGATTGTTGTCAAATGTGGCATTGTCGATGACATAGATCTTCTCTTTATGGACTTCAAACATAAATCCACCGTTGGGTATGGGCGACATAGAGAGGGTAATGGTGTAGTGGTCCTTGATGATACTCTCTTTTTGTGAATACATAAGACCTATGTTGTACCCTTCATTTCCAAACCCTTTGACGGCTACGACCAGGACCTGGTTCTTACCTTTTTTGGAAGAGTTGAAAATACCTACAAGCTCTCTGATCGTGGTGTATCCGGGTATTTTTGAAAAGAGGTATTCAAAGAGGTTTGCAAGTTTTGTCCGTGCAAGATGCCCAAGTATGTACAGTGTGATCAAAAAAACAAATATGGCCAAGACTTCCCATAAAAATAAATTCTTTTCCGGTATGAAACCAATAAGCCTAAACAATCCAGCCAGTAAAAGTTCTATCTTTGTATAAAGCCATGAAATGATGATGATGGTGGCAACGATCGGTAAAAGCCAGAAGAGCCCCTGGATCATCGTGTTGATGAAGTGTTTTATCGTGTTGTTGGATTTCATCTCTCTAACTCCGCTAGCCAGATCTCAACATCTGCATCACTGGCCATCTTCCAATCTGCCCTCGGACTTAAAGAGATCATACCTACTTTGGGTCCATCAGGTATGCATGAACGTTTGAACTGCTGGGTGAAGAAACGTTTCAAAAAGAGTGTGAGCCATTTGGTAATGGTCGCTTCATCATATTTCCCCTCAAAGGCCAAACCGGCCAGGAAACGTATCTTCGTCGGTTTGGCACCGTACTTGATAAAGTGGTAAAGAAAGAAATCATGCAATTCATAAGGACCTACGATCGTTTCTGTCTCCTGTACGATCTCATCCTCATTGTGCGGGAGCAATTCAGGGCTTATGGGTGTATCCAGGATATCATCGATAATATCCGTGATGGATGCATTGGATTTATAATACTCGATCACATACTGGATCAGTGTTTTGGGTATACCGGAATTTAAGGCATACATACTCATGTGGTCACCATTGTAGGTGGACCAGCCAAGGGCGATCTCACTCAGGTCGCCCGTACCGATGACAAGCCCGCCTTCTTTGTTGGCCATGTTCATCAGTATCGATGTTCTCGCACGTGCCTGTACATTCTCATAGGTAACACTGTGTTCATTGACATCGTGTTCTATGGCTTCGAACTCTTTATGAGAAATATCGGTGATATCTATGGTTTTCAATGTCACACCTAAGGCTTCACAAAGTTTGACCGCATTGGACTTGGTACGGCTCGTTGTTCCGAATCCAGGCATGGTCACCGCGATGATATCAGCAACATCCCATCCCATGATCTCATAGGCCCTGTGTGTGGAGAGCAGGGCAAGTGTAGAGTCGAGTCCGCCTGAGATACCTATCACGGCTTTCTTGATATGTGCATGACTCATACGTTTGATGAGTCCATGGGCCTGGATCTGAACGATCTCGTCACAACGGTGCTTTTTCTCATCAAAACGTGAAGGGACAAATGGCATAGGGTTGATAGCACGGTCAAGCGCAGTCATCTCCGGCAGGGTTTCCACGATGATGGTTCGTGTTTTTTTACGTCTGCCGTCAGAGTAGCTCGATTCATTGAGTCTCAGCCATCTTAGACGCTCCAGGTCCACGTCTGCTGTGATCAGGGTGTTCTTCAGACTGAAACGCTCATTCTGGACCAGAGTAGACCCATATTCGGAGATGATCGCATGCCCTCCAAACACGGTATCGGTGGTGGATTCACCCACACCGGCAGAACTGTAGACATAAGCGGCTATACAGCGACCGCTCTGTGTCCGCACCAGCTCTTCGCGATATTCGGCTTTGCCTATGAGTTCGTTACTTGCCGAAAGGTTAAAAAGCAGGTTGGCACCATTGCTTGCCATATGGTTGCTAGGAGGTGTCACAGCCCAAAGGTCTTCACAGATCTCCACTCCGAAAGTCATCTCTTTGGCATCACTGAAAAGCAGGTCCACCCCGAAAGGTATCTCCTCTCCTAAAAGTTGTGTAGTGGTTCTTGTGATATCCCGTCCAGAGACAAATTGACGTTTCTCATAGAACTCTTTTTTGTTCGGCAGATAGCTTTTAGGTATGATCCCCAGGATCTTCCCGCTTTGAAGCACTGCCGCACAGTTGTAGAGCCTGTCCGCTTCAAGCAGCGCCATACCGATGATCGCAATGGTATTGAACGCTTCCGTATGTTGCAGTAGATACGAGAGCTTCTCATTTTGTGAAGCGATGAGTGTTTGATTGAGAAGGAGGTCACTGGCAGTGTATCCTGTAAGCGTCAGCTCCGGAAATACAACGACACTAACCTCTTTGGCGTGTGCATCTTGGATAAGTTTGATGATCTCTTCGGCATTTTTTGCAGGGTTCCCTACGATGGTCTTGTTCACAGCCGATGCAACTCTATAATATCCGTACATACAGTTCCTTTTAGGTTATCCCCGGATGAAGGTCCAGGGATGATAAACAATTCATTAATCTCTTGATTCAACCACTTCAATACTGATGATGTCATCATTTTGTTGGATCTGGTCCAGCACCATGAAACTTTCCGTATCGTCTTCGTCGATCGCACCAAATACTGTGTGAACACCGTCAAGGTGTGGCGTTGCTACAAAAGTGATGAAGAATTGGCTTCCACCTGTGTTCGGTCCTGCGTGTGCCATAGAGAGTGTCCCTCTTCTGTGTGGATGCGTACTTGTATCCGTTTCACAGTCGATCTGCCATCCTGGTCCACCTGTACCAGCCATAGCCGGATTGTCTTTAGAATACGGACAACCACCCTGTGCCATAAACCCAGGGATCACTCTGTGAAATTTCAGACCGTTATAGAATCCGGTTTCTGCAAGGTGAGCGAAGTTCGCAACCGTGTTAGGTGCATCATCTTTAAAAAGCTTAGCCCAGATCACCCCTTTAGAAGTGGTGAATTTAGCGTAGTTGTATGTATCCATTACAGATTGAACGATATCGTATCTTTTTGTTTCTCTTCCAAACATGTGTGTTTAGTCCTTATATATTAAAATTTTGATATTATTATACCACTAAAAGATAAGAGGTTTAAACCATGGAACTATGCGTAGCACTTGATCTGCCGTCAGCTGAAGAGAATTTGGCCCTAGCTGAGTCACTCAAATCGTACAATGTTTGGATGAAAGTAGGATTTCGTGCCTACATCCGTGACGGGAAACCTTTTATAGAAGCACTCAAAGCGATCAATCCTGATTTCAAGATATTTTTAGACCTCAAACTTTACGATATCCCCAACACTATGGCAGATGCAGCAGAAGAGATCGCCAAACTCGGCGTCAACATGTTCAACATCCATGCCTCGGCAGGGGCTGTCGCTATGAAAACAGTGATGGAGAGACTGGCATCTTATGAAAACCGTCCATTGGTACTGGCTGTGACCGCACTGACCTCATTTGATGAAGCGAACTTCCAGAGCATCTACGAAAAAAGCATAGACGAAAAAGCGGAGCAGTTCGCAAAAATGAGTTATGAAAACGGTTTGGACGGTGTGGTATGTTCTACCTTTGAGAGCAGGGCCATTAAAAATGCTACGTCAGAGAAATTCCTGACGCTCTGTCCTGGCATCAGGCCTTTCGGTGAAGATGCCGGAGATCAGCAGCGTGTGGCGACGCTGGATCTTGCAAATGAAGAAGGAGTAGACTACCCTGTTGTAGGAAGACCTATCTATAAAGACAGTGACCCGCAAAGTAAAGTAGAAGAGATCCTCAAAGTCATTTCTACTTTTTGATCTCTTTTTTTGATTGGGTCATATGGACAGCATTGTCCATACCTTTCATCATAAGATATGCACCTAAAGCAAACATTCCCAGTACGATAAGAGGCGTAAGTTTTTTTAACATTTCGAACCTTGTTGTATAAATCTTTAGATGTAATGATAATCAGTTTTTTTGTGATTTTCCTAAAATATAATTGATCAAAGTGAAAAAAAGTAAAATTAAAAACAATTGAGATTATTTTAAGCTTCTATTTAACCCAATCTAATTATAATCTCATCCACAAAAACACAAGGACAGTTGGGTGAGTTGGCTGAAACCACATCCCTGCTAAGGATGCGTATTCGTAAGGGTACCGAGGGTTCGAATCCCTCACTGTCCGCCACCAAAGGCCCCTAAATTACGTATTTTCAGACTATCCAGTTATTTAACTCTGCCAAAATTCCCCAATTTAACTAGAACTCAGATATTGTTTGAGTAGTGAGGGAACAAATCCTTTCAGTATACTTAAACTTATATATTGTATGACATATAAAAAGAAAAAAAATATAAGAATTTATTAAGATACAACCTTAATTTAATATTAAATTTGTTACTATTTGCCTTCTTAAGGATATGCCAAACTTACTGCGAAGTAAGGACGGAAAGTCACGGATCTCTCGTTAGACCGCCGGATTGCCTTACTATAAAACTAAAATACAAGATGTGAGGCACTTATCCTTTACTCCTTATTTTTTATTTAAACTTTTTTTGAACACAGATAAAGTTATGGATAAAAAAATTTCGATAAGCATACCTCTGTAAATCATATTTTAGTTTGTATAGAAACCTTAAAAGAAAAATAGTTACGTAATTATTATAAAGGTTTAGAATGTTCAAATTTATGAAAAAGCTCTCTCCTGTTATTTCACCTATGATCGCATCATTGTTTTTATTTTCCAGTACAGTTAGCTTTGTAGAAGCAGCGACACATACTAGTACACATATACAATATCTAAATGAACAGGCCTTTATAAAATCGTACCATATGAACGGGCAAGAAGATGCCTCGTTATTCGATCAAGATACAGACACTTTATATACATTACAAGAAAGTGTTTTAATTGAGAGAGTTTTCTCTAAAGATGTTTCTTTAAAAAGCATGAGCGTCTTTGGATCAAGTGACTATCAGGTTGCAGTTGAATATAAAGTCAATGGTTTATGGGAAACAGCAACTTCATGGAATACGCAATCATTAGCAAACCTTGATAATGATTGGAATACTTTTGCATTCAAACAGATAGTTGATACTGATGCTATTAGATTGACATTGAACCCTTTAAAAAGTTTACCAAAAGGTTTGGCAGAAATTAGATTTGAAACTGAGGAAGGAACTAAACTTAACACCGTTGTAAAAACTGTTCTTACCCCAGATGCCGGAGTGCAGCTTGATAGCCAAAGAGTCTATCAAGCAAAAGAGCAAACGGCCGTACTTAGTACAGATGCAAATCTAAGAAAAAACGGTACCTTCTCCATGGATATCGCATATCAGCCAGAACAGATAGAAAAAGCCGTATTGAGCTATGAAGTTTCAGGTGTCACCGGAGGAGCAAGTGTTATCCGTGCGATCAATGACGAATTGGCACAGGGAGGATTACTGGTACAGGCAAGCGCACCTACACTAAAACAGGCTAAGAGCACAGAGGTAACTGAAGAGATCAACCCTCAATGGCTTAAAGCCGGTACCAACAAGATCCGGTTCATTCCTCATGAGAAAGGTGACCTGCCTATACCATATCAGATCAAAAACATTAAACTCTCTTTAACACTCAATGACAACATTCAATCAAAAGATACTTCTCCTGAACTTGTAGCATTCCAACCGCAAACAGGGCTTTACTATGGTGACTATGCGTATGTAAGAGGTTTTGTCACATCAGATAAAAATGAATCACCTAAGATCACGGTAGACGGAAAAGAGGTTAAAAGTACTTTAGGTTCATTTGAAACACTGGTGAAAGCAGACAGCACAAAAGATGTAAAGGTAGTCGCTAAGTTTTCAAATGGAAAAACCCTTACCAAAACCCTTTCTATCAATACAAACTTTGCTTTGTATGAACCTAAAAGCAAAACCGTACAGCTTAGTACAAACGCAGTCAAGCTTCTCAATGATAAAAATGCTGATAGCAGAGGTAAAACATATATAGTAGCCGCTGAAACGGGAGCAGAAGTAGCGTTCAAAACAGCAAAGCTCAATATTAAAAGAGAAGCACTACAGACAAAAAAAGACATCAAGGTCTTGAGCCTTAATACACGTGATCTTCCAGAACTTGACCAGGGTATGGTTAACGTTACTAAAGGAGATGCAGAGGGATATCGTTTCTTGCCTCACGGTATCAAGTTTGATAAAGAGAACAATCTTGAAATCGCATACGATGAGAGTAAACTTCCTAAAGGAACAAGCGCCAAAGATGTCAAGACTTACTTCTTCGATGAAGAGGCAGGACGTTGGATGCCGCTTCCAAAAGTAGCAAGTGCAGCAGGTGTGATCACCTCTAAAACAGATCACTTCACAGATATGATCAATGCCGTTATACAAACACCCGATGCACCACAGGCAAAAGCCTACGGCGCGACACAGATCAAAGATCTTAAAGTAGCCAATCCTGGTGCAAAGATCAATCTAATAGAAGCGCCTAAAGCTTCTAGTATGGGTGATGCACAACTCTCTTATCCTATTGAGATCCCTGCAGGAAGACAGGGGATGGCGCCGCAGCTTGGCGTAAGTTACAGTTCGGGTGCTTCGAATTCATGGATGGGACTTGGATGGAACCTCTCTACGCCAAGTATCGGAATTGATACACGCTGGGGTGTGCCAAGATATAACAGTAAAGATGAGACGGAAACCTATACGATAGGTGGACAGCAGCTTAGTCCTATGGCACATAGGAGTGCTCCGATACCAAGAACAGCTGAAAAAGTATTTCATCCAAGGGTAGAAGGGTCATTTAATAAGATCATCAGACACGGTGATAAACCAAGTAATTACTGGTGGGAAGTGACAGCTAAGAACGGTACAAAAAGTTATTATGGTGGTAACGGTACAGGTGTGGATAATGATGCTGTGCTTACCAACGCAGATGGCGATATCTCACACTGGGCACTGACACAATCAATTGATGTTTACGGGAATACGATCACATACAGCTATACTAAAGTGCAAGATACCGGAGTACGTAAAGATGAAGGAACGGTACCTGGATACCAGCTCTATGTGAGTAATATCAACTACACTGGATTTAACGGTGACAGCGGTGCATATGATGTGACATTTATCCGTGACAGAGATTTGCAGGAAGATAGAAGAAGCGATGTTTCAATCGATGCAAGGCTTGGATTCAAGCGTGTAACAGCTGATCTTCTTAGAAAAATACAGGTAAAGTTCCAGGGCACTGCATTCCGTTCATATGAGTTTGTTTACACCAAAGGTGCCTTTGAAAAGACACTGCTTTCACAGATCAAGCAGTTTGATGCAGCAGGAGAACACTTTAATACACATAACTTCGAGTACTTTGATGAAGTGAGGGATGCTAACGGTAAGTATATTGCTTATGAAGCACCGAAGTACTGGATTGGTGAAGCAACACCGCCTGAAGATGAAGATTCTACATCCGTACCGGATACACCTACTATTCCTCCGGGAGGCACTACAGTACCGACTCCTGTGATCACACCACCTGAGAATGATCTGATTGATGCAGTCAATGTCAATATCAATGGTTTGATGAATGCGATAAATCATGCAAATGAAACTTCACGTGTGCAGCTTGATATTGAGGGCATCCTTACCCACGGCGATTCTCTTTTCCATCAAAGTAAAGAGAATAACGGATTTGAACGTGATCAGGTAGTGGTTTCTCAAGAGGACACTTCATCCATATTGGCACAGACGGCTACTGAAGGAGTGGCTGAGATTATCTATCCTGCCAGTACAGATGGTACGCTTGATCATGTACGTGTATGGAGAGCACCGTTTGACGGTGTCATTAACATTAACGCACCGGTTGCACTATTAGAAGATGCCAGTGAAGCTAGGGCTGCGTATGAAACTTCGGATGGTGTACGTGTTGCGATCCAACATGAAGAGGGAGAAGTGTGGAG
Source organism: Sulfurovum sp. TSL1 (assembly GCF_019972135.1). Taxonomy (NCBI): domain Bacteria; kingdom Pseudomonadati; phylum Campylobacterota; class Epsilonproteobacteria; order Campylobacterales; family Sulfurovaceae; genus Sulfurovum; species Sulfurovum sp. TSL1. The sequence continues at coordinate 767,315 of NZ_BPFI01000001.1, read as the reverse complement.
CGCTCTTATAGAAGAAAATGACTACAGTGTAAAAACTCCTTCAGGTACAGAAAATATTACCGTCAATGAAGGGGATAAAATTCTCTTTAGAATACAGACGCTTCAGGACAGTGCTTATGATATCGTCTCTTGGAATCCATCCGTTACCTATACAGATAAGCCAAAAGGGATTAAAGATGCTAACAGGCTCCCGTTGTACAGCTACAATGCAAGCCTGGACTCTTTACCGGAGGGAATTGCCTTGGAGGTACCTTCCAAAGGCAGTCTGAATGTTTCAGGTGAGATCACAAAGCCCGCCACTACGGATGACGTTATTTTCTCACTTATCAAATTCGATGGAGAAGGTAAAAACAGTGTGGTTTGGGAGCAAACATACGGTGCAGATCAGACAGCCTCTTTTAAACCGGATCTATCGTCTATTGAAGTAGATGCAAACGATAGATTCCTTGCGTTGGTTCAGACAAAAAGTAACGTTGATTTCAAATCGATCAAATGGGACCCGAGTGTTACGTACAATAAAATAGAGAAAAGCTTCGTGGACCGTGTTGTTCTCGGACAGATCGATAAAGCATCCTATGAGGGTGAAATGGCTGCGCTTTATACCGTACAGCATGCGGTTAAAAACAGTTTTGGATGGGAAGCACCTTCTGATACGACACTGGGTATTGAAGCAAATATACCGGATGCCTTTAGTGATACAGGAGTTGTACACTTCACGGTCAAATCTGACGGAAAACTCCTTGCACAGCAAAATATTACGATCAGTGAAGGTGTAGTCGATGCACATGACCGGTTAACGCTTGAAGTCAAGCAGGGAGAGAGAATTTACTTTGAGTATCACTATTCAGGAAATTTCTCTGATGCACAAGTAGCACTATGGACTCCGAAGGTTACGTCAAACGGGGCAGTTGTTTCGGTCGATACACTAGGACTTTTTGATACTCCTAAAAACATGGATGAAACATATTATCGTGGCTGGGAAGAGTTCTACTATGATGCATCAGGTAAAGAGAGTACGGATGAAGTGCAAATAGATCAGCTTCAGGCAGCAAATACTGCTTTAGCATCGGCATTGGCAGCATCCCTACAAGAAGATACATCGGGTACTACGTCCGATACAGAAAGCACAGAGCAAAAGGCTACTGGGCAGTCAACTTCATCAAGTGCACTCACATCATCTACAGCAACTCCTTCTCAAAATGTTCTGCCTCAAACTACATCAGCATCTTCTCAAAAGAGTATTATCTCTTCAAGCCTGCCTGATGATGTATCTGCGCTCAGTGGAGCAAAAACAGAAAATAGTACGGTACATATGTCTATAACATATGGTGCGCCTGTAAGCTTTTCGACTAAAGAGGTTTCTGTAGGCGGCAAAGTAGGCTCTAGTGAATCAGAGAGTGATGGAACACTTGCAATGGTAGATATCGATGGTGATGCATTGCCTGACCAGGTTGTTATTAGCGGTGGAGCACTTGGGTATAGAAAGAATCTTACGAAAGAAGGAATAGAGAGCTTCGCACCAGTAAAGTCGATTTCTGGTGTCAATGCATTCCACCACAGTAGAACCAGTGCATCCAACAGAGGGGCAGAAGCGCACTTTGGCATCTTTGCAGGATACAACAAAAGCAGTAGCACCACGGTCACAGACATTTATTTCTCTGATGTGAATGGTGATGGACTTATCGATATTGTATCTAGAGGGGTTGTCTACTTTAATAAACTCAATGTAGTTGGAGTCCCGACGTTCACCACTTCAAGCAGTGATACTCCTAACCCTATTGATGAGAGCGGACAATTAAGTGCAGGAGGATGGATAGAACCACAAACCCCGGCCCAACTTGCACAACTTGAGATAGAAAATCCATTGCATGATACAGTAAGAGTATGGGAAGCTCCGGAGTCTGGTACGGTCTCTATCACGGCCCCTGTACATTTAGTGGAAGATGCAAGTGATGAAAGAGCTTCTTATGCTACGGCAGACGGTGTACGTGTAGCTATTCAGCATAAAGGGGTAGAGCTATGGAACACGAGGATCACTGCTGAAGATTATACAATCAAGACACCACAGGGTGTAAATGCCATATCTGTAGTTAAAGGCGATCGTATTTACTTCCGTGTTCAATCGGTATTTGACGGAATGTACGATACTGTAGCATGGTCACCGAAGATTGTTTATACCGATAAGATCCAAAGTACAGATGCCAACCATCTACCTCATTATAGTTTTGATATTAGCCAAGACTTTGTACTTTCAGGCTATGATATTGCAATGCCAATTAATGGTACAGTATCGATAGCAAGTACTTTTGGTAAATCTGCAACGAGTGATGATGTAATATTGCGTTTACTTAAAGTTGATACAGCAGGCAATTCAACAGTCATCTGGCAGGAAAATACAGGAAATGGGGCAGTAAGTAAAAATATTAATCTTACCCAAAGTGTAAGCCAAGGGCAAAGTTACCGCTTTGAAGTTTATGCAGACACCAATGTGGATTGGGCAAAGATTAGTTGGAAACCTACAGTTACATATACTCAAGCAAGTGACCCAGCAATCAGTGTAGTTGATGCAGAAGGAAATTATCAGCTTGTTATTCAATCAACTGCAATGTTAAATCCATATAGCAAGATATATAATAAGACACCTTTATGGGTGCCTACTTCATCATCTTCAGTACTGATTACACCACAACTGCAGAATATACCTACAGCAAATGGTAATGTTACTTTCTCTGTCAAGAAGGAAGGCACACTCCTCGCAAAACAGACTTTACGTTATGTAAATGGGATACTTGTTACGCCGGCAACTTCATTTACTTTAACGCCTTCACAAAATGAAGGGCTTTATCTTGAATACCATACAGGCAATCCAAATTTGGCTACTTTACTTATAGGACATACAGAGGTCCAAGTAGAGCAAGATGGTGTGATTACACATAGACAAGCTGGTCTTTATAGTATAAACAATGAGATAAAGTTTGGTCCAATGTATAGAAACTGGGGGCAGTTTGTTTATAATGGTAATGAGAGTCGGGCAGATCATCCGATTATTGAGTCGGAATTAAAATTTGATACCGCTTTAATGCAAACAACAGATAGTAGTGTAATTGGTGCAGCAACTGATGAAGTTTCTCTAAAAAATGCTTTAGATAGTCAGGGTTATGATCCGGCAAAGTCTATCCTGGTACCAATGATTCCAAGAGCCGATGTTGGTATTTGGCAAGGTATGGATCCTTCAACGATGATAAACAGTACGGTGACTAGTTCTTCAAGATTTGGATTGAAATATTTAGTTGAAGAGAATTTTATACCGTCATCAGGAGGTACTGTTCCAATTCGTGGTATCAACCAAGTTGTAAAGACCAAAGGTGATAGTGTGTCGCTTGGCGGTGGTTTTGGCGGTATCAGTGGTAGTGCATCTAAAAATGAACAAGAGAGCCAAACACTTACTCAATTTAGTGATATGAACGGAGACAGGTATCCGGATATCATCGGTAGCAATCAAGTTCAGTATACAACGATGAGAGGTGGACTGGAGGCTATGCCTGTGGCTAACAGCAATGGTGTCCCTAGCTATAATGAGACGGAGTCAACAGCATTTACGCTGGGTGGTACATTCGCTACAGGTAAAATAGATACCGGTGGTAAAAACAACATTTGGGCAGTAAGTACACAGGATCCAAATGCAGGTATTTCAGGCAATACAGGTGAATCGAACGATGAACAGCATTATAATCTTAGGGATATTAACGGTGATGGACTGCCTGATCGTCTCTATAAAGACGGTCGTGCTGCATTGAACCTTGGATATAGCTTTACTCCGCTTGAGGACTGGGACTTTGGAAAACTTCATAAAACAAAGAGTGAGTCTAAAGGTGGTGGAGTCGGTATCAATATAGGGAATTATAGTATTGGTGCAGGTGTAGCGATAGCTACTTCGAAGAATTCACAAACGCATACGCTTACAGACCTGAACTCTGATGGATTGATCGATGAAACGTATGTTTCTGGTGGTGAAATTAGAGCAAAACTAAATACCGGTAATGGATTCACATCTGAGGTTGTTTGGAATGGTGCAAATGAACTTTATGAGAGCGAAAGTCAAAGTGGGGATGCAAGTGCGACATTTACTTATTGTATTCCATTGGTACCACCGGTTGTTGTTGCCAAACTCTGTTTTAACCCAGGTGGTTCTGTCGGACAAGGAAGCAGCCATGATGAAGCTACACTTACGGATATCAATGGTGACGGATACCTTGATTTCCTCCAGTCTTCAAATGTGGACCAACTTGGGGTAAGTAGCTCAACAATCGGAAAAACAAATCTTCTTAAAGCAGTGAACAGGCCGCTTGGTGGGAAGATCACGATCGATTATGACAGAAGCGGTAACACTTATGAAAACCCTCACCACAAATGGGTACTAGGTGAAGTAGAAGTATTTGACGGTCATGTAGGTGACGGTGCGGATACGATGAAGCAGAAGTTTGAATATGCTGATGGATACTACGACCGTCATGAGCGTGAGTTCTACGGTTTTGCGTGGGTAACAAGCTCGGATATAGATACGGCTAACGGTGATGTAATTTATAGAAAGAACGTCAGCCACTACATCAATGACAACTACTATGAAAAAGGATTGCTTGATTACACCAAAGTGGTAGACGGTGCAGACAAGCTTTATGTAGAGAAGCATAATGCTTATGATACGATCAATATCTTCACAGACGATGTCCTCACAGATGAGCAGAAAAAAGAGGACGACCATATCACATTCTCACAGCTTGTTCAGGCACAGACACTCTATTATGAAGGTAGCGATCAAGCTGGACAGAAAACAGCAGTTGAATACGTGTATGACCAATACGGTAATGTGATTAGCCAGTATGACTATGGTGAGTTCAGCGACGCTACTGATGACTGGGCAGCAACGGTAACCTATTCACAGGATCTTGCAAAATATATTGTTTCTGTGCCGACAACTATCAAGATCTATGATGATGCAGGCAATCTTCTTAGAGACAGAGAAGCGACTATTGATGATTACGGTGCAGTCACACAGGTGCGTGTAAATACAGGATCTACGACATTGATCTCTGATATGGACTACGACCAGTACGGTAACCTTATTGGCATCACCTATCCTCCAAACCATAAGGGGCAACGTTATGCACTAAGTTACACACTTGATGATGTAGTGCATACTTATACTACATCTATGAGTGACAGCTTTGGGTATACGGCTACGGCAGGCTATGACTATAGATTTGGTACGCAAACAAGTCAGACTGATATCAATAATCAGCCTATCATTACGACATTGGATGATAAAGGGAGAATCGAAACGATCACCGGACCGCTTGAAGCAGGTATGGGTATAGCTACGATCACACACGGCTACTTCCCTGATGCATCTACACCATATGCGCTTACTCAGCATTATGATGAGGGGAAAACCGACACTATTGATACAGCAACCTTTATTGATGGTCTCATGAGAGTCATTCAGACCAAGAAAGATGCAGCGATTGATGATGATAAAGACGGTATCGCACTGGATGGTATGAGCGTTTCAGGGCATGTAAAATTTGATAGTTTTGGAAGAACTATTTCTACCTATTATCCTGTGAGTGAATCAATCGGAAATGCAGGCGTATTCAATACAGCTGTAGATGGCATCGCTCCAACACGTACTACTTACGATGTTCTGGATCGTAAAGTGCTCACCACACTGCCTGATGGAGCAACACTAAGCAATGCTTACGGCTTTGGATCCGACAGAGATGGTGTTACACGTTTCCATACACTCAGTACAGATGCCAACGGCTATATGGCTGAGAGCTTCAAAGATGTTAGAGAGCGTATCACTTCTGTACTTCAGCACAATCCACTTGTTGGGCAGGATGATATCTGGACAAGCTACATCTATAATGCAGTCAACGAACTGCTTCAGGTCAAAGATGATAAAGAGAACCTCACTCAGGCGATCTATGATATCGCAGGACGCCGTACGCATATCAACAACCCTGATACGGGATGGATAGAAAGCGTCTATGATAATGCGGGCAATGTCGTACAAAAGATCACGGATAACCTAAGAGCCCAAGGCAAAGTGATAAGTTATGTCTATGACTATAGCCGTCTGACAAATATCAACTATCCGAATAACACGCATCATAATGTTACCTATACATACGGCAATAATCCTGGTACGCTTAATGCAGGACGCATCACGAAGATCATTGATGCAAGCGGTGAGAGACTCTTTGAATACGGTAAACTGGGTGAAACGACTAAAGAGACAAGAACGCTCTTTACCTATACAAGTGCAGAGCCTAAGACATATGTGACGCAGTACAGATATGATACATGGAACCGTCTAAGAGAGTTGACATACCCTGATACAGAGGTACTTACACACAACTATGACAGTGGTGGAAAATTGAGTAGTCTTCAGGGTGTTAAAGGTGACTTTACTTATGACTACCTCAAGACTATGACATATGATAAGTTCGGTCAGCGTGTATTTACAAAATATGCCAACGATACGACAGCAACATACAGCTATGAAGAAGAGAGAAGAAGACTGAGCAATATTATTGCAACTGATGCAAACCGGATCTTCATGGATAACAGCTACAGCTATGACAATATGCAAAACATCCTTGGTGTAGCTAATGCTGCTGCCGTTCCTGTAGGGTCTTCGCTCTTTGGTGGGGAGGCTAGTCAGAGCTATAACTATGATAACCTTTACCAGTTGACATCTGCACAAGGATCATGGACGGCAAGACAAGGACATCAGTACCGTTACAACCTGGAGATGGGTTACGATACGATCGGAAATATCAAGTCCAAGACACAGCTTCATGAGAAATTGCCGTATGAGGGTGACAAGTGGATAGAGCAGCAAAAGACTACCTATGACTGGACTTATGAGCATACAGAAAAACAGCCGCATGCTCCTACCAAGATCGGTAACCGTACATTCACCTATGATCTAAATGGTAATCAAACGGGTTGGGAAAATACTCAAAATGCTAACAATAGGGTGATCGAATGGGATGAAGAGAACCGTATCACTACTGTCAGCGATAACGGTCATACCAGCTACTATGTCTATGATGCAGGTGGAGAGAGAACACTCAAGCGAAGTGCTCAAGGTGAAACCTTCTATGTGAATCCTTACTTTGTGATACGTGAAGGTGAAGTGGCTAGTAAGCACTTCTTTGCAGGAAGCCAAAGAGTTGCTACGAAGCTTACAAAGCAGGAGTCTCAGACTGTACATGGAAAAGGCGGTAAGGATAAACCGGCTAAGATCATTTATGAAAAAGAGCAGTACTTCTATCATCCTGACCATTTAGGAAGTTCAAGCTTTGTGACAGATGAGAAGGGTGAAGTGTATGAACACTTAGAGTACTTTCCGTTTGGTGAAACATTTGCTCATGAACACTCAAATACTCAGGTAACACCGTACAGGTTTACAGGCAAAGAGCTGGATGAAGTTACAGGATTGTATTATTACGGTGCTAGGTATTATGACCCTCGCACCTCTGTGTGGCAATCTCCAGATCCGATCATTGGTGAGTATATGAATGGGCAAACAAACGGCGGGGTGTTTAATCCTAAAAATTTAGGGTTGTTTACTTATACCTATAACAATCCAGTGAACTTGGTAGATCCAGATGGGAATAACCCGGGCGTATTAATATTCCTTTTTGGCTCACCAGAAGGTCTAGCATTATTAGGTATTACTGGAGGAGCAGTTGCGACAAGCGAGCCAGTAAGAAATTCTACACAGTCTTTAATTAATGATATAAAATACAATATGTCTGGTACTTCAGAGACTGGATTAGATGCAAATGGGGATACAAATGATAATCACACAACGGCTGCCCCTTCTTCAAATGATATTTCTCTGGGTACACCTATGTCTCCAGGTAATGGTGGTGATGATGAAAATAATGATAGGGATAAGCAAGAATCAAAGATACAAATAACTTCAAGGATTAAAGAAAATCCAAAGCTTGTTAAGGAGGCAGAAGCTGCTGGGAAATCACATCAAGGTAGTATTAATAAGTTAGTGAAGGAATTATCAAGAGGCAACAAAAACCCTGGAATAGGTACAAAGCCTATTGGTAGAGGTTTATCGGAGGCTAGAGCAAGAGATGGAGCTAGAGTATATTTTAAAGAAACAAAACAGGGTATTGAAATATTGGGCAAATCTAATAAAGCAAACCAATCAAAAGTTATTAAAGAAGTACTAAATACATTTGGAAAGTAGAACTATGAATTTTGAAATAAATATTATAGGTAGCATTGATCATATAGATAAAGTTAATGGCAATATCGATGCAGAGTTAATTTTAGAGAATGGCGAAGTTTACACAGCAACCTTTTTTACGTTAGAAAATATTAAAAATATAATGCAAAAAGATAAAAAATCGGGTGAATCTGCTAATGGTATATATTTTTGTGCAAGTGACATGATTATTGTAGACATAATTACTGAAAAAATAATCTATGATACATTTAAAGACTTAATTGAAAGCAATGACATAAGTTGGGCTTGTACAAAAATTAAATAAAAATTATAAAAAGAGAAGGAAAAAGGCATGAGATTCTTTACAAAATTTCTTTTACTTCTCCTTACCTTTATTACAGTTTCGCAAGCAAATATACAACCACTTGCATCCTCGTATGATATAAGATTAAGTGAGTATGGAGCGAGATATTATGACCCTCGCACCTCTGTGTGGCAGAATCCTGATCCGATACTAGATGAGTATATGTCTGGACAGACTAACAATGGGGTGTTTAATCCGAAGAATTTAGAATTGTATACGTATACAAGAAATAATCCAGTCAACCTCATTGATCCGGACGGATTATCATGGAAAAAAGTAGCAGAAAAAGCTTCAAAATCTTTTGAAAAAGGTATGGATGCTTATCAACATGCATTGAAACATACAATACCTAGAAACAAGGCCTTGGCAGGGAAAACTCATGATAAATCGGGGGTTCCATTTGATAAAGACGGTTTTGCTGATTTTTCTAACTATCTTTACAAAACAAAACCGGGACAAAAAAATGATATAAATATTGGTTTGGCAAATTCACAAAAAAGTAACTACACTAAGCATGCAAACAAAAAAGCTGGCTTCAAAGAAACACCCAAAGGGTATAAGTGGCATCATCATCAAGATGAGGGAAGAATGCAGTTAGTTGAATCAGCTGCACATGATTTAACAGGACATACAGGTGGTAAGTCAATTGGAAAGATAGCAGGAGCACTAGCTGCCGGGGTTAGTACTGCTAGTGCAGATGTATATAATGGAATTAAGAATGCAACTGCAGAAGATTGGGGAAATTTTGTAGGAGATGTTGTTACTGGTATAATAAGTGCCCCATTTACATCAAACTTAGAGGCTCCAGAAGTAAGTACAATGAATCTAAAAGAAAGATGATCAGATGAAAAATAAAATTATTAAACCAAATCCACATGGTGAGATAGATATGGATAAGCTTGAACGTTTCGAAAGAAAAATAGGCACGAAATTACCTAAAGACTATAGAGAATATCTTATTAAATATAATGGTTGTGAGTTTGAGAATAAAAATTTTTATAGTACTCTGCATGAAATAGACTATATACATATTCACGAAATTAATGGACTTATTGATGAGCCAAAGTGGGCTTCATTGGAAAATTCTTATGAAATATATAACGAAGACGCTTATGAAAATGGCTTTAACTTTAAAAAGGATTATTTAGCCATTATGAGTGATGATGGGGGAAATCAAGTAGTTATAAAGCTATCTGAGCCTTTTAGGGGGAGTATTTATTTTTGGAATCATGATGACATTGATGATACCTTTATCAAAATTTCTGATAGCTATACTAAATTCATAGATAGTTTAATAAATGATGAAGAATATATGGAAATATTAAAAGTATCTGATCCAGAAACATATACAGATCTTACAGAAATCATAGATAGAAGATTCATTGATATATATCAATACAAAAATGAGACTTTTTATTTTGTTCCTTATTCTGAAGTGCGAAATAGTTACAACATGCAACCACATGCTCCTGTATTGTCTCATAAAGTACAGCAGCTTGATAGTGCCAAACGATTTTCAGAAGTATTTAAAGAAACAATGAGTTTTTCTAGATCGAATTTAACGCAGAAAGAATGTGATACTATTTGCAAAAATACAGTTTTTCCACTGAATAAAGATAAAAATTTTAAAAGCGATGCTAGTCTTGTGAGTGTTTTTACTAATGATGGTATCAATTATGATATTTGTTCAACGAAACTTGATAAAGATGGTGAGTATTATAGTGGTCCAAGCTATATAGTACCGATAGATGCTTCTGATACAGAACTATATGAAGCTTTTAAAAAAGCAATGAATAAATCTATAGAGTTAAATAAAAAGTAAGAGGAATAGAGAAAATTAATTTTTAATTGGTCCCATCTGTTCCTAAGTATAACCCATATAAAGTTGAAACCAACAAAAAACAACAAGGAAAAAGAAAAATGAAACAAAGTAAGCCTCTAACCCTAATCACAGCGCTAGGCACATCCCTCATTCTCACAGCTTGCGGAGGAGGAAGTACTAGTACAGTAAGTGAAAGTAATAACCTTTCTTTGGCAACAATTGACAATAGCAACCAGAAACAAGCTACTGCTATACTCTTTGACTCGATAGACATCACCACACCACAACTACCATCTATCTCAACAGATGCAGGCGGATTAGCAAAGGTCTCTGCACCACTATTCAAAGCAGTATCACCACAAGAACCACTCAAGTCAATTTCAGCAGGTGAGTCATACAGCTGCAGTGAAGGCGGAAGTATCAGTTCAGGCTATGCTGATGGTATCTCTACTATCACCTATGATAACTGTCAGGAAGCAAACACTACGATCAACGGTCAAGTAAAAATGTCCTACAACGAATCAACAGGCGTTATTACTTATGCTATGAGTGAGTACAGCATCATCAGCGAAGGAATAGACTACACTACTCCTGCGACCACTTACACGATCTCATCAGATACTATCAGTTACACTGCTACAGGTGAAGCAACAATCGATGGACAAAGCGTGGCATTTGATAATTACAGCTATACACTTAGTCGTGTAGATAACAAGGTGAATATCTCAATAGACGGTTCCATTAAAACAGCTTGTCTAGGTAACTGGGTAACAGTAAAAACCAATGAAGTAATGCAGTTAAGCGATACTGACTGTCCAACAGCAGGAGATATAGAAGTACAGGGTGATAATTCTAAACTTAGAGTGAAATTTAGTTCTGATAAGAGTGTGGATGTGTATTTGAATGATGCTTTGGTTGAAGAGTATGGAAACTGTAATGAGTTGCCGGACTCTTCTAGTGTTTGTGGTGTGTAAGTCTATACGATCGTAATGCTCAGTCTTTTCCCTAATGCCGTAGTGGCAGATTCCAAAGTACTTAAAGTCAATGATTCGTTATCTGGATTTAAAAGTCTGTTCACAACTGCACGGCTTGTATGCATAAGCTCTGCCATTTTGGTTTTAGTGATCTTTTGTGCTTTCATCTCCTGTTCTATCTGATAGGCAATGACTCTTTTGATGGCAGTGTCATTGACTTCTTCATAGATACCTTCTTCTTTTAAAAACTCATCAAAATCACTTTTCATATTTTTTGTTAGTTTCATTGAATATCCTTTTTTCTTTTCAATGCAAGATCAATGTCCTGCTTAGGTGTCTTTTGCGTCTTTTTGATAAATCCGTGAAGTAGTATCATATACTCATCTATCACGGTGAAAATAACCCTTGCAATTCTTTTATTGGAGATATCGCTTCTCACTTCATAGAGTTTGCTTTCCAGTTTTCTGCATACCGGCATCCCTATAGGCCATCCGTATTCCACGGTTTTGATATTCTTGCCTATGACCTTCCTATCCTCTTCATCCAAAGAATAGAGCCATTCACGTACAGGTTTCTTGCCGTTTGAGTTTTCATAAAAGAGCGCACTGATTTTTTTCATGCATAAGTGTATCAAAAAAGATACATATTGTCAATATATTTTGCATTTTATCAGTGCTTCTTTAGATTGCCACAGGACTCTTTGTTAGCCATTGTGCAATGTATCACTGTTTTACTATCCTAAAAAAGGATAGAAGATGAAATACTTCCCAAACACAGAAAAGTCAAAATGGATGATAGGCTTAGCAACACAACTGTGTGCTTTCAAACGCTATATCAAGTCAGAACCAGTAGATGACGGATCAGACATTAAAGTGAAGCTCATTGTCAATCCATACGGTATGCTCATACTCGATGGCATGATCGAAGGCAAACGGCATAGGTTCTCTACCAAGAAAAGAGCAACGATCTGGAATATACTCAAATACACTTGCCAGATAAAAACCGCTTTCATGGATTTGTATGAAGAACGGTTTGATATGCCTACTGCCACAGAGGAGAATTTTAGAACCTACGGGAAACATATCCTTGAGAACACAAAGAACTACCGTAACCTGTTCTCTCAAAGAGAAGAGCTGTCCAGGTTCAGAAAGCTTTGCAGAACGTTTGGTTCTATGGCATTGGGTGATATTAAAGCCAGCCACATCCTAAGGTGGCAGAACAATTTCAATATGGCACCCAAGACCGTAATCAACTATAGAGGTACGCTCAATATCATTTTTAAATACGCAGTCTATGATGAACTGATGTCCAGTAATCCTCTAAGTGTCGTAAGGGCACCAAAGGTAATCAGAAAAGAGATACAGGTATTCAAGGAAAGAGAGATCAGGTTGCTCCTGAAATATACCACCGGACAGCTGCACAATATCATCCAGTTCGTAGCATTCACAGGGGTACGTGCAGGAGAGCTTATCGCATTGAGATGGAGTGATATTGACTTTGAGGAAGATACCATAAGTATCTCCAAGAGAACAAGAGAGGGAAATGAAGATATTCCAAAGTCAAAAAGAAACAGAGTGCTTGATATGCTTCCACAGGCAAAAGAGGCACTAATGCATCAGGCTCAATTAACTAAAAAGAGAAGTGAATACGTCTTTACTACACGCTTTGGGACACCCTACAAGAGATCTAACAAGATATCCGCTGCCATCAGAAGGGTATGTAAAAAAGCGCATATCAACGGAGGAACTCTGCAGACACTTAGAAGATCATGCAATACACTGTATAAGCAATATGGGCTACCTAATGATTGGATACTTGACCAACTTGGACACATGCAGGATGATGTGAATAGAAGACATTACACAGGAAAGATCAAACCAGACCTGTCGCACATTGGCACACTCTTGTCAGAGTAGCGTCACAGTGTTGGCAGGGTGCTGTCAAAGGTCAAAGAAATTCAGTTATAATAAAAGCTGTCAAAATGAGTTATGGCGTGTTCTTTTTCTTTTTATGGTGCAAGGTATTATGACCCTCGCACCTCTGTGTGGCAATCTCCAGATCCGATACTTGAAACTTATATGAATGGTGGTGGGAATAATGGAGTTTATAACCCTGCAAACATAAACTTATACATGTATACTTATAATAATCCTGTAAATTTAATTGATCCAACTGGAATGCTAACAGATAATGATGGAGCTTCAATATCAGAACATGTATATGGAGATAATCCAGATGCGTTGCCTAGGCATCTACAACAAGTTTCGAATCAAAAAGAATTAAATAGTTATGGGCTTTCAGCGCAAGATTTAAGAGACGAGGCATCAGGATTTAAAGCAGGTGTTTATAGAAACACAAATACCGGAGAAGTAACTTTAGCATTTGCTGGAACAGAAGATTGGCGAGATGGAAGAACAGATGTAGCAAGTGCTTTGGGACAATTTCCTAAACAATTTGTATTAGCATTAACTGCGGCTAAAAAATTTAATAATGCCATGAAAGGAAAGGATACTGCATTGACTGGACATTCTCTTGGAGGAGGATTGGCTGCATTGTCTTCAACCCGTACAGGTATAGAAGCAAAAACATATAATGCTATGGGAATAAATAGATCCCTTATTGCTAATTTACCTACGAGTCAGATCGATAATTACTATGTAAAAGGAGAAATATTAACCTCCTTCCAAAATGCAACTTTTGCACCAACTGCATTAGGTAATCAACATGAAATTCCATATGGTCTTGAAGTAGGAGGAACTATATTCGGAGAAACATTTTATCAGCCAGATAAGAGTAATTTCGGACGTCATTCGATAACATATGTTAATGAGAGAATGAATACAAAATAAGAGGTTTTATATGAAGAAACAAAAATTACTATTAACTATAATAAGTGCTTTTCTGTTGAACGGATGCTACAATGTTGCATCAAGTACAAAAATCACAATTTCTGATGTAAATGATAGCGAATTTATACAGATCAAAAATAATGTCAGAGAATATGCAGAAAATAAATTAGTATTAAATTGTAAAATTGATGGGACAATAGAGGATGGACAATTAATATGTAGTAAAAAAAATTATGCAAATCTATATGTAACTAATCGTCAAAAAAATGGCGCTTTCCCTAAAAGTGATGAGAAATATTATGATGTATCCATTTCATACGGTGAAGTACCTACATTTATGTTTCCATATCATGGGAGAATTACATCTGAACATGCACTTATACAAAGAAACTTATTAGAGATAGCAGCAAGTTTGAAAAAAAAGTATAAAGATGTCAAAGTTCTTTTTTATCATCATGATTTTGATAAACCACAGGTTTTAAAAATACCAGAGTAGTGTTACTATAGAGTAACAATGAATGAAATTAATAATCTAATCAACAAATTGAGTTTAACTCGTGCCTATGTTTAACTTAGTTTGTTACATACCGAAAGATGTTCAACCTATACATACGACATAAATAAGTCAAAGAAAACAACAAGGAAAAAGAAAAATGAAACAAAAGAAAACCTTATCCATCATTACAGCATTAGGGGTATCCTTCATCCTAGTAGCTTGTGGTGAAAGTAGCAGCAGTGGTGATACAAGTACAGAAGATAGTCTATCTCTAACGAAAATAGATGGCAGTAATCAAAAACAAGCTACAGCAGTACTCTTCGATTCAATAGATATCACCACACCACAACTACCATCTATTTCCACTAACACTGGCGGACTAGCAAAGATCTCTGCACCACTCTTTAAAGCAGTACCGGGTCAAGAGCCACTCAAGTCAATTTCAGCAGGTGATTCATACAGCTGCAGCGAAGGTGGAAGCATCAGCTCAAGTTATGCAGAGGGAGTCTCTACCATCACTTATGATAACTGTCAGGAAGCAAACACTACGATCAACGGTCAGATTCAAATGTCTTACAATGAATCAACAGGTGTCATCACCTATGCCATGAGTGAGTACAGCATCAGCAGTGAAGGGTTGAACTACACCACATCTGCAACCACATACACGATCTCATCAGATACGATCAGCTATACGGCTACAGGAGAAGCTACGATAGGTGAGGAGAACATAGCATTTAACAACTACCGTTATACCCTCAGTCGTGTAGATAACAAAGTGAATGTCTCTATAGACGGTTCCATTAAAACAGCTTGTCTTGGAAACTGGGTAACCGTAAAGACCAATGAAGTGATGCAACTTAGCGATAATGACTGCCCGACAGCAGGTGATTTTGAAGTACAGGGTGAGGGTTCTAGGCTCAGAGTGAAATTTAGTGCAGACAAGAGCGTGGATGTGTATTTGAATGATGCCTTGCTAGAAGAGTATGGGAACTGTAATGAGCTGCCGGACTCTTCAAGTGTTTGTGGGGTATAGAATAATTTTGGCAGACTCTGCCAAATATGTACGTTCATGGTATGCTAACAGCCAACTGTTAAATTTATAGATGCCCTAAAACAGGGCGTTAAAGGGATTTAACTTAGTCTTCG
This sequence comes from Sulfurovum sp. TSL1, assembly GCF_019972135.1. Taxonomy (NCBI): domain Bacteria; kingdom Pseudomonadati; phylum Campylobacterota; class Epsilonproteobacteria; order Campylobacterales; family Sulfurovaceae; genus Sulfurovum; species Sulfurovum sp. TSL1. The sequence continues at coordinate 751,407 of NZ_BPFI01000001.1, read as the reverse complement.
AATCCCTCACTGTCCGCCACTACTTAATAACCCCCCCCCACCATATATGTCATTTATTAATTAAAAATGTCACTACAGATAAACAGTATTATAATTTCTATCGCACTTGATACGTTCAAAGATTTTATTAGACTTTTTATGGTGAAGATCATGTTATGATTGACTATGCATTCCACTTACGGAGAGGTAGAACGAGAAGATAATTCCTTTTTGCATATTATAAAAGTTACTTATCTGTAGGTGTGAAAATATTTTAAATTGTTATAGTTGTAATGATAGCAACCAAAAGGGAGGAGTTTAAAATTGAGGAGTTAATCATGAAAAATAAATTTCATGTTTTTGGTTGCTACGTAGAAGAAGTTTATATGATTTACACTAACGGAATGTAAATACATATTTTATTATATATACTTCTTCCCATTTTTACTCTTTTTAGTTCATAGTAGTAGTTTTTATAAGTAGATTGATTATATTTAGATTGTAATATTTTTAGTATACGACGAGACAAAGAGAGAAATACGCTTATACAGGGAGCATATCAGAAAGGATACTCTCAGCATGGGATTGCTGATGTATTGGGATTGTCGCAACCGACAGTCAATGGGATCATAAAGAGGGAGATGAAAAACAATGCTATTACTATCACCTGACCACTTAGCCTCTAAAAACCCTAAGATCTATTACTATTTAGTGACAGTAGTTCTTGTTTATATCTAAATTAGTATTTGAGAGTGAGAAGTGGTTGTGATCCTAGGACTCAATGAGTATTATCAATATAATTATATTAGAATCAAATAGTCTGAAATAAGTATTTTTGGATAAAATAGATTCATAAAATAGGGGAAGAATTTGTGGGGAAAATTTCTATCAAGTCATTTGAAGCTTATAATGGTGATGCTTTTCTAGTAAGCTTTGACAATAATCAAAATGTATTAATTGATATGGGCATGCCAAAAACATATGATTCAGAAATAAAGCCCGAATTAATTAAGTTAGCACTAAGTGGTCAAAAAATCGATTTATTGGTTATTTCCCATGTTGATGAAGATCATATTGGTGGGGCTATTGAGTTTCTCAAAGATAATCAAGAAAATAATATTATAGAAGTTTGTGAAATTTGGCACAATAGCTATAGGCATATGCAATTTGAACAAAATAAAGTAGATAAAATAGATGAGGATTCTAAAGATATTTTAGAATCATTAGTTCAACAAAATCAGTCAAATAGTATTGATAACGGTGAAAAACTTATATCATACAAGCAAGGTTCATCACTTGCATCACTGATTTGGAAATATGATTATAGTTGGAATAGTTCTTTTAATAATAATGCTGTTGTTAATAATTCAAGTAATAATACCATTAAAAAAATAGGTGATATTAAATTTGTACTATTGTCACCTGATAAAAATAAATTAAATAGGTTATCAAAGAGATGGTTAAAGGAATTAAACAAGCAAAAGTATAACTTTGAAATAAGTGATGAAGAAATTTTTGATGATGCATTTGAATTTTTTATGAAGTATGAACAGGATCTAGATACTTCAATTAAAGAGATATCTTCAAGTAATAAAATTAATTTTGATGACTTAGCTGAAGTTATAGAGAAAGATAGTTCCGTAACAAATGGGTCTTCAATCTCCTTTATAATAGAATATCAAGGTAAAAGATTACTATTTTTAGGTGATGCGCATGAAGATATAATCTATGAAAATTTAAATAAGCTAAAAGATCAAGGTGAGTCTTTAACGTTTGACTTTGTGAAGATATCACACCATGGTAGTAATAAAAATATTTCTCAAAGGTTTATAGATATTATTGACTCTCAAAGATTTTTCTTTTCTACAGATGGTACAAAGCATGGACATCCAAACTTGGAAGCAATTTCAAAAATACTGGTAAAAGAAACCCAATATCAAAAAGAGTTGTTGTTTAATTATGAGGTTGATGCTTTTAAAACATTAAACAATAAAGATTATGAATCATATTATCACTATGTTGCTAAACATCTAAATGAGGTTTTATTGTGATGATTAAGTCAATACATGACAAGCTAGAAAAAAATGTTTGTAAAGTCATATGTGATGATGATCATGGTACAGGGTTTTTGATTAGCAATCAGTTGATATTGACTGCATTTCATGTTGTGAGTGATTGTGAGAATATAAAAGTTGAATTTAATGATACTAAAGAGCTTGATGTTACATTACATGAATTAACAACCGAAGAATATAAAAAGTTGGATATTGCTGTATTAAAACTAAAAGAGCCCATAAATTTTTATGAAAATATTGAAATAATTAATATGGACTTATCTACAGGTGAAAAATGGGTTTCAAGAGGTTATCCAGTAAGTAAAGCTAAAACTGGTGAGAATTTTCTAGAAAGATATGATAATTGTATAAATAGTCAATTACCTAAGATTGATGGACAAAATGATGTTCAACTTGACTTGTATCTGAAGCTAGAAACCTATAGTGGACTATCTGGAGCACCACTTGTAGTGAATAATGCTATTGTGGGGATAATTAAAAATGAGCTTTTAGAAAAAGGTACTTCAAAGGAATTGCAAGGATTATCTATTAAGCACTTTATAAAATTATTGGATGAGCTGAATATTAAAGTAAATGTACAAAGTTGTGATAGTGTCTACAATGAGTGTTTAAGTGATATGGATGAACAATATCAGTTTATTATTGATTATTTGAATAATAATTCTATTTTAAAAGACGATTTAATAGAAGCTTGTAAAAAATATTTAAAAAAACTACATATAGATATTCTTATAAAATTTGAAAATATAAATTCCATTATTGATCATATATCCAATCATAGTCAATTTCCTTGTATTATAAATGAGTTGTATCAAGATAATGATGAAGAATTAAAATCTTGGTTAGATGATCAAAAGTTCATGATTTGTCGAGAAGTTGAGAGTATAAGTATTACACCATTGGTAGTTATCATTTTTGGTTTAAATTCTGATGGTAAAAAGTATGATGTGACATTCATTTCCAGAAATTTACCTGGTATTTCTGATGGTATTTGTAATGAGAAATATGATTTAGATGATGATGTATCTAAAGATAAGTTGATAATGAAAATAATGAGTTATATTCAAAGTGATAATCCAATAGTAGATTTGATTTTACCTCAAGAATTGATGTTAGAAAATATTAATCTATGGGAAGTGAAGTTTAATGAAACATTGAGTCGATTAACTAGGTTGAATATTAGATATATAGAGCGCTATAACATACGTGGTACTCTAAAAGATCTTCTTATAAAGGAATGGAATAATATTTTGAGTAAAATTGCTACCAATCAAAGCTTATTATATGTAGAGAATGAACAATCAATGAGAAATATTGGTAATAATATGAATGAAGTTGGTATAGCTTCTAAATATATTTTACAAAAAGAGCATTTAGAATTTATACTTAAATCGGAAATGAAATTTATTATGCTTTGGTATACTAAAGAGTGTACCAAAGATTTACTTGAATTATATAGTCCAAATATTCTTAATCTGCAAAATGAATACTATAAACTGAACGAGAACCCAATTAACTTAATGTGGGACGATCCAACAACATACTATTACCCAGATGAAATATAAGGAGAAGCAAATGAATCAAATTGATATTAAGAAAGTTTTATTAACAAATGGTGATAAAGAATATAAAGATATAAATGATTTACTTTCTAATATACCTTCACCACCATGGAGAGCTTATGATAATATAGATAGTGAAACTGATAAAATAAAAAAAGTTAAATATATTCCAACATCTGATGAATTAGAGATTATTAAAGCAGCTATATATTTAAGACGTCCTTTACTTGTTACTGGGAAGCCAGGTCTTGGTAAAACTGCTTTAGCGAAAGATTTAGCTGTTGCATTAGATTTAGGGGAGTTATTGCATTGGCAAATAACAACAGAAACTACACTTGAAGATGCATTATATAGTTATGATGCAGTAGGAAGATTACAGGCTATCCAGTTAGCAGAAAAAGATCCAAAAACATCTATTGAAATAGAGTCGTTTTTAAAACTTCAACCATTAGGTACGGCTTTTGCTTCTAAAGATAAGCCTAAGGTATTACTTATAGATGAATTAGATAAAAGTGATGTAGACTTACCAAATAGTTTACTACATATTTTTGAGGAAGGTTATTTTGAAATATCTGAACTTAAAAGATTAAAGAATGAGACACAAGTATCGATAGACACTTGTGATGGTGAAACGGTGGAGATAACAAATGGAAAGGTGTCTTGTACACATTTTCCTATTGTTATTATGACTAGTAATGGAGATCGTGATTTTTCACCAGCATTTAAAAGACGTTGTTTACATATAGAACTACATACTCCTCAAAAAGATGAATTAATTAAAATTATAAAATCAAATCTTGATATAGATATAGAGGACAAAGATCCACTTTTGGAGCTATTTATTGATAAAAGAACTGCATCTGATGAAAATATCGCAACAGACCAGTTACTTAATGCTATTTATTTGCGTTCAAAAGGTGTAGTAAGTGATGCTGATTTTGAAGCACTAAGTCAGAACACTTTATTAGAAAAAATATTTAGACCACTTACTGATTAAAGGATTGTTTTGAACAACTTAGATATAGCATCTTATATTGACTTGCTAGAGTCATCAAATTTAGATACTACAGAACTATCTGACATTTTGTGGTTAGCAAAATATATGAAAACAGATAAAAGTTACTATATTAGAAAAGAAAAAGAAGTATCTGAAGAGAGTGTTATAAAGAATAAAGAAAGTAAACCCAAAGAAGAGATAAAAGATCAGCCTTCTAAAGAAAAAAAGAGTGAGACTATAACAGAAAATAAGAATGATAACATCTCACTTTCTCTGGACAAAAGTACCATAGAAACAAGCCTAGAAATTAATATATCGCATAGGGGTTATTTTAATGATACACAACAAATTTCGAAATATCTTATAGATTTTAAAGATAAATTTTCATCAAAAAGAAAAAATGTTCTTAATGAGATTAAAACAATTGATTATAAAGCTAAGACAGGTGTTCTAAATCCATTCTTTAAGCCTAAAAAGAAAAAACTATATACACTTTATATTTTTATTGATTCTAGTTCGTCTATGAAGGTATGGAAAGGAGTGATAGATGAGTATAGTAAACTACTTGTTAATAGTGGTATATTCAAAGCTTCAAAGCTTATATATTTCAATAGTGATAAGGATGAAACTGTATTTTATAAAGATACAAAGTTGAATAGGATCTTTAACCCTAAAGAGATAACTAATTTTCAGAATAATAAACTTATTTTTGTATTAACAGATATGTTATCTAGTGGTTGGCAATATGGAGATACATTAGAAGTCTTTGCAAAACTTTATGATAATATTCCTTTGTATGTAGTGCAAATGTTACCTTATAGACTTTGGAGAACAACAGCACTTAAAAAAGCAAGTATTACAACTTTTCATTCATCTCATTATTACCCTACCAGAGATAGTTATAATACTGAAATAGACTATCTTTTAAGATCCTTAGATGAAAATAGTTCAAAAACTCTAAAGCTTCCGATTGTAAGTTTTGAATTAGCTTATTTAAAGACTATTGGTAAGACTCTCAAAGCTCAAAGTGAGAATAAAATTGATGGTGCTATTTTTAATTTAGACAGTATTCAAGAAAATAAATCTACATTAGAAAATAAAACATTAACGCCAGATGAAAAAGTTAAGTATTTTTTTGCTAATGCATCGCCTGAAGCACAGGAACTAGCTAAGTCTCTTTCGTCAGTTCAATTTTTTAATCTACCTATTATGAGGATGATACAAGATAAAACTTTAAATGAGTCAAGCAATACTTATATTGCAGAAGTGATAAATAGTGGTTTAGTTAAGAATAACGATAATTTATTAGAATTCGATAATGATGTATGTGATGTATTGTTTCAACTGCTTGGTAGGAAAAAAGCCCTAGAGATAGCTTATAATAATTCGGACTATATTCAAGAAAATTTAGGAGCAGAGTATGGATTTAAAGCATACTTAACTGGTCGAATCAATCTAAAAGATAATAAACTTACTGAAATTGATAAAAAGTTTGCCACTATGCCTTTTAGAATATTAAAAAGTATGGGAGGCAAATATGCTGAGATGGCAAAAAATATTGGAGCGATTAACCAAAAAATTCAGACTGAGAATGTCTCTCCACTGAAAAATGAAGTATATCAGCCTGTATTTCATCAAGATGCTTTTTTCCCAAGAAAAGATATTATTGATCAAATATGGAGTGTTCTTGATAAAAATTACAATATATTGTTGTCTGCACCTAGAAGGTTTGGAAAAACATCAATAATAAAACATATTGTAAATGAGCCCCAAAATAATTATTTAATTAAATATTTAGATATGGAGAGTTTAGATAATTCTGATGCTTTTTTTACTACAATATATAGAGCTTTACTAGATCTAATCGGACGTTCAGATATTGATGCTTCCATACTACTTAACAATAGTTCCATGTCTTTGGAAATTAAAGGACTTTTGAAGAACACAGCACTACATAATAAAAAAATAGTTTTTATTGTTGATGAATTTATGATTGATATCCAATCTCAAGATTATAAAAATAATTTTATGCAGCAGTTAGATGAGCTTAGTGTATATGATATACAATTTATTTTTGCAACTCCTTATGCATATCAAGCTACCAATAGTGCATTCATGAGAAATTTGTATCAAATTAACATTCCACCCTTAACTTTTGTTGATGCAGAAGACTTAATGAATAGGTTATTACTAGCTTCTAAGATTAATATTGATCGATCTTTGAAGCACTATATATTAGAGAAGATTGGTTTACTTATCCCATTTTATATACAGTTTGTTATTAAGGGTTTAATAGATAGATATGATCATCAAAATATCAGTAAAAAGATTATTGATCAATATTTAGATGAGGTTATCCAAAAAGACCTATTGCATTTTTCTTTTTGGAAAGAGAACCTTGATCATCTAATGCGGAATAATGAATTAACTTCTGCATTGTCAATTTTAAATTATATTTCTATGATGGATATGGATAGTGTTAATAACTCAAATGAATTTATTCGACGAGATGGAACTTTATCAAGAGAAAAAGTATTAAATAAATTGCGATCTCACTATTATATTAATGAAAGTTCTAGATTTATATCTCCATTATTACAGCAATGGTGGAAAAATAATATAGTTTATAGTGAAGATGATATTAGGTCACTAGTTTTACAAAAATTAAAAAATCAGGACTGGAATGATAAAGATATATTATCTGAATATTCACTACCTAATAAGCGTTTCGCAGATATTGTCTTACTTGAAAATGGTCAACCAGTGGCAGCAATAGAATTAAAGGCAAAACTCAATTATAGATCCATAAAGCAAGGATTTAATCAGGTTGTCTTATATGCAAAAGAACTAAATGTTCCAATTACATATATCTCTGATGGTAAAAAGATATTTCAATATAATTTTGTTAATAATATTACTGAAGAGGTCGATCGTTTTCCTTCTCCTGATGAATTTTTAAAAATAAGGAATGATGCTTATCATGAGACTAAAAAAGATATATCATTTCAATGTGAGGAATGTGAAACAGAATATTTTTTAGATTGTAATGAACTTGAATGGGAACAAGTTGGGGGAAGTGAACGTAATATGGGTGCTGAACTAGAACATGAGGCAGAGTACTATAACACTTGCGGTAGATGTAATAATGATATGAGTATTACTTTTTCTTGCTGGGAATATCCTGTTGGAATGGAAAATTTTAGAGATGTATCTAGTCAAGGAGTAATTAATTTAAGAGGAGATTGTTGTCGAGATTTTCATGATAATGAGAAAGAATTAATGAATAATGAAGATTATTCTAATGAATCGAATGAAGATGAACAGTCCCGTATGTCAGATGACAATAACTCTTATCTAAGCCTCGAAGATAAAATTGAAGAATTAGAAACATTCAAAAATAACTTAATTCCATATGCTAACCTTGAATATACAAGTGAGTATGACAGAGAAGATTATTCAGATGAAGATGAATATCCCGAGCCTACTTATCTAATCTCCGAAGAATTTGATAGTCAATATTTAGATAAATTGATAAATGATATTCAAGATGAGATCGATGAAGCACAACATGCTCTATTAAGTGAAGATAGTAATCCAATACATATAGGTTCTTTATTATTGAAGAAGCAATTTAGAATACCATACAATGGTATATCAGAATCATATGGCATAGATAAAGATTGTAATGTATATCCTGATGACAATGAACAACTTTTATATGTGTATCCATTGTTAGAAGATGGAATAGAAGAAGATATTCATGAAACAGGTTTAGAAAAGATTGAAGAATGGTTCTTCCAAAATTATGAGGATCCAGCAAATTTATTGCCGTATGACTCTAAAGAAGGTGGGTATATACCTATTTATGGCAGTCTGATGACTGCTGAAGATGCAATAATTAATGAATTTTCAGGTGTTATTTCAGATGATGCTATATATGAAGCTATATATCGCATAGATAAAGAACATGGTTTGATGGAGTGGAGTCCAATTCCAAATGATCAAGAAGATTTTGATGAATCATTAGATGATAGGGATGATAAAGAATTGGATGAGAACAAGGATATTTCTAATAAATCAGATAATGATTTTTTAAATGTCATTAAAAGAAATGGAAAAATCGAAGCTCTTGATGTTACAAAATTTAAAACACATATAAAAAAGATGGTTAATGATGTTGCACGAATAGAAAAGAATAAGGAAAAACATGATGAGTGGATTAAAAAGAAAAATAAAAACATAGATATGCTTCGAGGTAAAAAAAATAAAAAGAAGTAACTACTGTTTGTTAAAACGATTAAAGACCTTATAATATATAAATTTTTATATTTGGACAGACTCTGCCAAAAACGTATGTTAATTGTATGCCAACAGCCAACTGTTTAATTTATAATTACCCTAAAATAGGGCATTTAAGGGATTTGACCTAGTGTTCGAATCCCTCACTGTCCGCCATTTTTATCTCTTAAATAGCGTTATTTATTACTATCCAGATTTCAACTCTGCCAAGAATCCACATATTTTTTCTAAAGTTAAAGTACTATTCGCCTACTTAGGGACATATTCCCAATGATGCTTTTTTCAAAACAAGACATGCTGTGTCGTGTCCTATGAACATCAGTCTTTACCTCCTTATTTTTTTAAATATTTTTTACGTTCGTCTGTAAACTTCCACCATGGACTAGCTTCTCCTCCTTCCATAAAATCAATCACTGATATGAATACATCAATCACACAGGGATCAAATTGCTTACCGGTTTTATCGCATAATTTATTGTATAGGTCAAAAGCATTTTTTCCTATTAAAGATTGAGGGGTTTTAATATCGGCAATTTCCAAGTAGTTAGCCATTTTTTTACCGATATTGGGAAGTTGTTCCAATTTTGATACTGTTTCACGATTCGGATTTTTCATAATATTTCTTCCATAAATGGTTCATATGCTCGAGTTATCATTGTTTCAATCGAGAGGATATCATGGCGCGCACTGTTACAGGAGAAAAGATAAAGGCAAGAAGAGTGCCGATGATTAGGATCGGAAAAATACGGATATTCGCTTTGCAATACCCTTCAAAGACTGCTTCTTGGAAATCTGTTTTGAGTATTATATTTTTCCAAGGTAGCAGAAGTGGCCACAATATACCTACAAGCCTTCCTGTATCGGAAGGATCGCCCAGTCCGATACGGCAATGCAGATTTAGCTCTTTTATTCGACAGCTGTACAATAGATCCAACATCAATCGAATGAGTCGTTTGATAAATGCTTTGCGTCTGAACAGTGGCATAAGATGTGTTTTCCCGCTTTTCTGCTTCTTTGGGAAAACGCTTTTTTCTGCTTTCCCATGATCTCTGTTCATATCTATGGTGACAAAACCGAACAGCAAACAAAGTTTTGCCTGATATTCCAATGTTTCATCTTTTTCCAGATAGAAACTCAGATCAACGGGAAGACTAAGCAGAACCAGGCAAAAGAGCAGGAACCCGATCAAAATGGTTACGATTTCCATAGTGTTTCCGATCCATGATTTTTATGTTATTTGTCTTTCTCCCGTAACGCTTTACCGAGAGTTTCGCCTATATGTTCGAACGCTGAAGCCATACCGCTTTTGATGGGTTCAACCCTTACATCACCGTCTTTGTTGATGATCACAAGGGCAACCGGTTTAATGCCGCCACCACCACCGGTACCGGCGCCAATTCCCTCATCGTCACTTTTTTTACACTTTCCGGTACCTCCTCCGGCACCAAAACCAAATCCGATACTGATGAGTGGAATAAGTGTATTGCCTTCTATGACAATAGGCTCCCCTACGACTGTTTTAGTATCCAGTACTCTTTCCAATTCCTCCAACGAGGTTTTTAATACATCCTTCACATGCTCCATAATGGTATCCTTTGTGTGGTTTCGTGTACTTTGCCTGATATTATTCCAGACCCCTTTGATTTTTCATGGACCTTTATAAATTATAGTGAACACGGCTTAACAAATAATAAACCAATAATAACTCAAATAGTTACTTTTCCTAGTTTGTATAATAAAATTGTAAGAGTCGGATGATGTAGATTGATCGAGGTGAAGTTATTATTTTATGTGAAGATAGCAACCAAATTAAAAGGAAGTTTAAAAAGGGAGGAGTTCACATGAAAATCAATTTCATGTGTTTGGTTGCTATGTAAGAAGTAGTTTACACAAGTTACACTAACGGTAAGTAAACATTGATGCAGTAGGTTTTCCTCGTATTACAGCCACTTTAATTCCCTAAAACCAAAACATCAAGCATAACTAGACTATCTTTTTCACTTTTTAGTTATAATCAAAATCATTAATTCAAAAAAATATATGAAGCATAGGAGGAAAAATGTTCCCAGGATCTAAGTTAAGAAAAGGTTTCTCAATGAAAATTGAAGGTGCGGTCCATCTTAATCGTCCGGATCTGCATATCTTGGCAGCAGAATTAGGTATTGGCACTAGAGATGTACTTTTAAAAGATGAAATACTTACCATTTACAATACATCTAAAGAGTGCCAAGAGATCATAGATGATAATGCTCTAGTCCCGATGGTTGCACTAACCCTGAATATCTTTCCTGAAGATATCAGTGAGTTAAAGGAAGTGGTAGAGGAACCCGTAAAAATGGAGTTTGATCTCGATGATGAGGATGAGGACGACCTATAGTCTTATCAGCAGTTTTCCTTGTTCCCGTCATACCGCATCATACCGATGGGTACGAGCAATTCGGAACCCTACAATGCTTTTTGCAGGATCTCTTTGAGCACTTCTTTGGTATACGTTTCTGCTAAGCCGAAAGCTTCTGCATGCTCGCGAGCATTCTCCACGATCGTATCGAGATCACTCTCTTTGATCGAGAGTTGTGAAAGCCTGGTCGGTGTACCGACCTTGTTGAACCATGACTCCAGTGCCTCTATCCCTTCCATGGCACTTGAGAGTCCAAAGAGTTTTTGCGCAAAACGTTTGAACTGTGCTTCGTTATGTGAAACGTACCATTTCATCCATGCCGGCATCACGACCGAAAGCCCCGCACCGTGTGGTACATTGAAAAGTGCAGAAAGCGTATGCTCGATCATATGGTTGGGGAAACTGTACCCTTCTACTCCCAGATAGGTCGTACCATTCAGCGCTTGAGTTGCTGCCCATGCAAACTCTCCGCGTGCCTCATAGTCATCATTGTCTGCCAGCAGCGTTTCAGTGGTTTTCATGACCGTGGCAATGTTCGCTTCGATATAGGCAGCGATGATATCCGGATGTGATGAAGCAGTAAAGTACCCTTCGATGGAGTGGGCGATAATGTCCGAAGCAGAGTAGACCAGGTACTCTTTAGAGACCGACTTTTGAAGTTCCGGGTTGATAACGGATACTCTTGGATAGAGGTGTGGGGAAGCGATAGAGAATTTTTGCTTCGTTGCTTCATTCGTCACCACAGCGTAAGTGTTCATTTCGCTTCCGGTCGCTGCAAGGGTGATAATGTCAAAGACAGGCAGTGCCTTTTCTATCACACTTTTCCCGATGAAGAAGTCCCACACATCGCCATCATAAAGACTACCGGCCGCTATGGCCTTTGCACTGTCCAGTACAGAACCGCCGCCGACACTCAGTATGGCATCCACATTGTGTTCTTTTGCCAGATCTACAGCCTTATATACTGTTGAGAGTACAGGGTTACTGACGATGCCTCCCAGCTCAACAAATGCAATACCATTTGCTTCAAGGCTGGCTACAACAATGTCGAACAGACCGTCTTTTTTGATACGGTCACTCCCATACGCAAGAAGCACTTTTTTGATATTCTCTTCAGCGATATACCCACCGATCTCTTTTTCTTTGTCTTTTCCAAACTCTATTTTTGTAGGATTTTTATAAGTGAAATTGACCATTTCTCATCTCCTTGTTTTTAGTATGGACCTATTATAGCTCATCATCCTCAAAACTCTATGGCATGATGCCCCAAATAATGTTAGAATAACTGAGGTAAAGGTGCAGTAACAAAATATGATTATGTAATGGGATAAAAGATGAAAAGAATATTGGTCACCGGTGCAACAGGACAGATCGGCTCTGAGCTCGTCCCTGTTCTTAGAGATAAATATGGGAGAGACAATGTAGTGGCTGCGGGACACCGCCGAAAGCCGGAAGATGCATTTGTGGATTCCGGTCCCTATGAGAGCATTGAGACGACAGATGCAAAATCCATCTCAGCGCTTGTAAAAAAATATCGCATTGATACCATCTATCATCTTGCAGCGCTTCTTTCGGCAAAAGCGGAAGAGGATCCCCAGCTTGCATGGAATATCAATATGAATGGGCTCCAGACGGTGCTTGAAGTGGCCCGTTACCACCACTGCACACTCTTTTTTCCCAGCTCCATCGGGGTCTTCGGGCCATCCACACCGAAAGACAACACCCCACAGGTGACCATCCAGCGTCCCAATACACTTTATGGCATTACAAAACTGGCGGGTGAACTGCTTTGCGACTATTACGTTAAAAAGTATGATATGGATATCCGCGGGGTTCGCTTCCCAGGCTTGATCTCCTATAAAACGCTGCCAGGCGGAGGAACAACCGATTATGCCGTCGAGATCTTCTATGCTGCCGTCAAACATGAACCCTACCGATGCTTTCTGAAAGAAGGAACGCGTCTGGACATGATGTACATGCCCGATGCCGTTCGGGCCGTCGTGGAGCTGATGGAGGCGGATGCGAGGAGTCTGCGCCACCGCAATGCTTACAATATAACGGCGATGAGTTTTGCACCGGAGCAATTATATGCTTCCATCAAAAAAGAGCTGCCCCATTTCAGTATGACCTACGAAGTCGACCCCATAAGGCAGGAGATCGCTGAGAGCTGGCCTCATAAAATGGATGACAGCGCAGCAAGAGCCGAATGGGGCTGGCAGCCGGAATATACTATGGAATCGATGACGAAAGATATGATCGAACAGTTGAGAAAGGAGGCACCCCATGTCACTTGAAAAGCTTGAAATTCCTTTAAAGCAGCAGCTGGAAGCCATAGATTCGAAGGGTGTCAGCAAACGGCATGAAAAGATCATTACCGGGATCAGGGGAGCCAAAGGCGGTTTCGGACCGAGGGTTACCCTTGCGGGGGAGTGTGATAAGCTCTTCTTGCAAATGAATTCCAACAGTTACCTGGGCCTGTCAACAGATAAAGATGTCATTCAAGCAGAGGAGGAGGCATCACGCCAATTTGGTACCGGGCCGGGTGCCGTCCGTTTTATCAGCGGTACCTTTGAGCCGCATGTGACACTGGAAAAGAAACTGGCCACTTTCTGCGGCAGAGAATCGGCCATGATCTTCAGCGCTGCCTATGCTGCTGTTATGGGCATCCTCCCACAGCTTATTACAGAAGAAACGGTGGTCATCAGTGATGCATTGAACCATAACTGTATCATCAATGCCATCCGGCTGGCACACCCTGCTGAAAAAGCAGTATACAGGCACCTTGATATGGAAGATCTTGAAGCTGCCATCAAGCGATACATCGGTCAATGCAGCCGGATGATCGTTATTACCGACGGTATCTTCAGTATGCGGGGAGACCATGCACCCCTCAATGAGATCGTTGGGGTCTGCGAAAAATATGAAGAAAGGTTTGAAGAAGGGATCATTACGGTTGTTGATGATTCGCACGGTGTCGGAGCCTTCGGTAAAACCGGTCGTGGAACAGAGGAGGTTACCGGTACAAAAGTCGATATCCACATCGGAACTCTCGGAAAGGCCCTCGGCGTCAATGGCGGCTATGTGGCTTCCAGTGAAACCGTCATTGATTACCTGAGAGAGACAGCCCCCTTTTACATCTTTTCCAATCCCATTACTCCCTCTGAAGCGGCAGCGGCCATCAAGTCTCTTGATATCCTCGACAGCCACCGGGGTCAGAAGTTACTCGACAAGCTTCGTAGACTCACCAGGCGGCTTGAAGAGGGCTTAAAGGATCTTGGTTATGAAACCATCCCCGGAGAGCATCCCATTGTCCCTCTTATGATAAGGGACACCGAAAAAACTTCCAGACTGGTGAAGCATCTTTTTGAGCATGGTATTCTTGCCACAGGCCTTAACTTTCCTGTGGTTCCAAAAGGTGATGAGGAGATCAGGTTTCAGGTTTCAGCCAATCATACAGACAAAGATATTGATTACTTGTTGGAAGTTTTGAAGCATTTTTAGAAACCGAAGAGATACAGAGGAAAAGAAGAGTATTGACAGGATTCATAGCATATGAAGTATAAGAGGTTTCAATCACATTTTTGCCTCGTGCTCACGTTATATACGGGAACAAGGCAAACAGCAGAGTCGATCAGACTCTGTTAAATCTTATATATTGGCAGATTTTTCTTCCATTATTTTGAGGTTGAGCCAAGATGGCGGATTGTAAAAATTAAGTTCACTTTCCTCCCAGTCATTTCTTTCACTATGACGAGTATGTAAGATCCCTTTAATTAGACTATATTGTATCCCTGTGATGCAACTAATAAGGTTTTTACCTTCTTTTAACGCTTCAAAAACAGCTTCCTTACTTTTCATACGTTTTCCTTTAAACAATTCATAAAAAGACCTATGAGTCTCTTTATAGAAGTGTTTAAAATATGGACAGATCTCTCTGCCCATTAGATGGTCTTAAAGACCGGTAACGTTTTCAGCCTGTGGGCCTTTTTGACCTTCGCCGATCTCAAAAGTCACTTTTTGACCTTCATTAAGGGAAACACGGTCGTAACCATTGCTATTGATTTGACGATAGTGTACAAATACATCATTTCCGCCATTTTCCTGTTCGATAAAACCGAAACCTTTTTCACTGTTGAACCATTTTACAGTTCCGTTTACTTGAGTTGCCATTGCAATTCCTTTTAGTTGTTGATACACGTCATTTCTGATGTGCTGAAAATATAAAGTGGAGTGTTCTTTCGGGTGGATAATACTGTAAACTAAAGGTAAGCAATAAAAGTCTAGCCAAAGATGAAACCCTAAATCATCTTTCAATATATAATTATAGCTGAATATTTTAATAATAGCAAATAATATACAATAAATATTTTTTATGACCCTTTTAAGTATTGAAAATATGATCTAATGAATGGTTGGAAAGATAAAGAGTGTTGACTGATAATAGATTTTGTCATCATTGTAAAGATACGTTTGTATAAGCTTTCTTGCTTTGTCAGAGTCTTCTAAAATTGGACGTTCATTGTCCGCTGACAGCTAACTATTTATACATTGTAAGTACTTTTTTTGTGACCATTCTTTTGCTGCATAGTATCTACTTGATTTCCATATACAAATATGCAAAATAATCTTCATTCGATGATACTTGATAGCATACTTAAGACGTGAATGTGTCTCATATCAGACTTAACCAATAATAACCAAAACCTGGCACTACAAGAGTGTCTTTGAAAATATCGGGCTTTTGTCCGGTATAGAGGTCGATAAGCCTATGGTATTGTGAATCAGGCCAAAGCGCAACATCTTTCAGGTTGAGAGATTGTGGTTTTCCGTCAAGATTTGCTACGACGAGTACCATCTTATCACGATCTTTAAGATCATAACGAGCATAGACGAAGAGATGGAAATTGTTCACTTCAAAAAGTCTACGGTTATTGTAATCAGCAAAGACATCGATCTCCTTGGAGACGGCGATCATTCTTTTAAGGGCATTGAATATGGCATACTCTACAGTTCCCTCAGTATGCCTTCGTTCGGCTTTTCCCCAGTCTATCTTAGGTCTGTGTGCCCAGCGGGAATCATCAGCTTTATGGGGGTCTTTCAGGTAGCTGAGATCATTGATCGTGCCTATCTCGTCACCATAATACAAAAGGGGTATGCCGCCGAAGGAGAGGATCAGGCTATGGAGCAGCAATATGATTTTGATCGCATCATCACTTGCTTGCTCATCTCCGGTCTCTTGTGCATATTGGAGGCCGACGAGTGAAGCAAGCGTACCTGATATTCTGGCATCGCCTGTTTCTTCGTTGATTCCAAATGGTATGCCACGTGCATGAGAGTCATTATACTTACCAAGAAAATAATCAATGAGGAATTTGCGATGACTGGAAGGCTCGTAGCCAGCCATAACTATATCTGCATCATCAAATCCCAGACCGATATCATCATGACAGCGAATATAATTCAGCCAAGTGGCACGATCTAGCTTGGCTGGAAGGCTCTTTATCCCTTGGTTGAGAAGTTTGGCGCTCTTTGTCGCAACGGCATCCCACATGAGAGCCATAAAAGTGGCATTATACGCTATCTCGCACTCTTTGGCGATGATCGTGTCTTCTCCAAAGTATTTGACCATTTCCATAGGTGCTACAATGGCTTCTGCAATGAACAATACACCAGGTGCAGTCACCTGACCACAATCTTTTAAAAGTTGCAGAATAATATGGGCTTCTTCCTCATTCTGACAGGAACTGCCTATTTTTTTCCATAAAAATGCCACGGCATCCAAGCGCAGGATATCTGCACCCTGGTTCGCCCAATAGAGGATAATGTCCAGCATCTCGATGAATACGGATGGATTCGTATAGTTAAGATCCCATTGATAGTCATGGAACACGGTCATCACCCAGCGTCCCATCTCTTCATCCCAGGTAAAGTTTCCCGGTGCTGTCTCTGGAAAGATCTCTGGCATGTTTTGCTCAAAAGTATCAGGCATATTGCGTGTTTCGAATGTGTAATAATAGTCTTGATAGAACGGATCTCCAGAACGTGCCAACTGTGCCCATTTATGTTCGTTTGACGTGTGGTTCAGTACAATGTCCAGTACCAAAAGGGAGTCATTTTTACGCATCTCGTTGGCCAGTTCGTGCAGAACATCCAATGTGCCCACATGGGGGTCGATATCCCGAAAGTCACTGACTGCATAACCCCCATCACTGCTTCCCTCAGGACAGCGCATGATAGGCATGATATGTACCAGGTTGATACCTAACTCCTGTAGATAATTCAAGTGCTTACGCAATCCTTGCAGGTCATTGGCAAATCGGTCGCAATAGAGGGCCATTCCCACCCATTGCTGGCTGAGAAACCAATTATAATCTTTCTCTCTGTCAAGATCGAGTTGTTTAAGTTCCTCAGGCCGATTGATGTAGTTTCGTGCCATGATCTCGACCAGACGCTGCAACTGATGGTGGAAATCAGGTCGATTGCCATAGAGTCGTTCAAAAAGGGAGTGTATGACATAGAAATTACCCCCAAGTCTGGTATAGAAATGACGTAAGTCCTGTTTGGATATCTCCGGTCTTATTTGATTAAGAATATCATTTAAAAGGGAATGTGATATCTGTTCGTACATGCTTTCTCCTTGATTCTCTTTTTCTTTGGGTGTATTATCTCTTTGGAGGCATTAAGTCATCCAACGTATCCTGGTAAAATGCACGGTCGGTTGTTGTTGCACCTCTAAGACCAAGTACCTTTCCGGCAAAGCGCTGTGCGATGGAGAGCGTATCGGGTATGGACCATCCGGACATCAATCCGTGGATATACATGGCACTAAAAGCGTCACCGGCTCCTACTGTATCCGTAATATGTTCAACACTCTCAGGGGTCTTATGGTAAAGCTGTCCATCTCTGGTACGGACTGTTGCTCCCTCTTTGCCACGGGTAAGAATGAGCTGTTCGATACCAAACTTCATTTGTAGATCAGCCATTGCCTTGTCAATGTCTGATGAAGTAAAGTCCAGTAATCTCAGTTCCTCTTCATTTAGCTTGACCCAGTGTGCTTTTTTGATCCACTGATACACTTCTTCTTTTTTCCACCATGGTGTACGCAGGTTGACATCGAGAAATATGGATAGTCCTGAGTCCTGGGTCAAACCGGATAGAGCATTCCTGGAAACTTCATTGCGTAGTCCCAGTGTTCCGTGATAGAGTATGCCACTATCAAATTCCCGGTCGATCGTATGGGCATCGATAAAATCATAGGCACTATCGGGCGTAATGGTGTAGTGCGGTTCATCATGTACAAATTTGACGTCAACACGTCCCGTTTGGTGGATAGGATCGATCTGTATACCCGAAAGGCTCAAGCCCCAGGTTTCCATGGTAGAAAGGATCTTTTTCCCCAGTGCATCATCTCCAACCCGAGATATCAATCGGGGTGTATCGCCAAAAGCCTGTAGATGCCAGGCGACATTGAAGGGGGCACCACCGAGAATCCGCTCGCCAGTGGGAAAACAGTCGAACAGTACTTCGCCAAATATAAGAAGCTTTGTAGGATCACTCATGGGCTCACTCCCGTCTGTTCCAGCAAATTTCTAAATGCAGGAGCAAAATGCCAGATACCCTGCAAGATACCCGCCGAATAGTTGCCATTCATGCCTAAGACATCCTGATCTGCAAGATACAGCGCATTGGCATACCCGTTATGCGCAACGATCTGCTGTGCTGTTTCTTTGACATCATTGCTTGCATTGGCGACCAACACTGAATGTATACGGCTGGTAAGTACGGGCAGATCGTTACCGCTGTCACCGGCAAATACCATCTCTTCGAGTGTGTACCCTAACAGGTCACGTAAAAACTCAATCGCATGCACTTTGGTAGCATTGCGCGGCAAGACATCAAGCAGCCCTATGTTTTCAGGCTCATCGACGCTCCAGATCAGACTCGCATCGATACCTTCCGCATTCAGAAGATCATTCATACGGTCCATCACAAGTGTATGGTCCCTGTGCAATGGAAGATAATAACTCAGTTTATGGGTATTCTGTTTTTCAGGCTCCTGTAACTTGAGTTCGCATAGAGTGCTCAATAGCTGTCTGATCTGTGTATGGTCTTTGCCATGCCAGTCTTTATCTATCTCTGCTTCCCAGCTCTCAAGGACTTGCCAGTCATGACCGTTCACGTTATAGATCTTGGTACCTACGTCTGTAATGACAAAATCGGGTTCCGGTAATCCATACTCTGTGATCGCCTCTTTGACCAATGCTTGATGTCGACCCGTGACATAGACAAGTGTGACAGCCTCATTTGCACAAAACGCCTTGAAGCTTCTATGTGCTTGAGGATCTTCAGGCTGTGCTCCATTGGGAATGACGGTTCTGTCCATATCTGTGCATACGAGTAATCTAGGCATGGGAGGTTTCTCCATTGACATCTTTGTGGAGGTTGAAGAAATCATAGTGATCAAGTGATTCAAGTATGCCGTTCGCATAGGGTTTAGTGGCGAAATAGATATGTTCAATATCCTCCAGGTGGGACAACTCTTCATGATGTCGGTTGGCAATGACCGCTGCAAGTGTATTACCGCGCATCATATCTTCGTCAGCACCTGAGCCTCCTGCCACAAAAACGTTTTCCAGCGGTATCTGCCACTGTTCTGCTATATAACGTAAGGCCATACCCTTGGAAGCACGTTGTGGCAAAATGTCGAGGTACTGACCAAAAGCTACCTGGACATGCACAGAGTGTTCTTCCTGATGCAGCAGACGATGGATCTCTTCTATATCTACCAACTCCGGGTCGATGTAGTAACTTATTTTAAAACGGCTTTGTTCTGATTTTGGTTGTTTTTTCAGACCCGGAATATCTTTTAACAATTCTCTGATCCTGTGTGGCATCCAATGATGATCGATATGCTTGGTCCAGTGAACATCTGTGGTAAGCTTGGGGGCATAATAGATCTCTGTACCCCCACTGGTAATGAGGATATCGGGCTCTTGAATCGCAAGTTTTTTGATCAGCTTCAAAGCTGAATCAAGACGCCGTCCTGTTGCGATAACAAACCCAGTACTCTTACGGTGTTGTCGTAATACTAATGAGAGACGCTTCAATGACCCATTATCACCTATGAGGTTCTGATCAAGATCACTGACGATAATTCTGTCACGGTAAAGTTCTGAACGGCGCTGAAGAGGTTTACGGATCAGTATTTCAGCATGTTGGACTATAGGTTTTACGACCTTGATATAGTGCTTGACATGTGCGTCCCAGGAGTAGTATTCACGAACCCCTTCTATCCCCTTCTTCATAAGACGATGCCATAGTGTCTTGTCATCAAGCACTCTTCTCAATGCGTCAGCGATCGTCGATGGCTCTAGAGGGTTGATCAAAAACCCATTTTCGCAATTGCCGATGATATCCTGCGGCCCGCCGTCTTCCGTCGCAACAATGGGTAAACCGGAAGCCGCCGCTTCGATCAGAGTCAGACCAAAAGGTTCGGTCAGTGCCGGGTTTACGAACACACCACTTGTAGCTGCAGCAATACGATAGAACATCGGCACTTGATCACGCTGATGGTGTTTGGGCATGGATACTTTGCCATAGAGGTCATACCGGTCTATGGTTACCAAGAGCTCATGAAATACCTCTTGCGCTCCTTCATCAAGGTCATCGATATCATCACGGTTACCTGCGATAATGACCAAATTCGCTGATGTTTGCAGTTCTGGAGATTCTCCGTAGGCTTCGATGAGTGCTACAATATTTTTTCGTTTATCAGGTCGGGAGAGCGCTAGAATCATAGGTTTGTCAGGCTCTTTCAGTGGTTTAACGATCTCATCAAAAAGGGGATCATCCAGTTCTTGCCCGGTCGGCGGCATAAATTTTTTCAAATTTGTACCGGGAGGAATGACACGCATCTGTTCAGGCTGGTAGTGATCGTAAAGCTCATACTGCTCCTGGATCTCCTGGTGTGTACTTGTGATCACACGTTCAGCGACTGCCAGGGTAAACTCTTCTGCCTCGATACGTCGTATGATATTGTATCGTTCTTCTATATCAGCACTTGTCAAGCCACTGGCCAATAAACGACTCCGTTTAACACGGCCAAGGGAATGACCCGTATGAATGAGGGGTATACCGAATTGATTGGATATATGGGCACCGACATAACCGGCATCTGCATAATGACTGTGAAGTATGTCTGGCAAGATATCTTCTGCTTTGAGTGCTGTGGCAAGATTATCTGAGAAGTTATCGAGATGATCCCACAATTGTTCTTTTGGAATATACTCCTCCGGACCTGCTTCAATGCGAACAATTCTCAGAGTATCCGAAAGGATCTCTACGGGAGTGGCGTAATCATTTGAAACGGAACTGTCTATGACCCGCCGGGTAACCAAGTCTACGCGTGCTACATCGGGATGATTATTTAAGGCCTTAGCCAGTTGAACTACATAAAGGGTTTGCCCACCCGTATCGGCATCACGACCAAGTTCCAGATCCTTCCCTCGGATCAGACCATGAATACTGATTAAAACAATATATAAACCTTCACTCTTTGTGTTTTTGATATCAAATCCTTTTTGCATATTGACCTCAAAAAAGATCAGTATGGTTAACGCTTATTTGGCATCTTTATATATAAGGTACGTTATTCATAATACTAAGTTAAACTTATGATTAAATGAGAAGTATTCATATCCTTTGTTTCGATGGAGCGAGCTCCTCAAATGAGTATAGATCGGGTTGCATTAAGCTTATATGCTTTGATACACCCTGATACTAAAATGTATCTTTTTTCTTGTAGTATTTGACTATCGCTTTATAAATATCCGAATGGGAGTATCAATGGAGCAGATACGGGTATTAGAAATTATTTTAAATATTTACTTTTAATAATATATATTTTTTTATATTAAGTATGAAATTTTATTATTAGTTAATAATTAATCAGTATAATTTTTTAATATCATATTTACTTTTAATAATAGATATATTTTTTGCATTAAGCATGAAGTTTTATTATTGCTTAATTATCAATCACTTTATAAAAATTAGTTGGATAACTTTTAGTATATAATTAAAAATACTTTGAAAAAGGATGAAATATGCTTGTGATTAAAAAGAACGGTGCAAAAGTGTGGGTTACATTTACAGTTTCTTCAATGGATCTCATAGAAGGCATAACGCTTTTAGGAGAGTGGAACACTTGGAAAGGTGAACCGATGAAAAAGAAAAAAAACGGTGATTATTATCTAACAAAAGTGCTAAATAGAGGTAAAAGTTTCGAGTTTGGATATATGGTCAATGGTGAGCAATGGCTAACAGAAGATATGTGTTCTTCTGTGCCTTCTCCCTTTGGAAGTCAAAATTCTTTACTTGAATTGTAAATAGTCATTTCATAGGTAAGCGTGTCAGATATATTATAAACCAGGAGTGTAAATGAAAGCTGTTGTCATGGCAGGTGGTTTTGGAACCAGGATCCAGCCACTTACAAACTCACGTCCCAAACCGATGCTCCCGATCATGAACAAACCGATGATGGAACATACAATGATGACCCTGAAAGAGCTGGGGATCACAGAGTTTATCGTGCTGCTTTATTTCAAGCCCGAGATCATTCAAGCCTATTTTGGGGACGGAAGTGAGTTTGGTATCAAGATCACGTATGTAGTTCCAGATGAAGATTATGGTACGGCAGGTGCAGTGAAGCTGGCACAGGAATACATAGGAGATGAGAACTTTATTATCATCAGTGGCGACCTTGTGACGGATTTTGATTTCCAGAAGATCTTTGACTATCATATAGAGAAAAAGTCCAAATTGACCATTACTTTGACATCGGTCGATAATCCTTTGGAATTTGGTGTCGTGATCGCCAATGAAGAGGGGAAAATAGAAAAGTTCCTTGAAAAACCAAGCTGGGGTGAAGTCTTCAGTGACACGATCAATACGGGTATCTATATCATAGAGCCGGAGATCCTGGCGTATATTCCTAAAAATGAAAATTATGATTTTAGTAAAGACCTTTTTCCTAAACTGATGCGTAAGGGCATTGATCTGATGGCCGGATATTCTGAGGGGTATTGGCGTGATGTGGGAAACCCTGAAAGCTACCGGGACGTTTATGATGATATATTGACAGGTAAGGTCAAGTTCAACATTGATGGGGAAATAACACAATTTCCTGATGGGGTGCTTTACAGCGATGAAACGTACAGTTTTGATCAAAGTATTGAATTTATCGGTACGGTGGTACTGGGAAAGAATGTTACGCTGGAGAAGGGCGTGAAGCTCAATAATGTCGTGATCGGCGATAATGTTACCATCGGCAAAGAGAGTAAGATCAGAAACACTGTGATCTGGAATGATGTGGAGATTCATGCTAAAGTCAAGCTGGATGGTTGTGTGATCTGTAATGATAGTGTGATCGGTAATAATGTTACAGCAAATGCAGGGATGATCCTGGCAGAGGGATGCGAGATCGGTCAGTTAACCAAGGTCGAACAAGATGTTACCATCTGGCCTGATAAAAAAATTGAAGATGCTTCTATCGTTAACCACAGTTTGATCCTTGGAAATAAATACAAAAATTCTATTTTTGTCAATGGGACGGTGTTCGGACAGTCCAATGTTGAACTCTCTTGTGAAATGGCGACGAAACTTGCTGAAGCTTTCGGTGCACAACTTCCTGTGGGATCATGTGTAGTCGTTTCTAGAGATTATCATAAAAGTTCACGTATGCTCAAACGTGCTTTTCTGGGAGGACTTCTTTCTGCAGGTATAAACGCGATCGACTACCGTGATATTCCTTCTGCTGTGTTACGTTGTAATTTATCTTCGCATGATCAGTTCATTGCAGGTGTCCATTTCCGTCAAAAAACTGATGATCCCACCAGTACGGTAATGACCTTTTTTGACTGTGAAGCGCTACGTATCAATAATGAAATGTCTAAAAAAATAGAAAAAGCCTTTTTCAAAGAAACATTCCGACGTGTAGAGTATTCTCTGATCGGCGAGATTCGTGAGTCCAGTCATGAAAAAGAATATAGAGTCTATAAAGAGGGAATGATTCAATTAGTGAACCCACATATATTTAAATGTTTAGATTGTCGTGTTGCAGTGGATATGATGCATGGAATGGCTTCAGATGTTTTCCCGGATATTTTAAATGATCTTGGCGTAGAGAATATTATGTTTAATGCACACAGGGATGAACACCGTCTTGCCAATATCAATGCTTTGATCAAACAATCAAAACAAGATATGCATGCTGTGATCAATGCACTGAAACTGAATGCAGGATTTATTCTTTACCCTTATGGTCAGCGTTTGGATATCGTAAGTGATAAAGGTATTGTGCTTGGCAAACAAGACGCCTTAAATGTGGTTCTTTTACTTTTAAATATGGAAGCGAAAGAAACAGGAACTAAAAAACGCGTTTTCCTGCCAACATGGGCAGCAGATATCGACCAGTTTGAAAATCTTGAAATAGAACGGGGTCAATATGCAAACTTTAAAGCAGAAAAGATGAGAGCGTATGACCTTGTGGCTACGGGTGAAGGTAATTTTGCTTTTACCGAATTTGCGACGCATCGGGATTCAATGTTTGCAACTTTGAAAATACTTGAAATGATATTGCATCATGGGGTAAAACTTTCTGAAATGATCGCATCTTTACCGAGTTTTTATTATAAAACAACGAAGATTGAATGTCGACAGGCACTGAAAGGAAAGATGATGCGTATGTTCCTTGCAGATGCCAAAGGAAAAGAGTCATCCACACTGGATGGTGTCAAGATATGGTTGGACAAAAATGATTGGATCCTTATGATCCCCGATCAGTACAGAGATTACCTTAACTTGTATATCCAGTCTGAAAATGAGGAAAAAGGGGAAGCGATCTTGGCTGAATATTCTGCTAAAATTGAACAATGGTCTAAGGAGTGACAATGAAACCATCACTGAATCTCTGTTTTTTCTGGCATATGCACCAACCCGATTACAGGGACAGTGATGGAGTGATGAGTATGCCGTGGGTATTTCTCCATGCGATAAAAGACTATTATGAGATGCCATGGCTGTTAAGTCAATATAAAGGCCTAAAGGCGACTTTCAATATTACCCCACCATTGATTGAACAGTTGCATCTTTACGGAGATCCTCTGAAAAATGATTATTTTCTCTCATTGTGGGAAAAAGAACCCTCAACACTAGCGCATGACGAAAGAGCGTGGCTCATTAAAACGTGTAAATCGACACAGTATGAGACGATGATCAGACCTATAGCGTATTTGAGTCAGCTTTATCATAAGGAAGAGCTCAGTGATGCAGAGCTGATCGACTTTGAGATGCTTTTCATGCTCGCCTGGTGCGGCAATTACCTGCGTCAGGAAAATGCACTGGTAAAAACACTGTTCCAAAAAGGCAAAGCCTTTACCCAGGCAGATAAAGCGCACCTGCTTCAGGGTTTGTGCGACTTTGTGGCAACCATTCTTCCTTTTTATGCACAGTTGCAGGAGGAGGGTGTGATCTCACTTTCCACTACACCCTACAACCATCCTATATTGCCGCTGCTGCTTGATATGGAAAATGCAAAGCGTGCCAATGCACATACCACGCTGCCTGACAATCCGATGTCCCTTAGAGAAGATGCCGTTGAACAGGTTGAACGTTCTATTGCACTCTATAAAAAGACCTTTGGGACTACGCCCAAAGGATTTTGGCCCGCAGAGGGTGCAGTCGATGAAGAGAGTGTAGCCATTTATAAGGAACGTGGGATCTCCTGGATAGCCACGGATGAGGCGATCCTGTTTCGATCGCTTGGGGACGATACGCGTGCGAACCTCTATAAACCCTATGTGTATAATGATGTGACGATAGGATTTCGTGACCATGGGCTCAGTGACCTGATAGGATTTAACTATCGTTTTAAATCCGGACATGACGCAAGTGAGCATTTTATACATGCAATGGAACATATTAGGCATACACAAAAGAATGCTACCGTGTTCGTTATTTTAGACGGTGAAAATGCCTGGGAGTTCTTTGAAAATAATGCCTATGATTTTTTTACGGCACTCTATGGACGCATTTTGCAAACGTCATGGTGCAGAACGGTCACGATGGATGAAGTGTCACGCTTATTAGATCCGGGAAAACTGGAGAAGCTTGCACCAGGCAGCTGGATACATGGCAACTTTGATACCTGGTCGGGACACAGCGAAAAGAATCGTGCATGGGAAATGATCTATCAGACACGGCGTGATGTGAATAACCATAAGGGAGAGGTCTCCGATGAGGTGAAAGAAAAAGTAAAATTTCACTTCCTGGCTTCGGAGTGCAGTGACTGGTTCTGGTGGTACGGTGATGACCATGTTACAGAATTCGGGTTGGAATTTGATAAACTCTTTAGAGAACATCTGATCACTATTTACCGCCTGATGCATATGCAGCCGCCTTCAGATCTTTTCATGCCGATCATTTCACAAAAAAGTACAGGCTCCTTTTTGGTCAAACCGCACGCACACATTTCACCGGTGATCGATGGAAAACACAGTACTTTTTTTGAATGGATCGGCTGCGGCATTGTTGATGAAACCAAGCTCTACTCAACGATGGATAGGGTACGCGGACCTATAGATATGATCTACTACGGTCATGATGACCAACATATTTTTCTGGCTCTGGAAGGGGATATCGCATCTTTGAAAATGTCGCATATGAAACTGGAGATCATTATAGAAGAGACCGGAGAACATTTTAATTTCAATTTTCCCTTGGACACCCCTTATGAAAAGGGAGGTATACGTTTTGCTATGGATGAGCGTATAGAACTCTCCATTTCAAAAGCACACTTTAAAGAGTACAGTACCGTGCATCTTCGTTTGGAAATACTCAAGGGGAGTGAGATCATACAGACGATGCCGGGTTATGGCGCACTTTTTATTGATATGGATGAAACCTATGTCCATAACTGGTTTGTATAAATGAACAGGTATACGCAAAAGCAATCACTTGAAGAAGGGAAAAAAGATGGTAAATAATACAAAACTGCTTTTTGGCATTCATATGCATCAACCCGTCGATAATTTCGAATGGGTGATCAAACATGGTGTGGCTGTCTGTTATGGTCCTTTTTTTGAAGTGATGAGCAAGTATCCGGAGTTTCGTTTTGCGGTCCATTGCAGCGGATGGCTCATGGAACAGATAGAAACATTTCATCCCAAGCTCTATAAACAGATCAGAACATTGGCCGAGAAGGGAAGTATAGAGTTCTTTTCTGCAGGGTATTATGAACCGATCTTAAGCGTGATACCTTCAGAAGACCGTGTGACACAGATCAACATGCTCAGTGACTCCATTGCCTCAGCGTTTAAACAGACACCAAAGGGACTTTGGCTGACAGAACGTGTTTGGGAGTCTTCTCTCATCCCTGATCTGAAGCGTGCAGGTATCCAATATACGGTCATGGATGATTACCATTTTCAGTGTGCCGGTTTTGATGAAGAGGTCTTGGATGGGTATTATATGAGTGAAGAGGGAGGAGATGAGATCGGTCTTTTCCCTATCAGTAAGAAGCTGCGTTATGCGATCCCTTTTTTGAATGTGGATGCCGCCGTTAAAGCGATCAAATCATACAAACGGGAAGAGAATGCTGCAGCGATCATCTTCGATGATGCAGAGAAGTTCGGTATGTGGCCGGGTACCTATGAATGGGTGTATGAAAAAGGGTGGCTCGAAAAATTTGTGCAGACTGTTTTGGCCGATGATGAGATAGAGACGATGCATTATGGTACCTATTATGAAGAGGCGTGTACACGCGGTATTGCCTATCTGCCCAATGTCTCCTACTATGAGATGGGTGAGTGGAGCCTTCGTGCTGATGATACACTGAAACTCGAAGCCTTTAAAGAAGAGATGGGACATGACCGTTATGAAAAAGAGGGCGTGAAGTTCCTTCAAGGCGGCATCTGGAAAAATTTCTTTGTGAAGTATGAAGAGAGCAACCGTATCCATAAACGTATGATGGAGCTTGCAAAAGTGCGTAAAGAGGTAAAAAAACCTGCTTTTGATACAGCACTCTATAAAGCACAAACGAATGATGCTTTATGGCATGGGGTGTTTGGAGGGCTGTATCTGCCAAACCTCAGAGACAATGCCTATCACTATATCATCGAGGCAGAGAATATACGTTATAAGAAAAAAAGTGTGTTGGTGACCGATCAAAATGAATTGGACGGCTATGACAAAGTGAAAGCTGTGACACCACAATATATCTTTCGATTTGATGCGGCACATGGGGGGCAGTTGGTCGAATTTGACAATCGGGAAGCCTGCTTTAACTGGCAGAACAGTTTAACCCGTCGTAAAGAAGCCTATCATCAGCGTTTGTTCGAAAATACACCTAAGGAGAAAGTGCCTATGGCAGAAGAGGGGATCGATACGATCCACCATGCTGCTGTCAAGATCGATGATACCTTGCGTAATGAGATCATTTATGACTGGTATCTTAAAAACTCTTTTATCGATCATATCTCGGATGAGCATTTCTGCACGGAGAGTTTCAAACATTGTGATTTTCACGAATTTGGGGATTTTTCCAACCAGCCTTTCGATGTGTTTGTAGATAACAAGAGCGTACGCTTCTCCAGGGAAGGGGGTTTGTATTTCCCGCAAAAAGTACCGTCTAAGATTGAGAAGTGTTATATCCCGCATAAACACGGATTTGATTTTGAGATCAGCCTGTCTACACATGCAGAAGGAGATTTCAACTATATACTTGAGCATAATTTTCACTTTTGTGACTATGAATCCATCACCATAAACACAGTTCCCTTATTGGATCAGGGAACGCTTTTGGGTACCGATAGGCTTGAGATCTATGATGCAGAACTCAACCAGAATATCGTGATCACTCTCGATCAGACCTGTGATATCCATTATTTCCAACTCAAAACCCTTTCTCAAAGTGAAGACGGATTTGATCTTAGTGTACAGGGTATCAGTTTCGCTATGGTGATACCGTTCAGTAAGTATATATCCATCACGGGCACCCTGGAGGTAGAAGATGTCTGATATTAGACATGACCGAGTACATGGCACACATGTGATCATCGCACCCGAACGTTTACACCGGCCCCATTGTTACGGTGTCGAAGCGAAGGAAGAGACAGCCAAAGAGCATTGTCCATTTTGTGAAGGAAATGAGTCTATGACGCCTCCTGAGATCTTTGCTATCAGAGAACAAGGTTCACTTCCAAATAAAAAAGGTTGGAAGACACGGGTGGTGCCAAATCTTTATAAAGCGGTTCAGATCGAAGCACCGTATGAACATCATTATGGATTTTTTGAGCGTTGGGAAGGCTTTGGTGCACATGAACTGATCATCGATACGCCTGAACATCATACTTCCATCACACAATGGAGTGAGAGTGATGTGGTGCAGTGGTTGCAAACATTGCGGGCAAGGGTTGCTGACCTGCGAAAAGATGAACGTATTGCCTACATTTCACTCTTTAAAAATGAGGGAAGTGAGGCGGGTGCTTCACAGCAGCATTGTCATACACAGCTCATAGGACTGCCCATTGTCCCAAAGCTACTCAAAGAGAGGTATCAGCGCAGCTTTACTTACTATAAACAGAATGCGTGTGCTTTGTTGGAGTCAGAGATCGAGCAGGAGGAAGCATCCAGTGAACGCATTGTAGCCACACATGGTGCATTTACAGCCTATTGTCCTTATGCAAGTGCCTATCCTTTTGAAGTGATCATCAGTTCCAAAAAAGCTTTGGGACAGATAGATACCCTTCATGATGAGACGATAGCAGAGGTCGCACCGCTTCTACTTCTTATACTAAAAAATATGGGAAAGCAGTTGGGTTGTTTTACTTTTAATCTTTCCATCAGCACTCCGCCTTTACAGTCGAGAGCATTTGAATATGATATACTCACACATACAGATGAGATATGCCGTTTTGCGATCCGCATTATGCCGCGTCTCTATCATTTGGCCGGGTTCGAAGTGACTACAGGCATCAATATAAATCCTGTTGCACCTGAATATGCGGCAAAGCTTTTACGGGAGAGTAATGATGGGTAATGCACGGGTACTGTTTGCAGCAAGTGAGGTGTATCCTTTTGCTAAAAGCGGCGGACTTGCTGATGTCGCATACAGTTTGCCCAAAACATTAAATGAAACGTATGACGTTGATGTCATCATGCCCCTGTATCAGTTTATTGACCGTGAAGCATTTGGTATACAGGAAATGGGGGAAACCTTCGATATCATTATGGGAAAGAAAATCTATCCTGTTAGGGTTTATATTTGCAAATATGAAGAGATGCGCTGTCTTTTTGTCTATACTCCGCTCCTATGTGACAGGGAGTTTCTCTATGGACCGCCTCAAGGCGGTTATGAAGATAATGACATCCGCTTTGCACTGTTTAATTATGCCATTCTGGAAATGGTGAAACGGGACACTTATGCGATCGTACACCTCAATGACTGGCAAACTGCTCTGCTGCCTTTGTTGCTGAAGAACAAACCTGAGATAGAAACAAAAAGTCTTTTTACTATTCATAACCTTGCCTACCAGGGTATTTTTGAAAAAAAAGCACTTGCCAGACTGGGCATCGATGAAAAATATTTTCATATGGATTGTCTGGAATTTTACGGGAAGATGAATTTTATGAAAGCAGGGATCGCCTTTGCTGACAAGATCACAACGGTCAGTCCTACCTATGCCAAAGAGATATTGACCCCAGAGTTCGGATGTGGTCTTGAAGGATTCCTGCAATACCACAGTGACAAACTCACAGGCATCGTGAACGGCATTGATACCGAACATTTTTCACCATACAATGACAAGATGCTTCTAAAACCCTATACAGATCTAAGAGGAAAAGCAGTCAATAAAAGCGCTTTTTTTGAAGAGATAAAGATGAAAGAAGAGCAAAGACCTCTGATCATTTTTATAGGACGTTTTACCTGGCAAAAAGGCTTGGAGATCTTTATTGATGCTTTGCCTGATATGGCTCAAATGGCATGCAATATTGTCGTCCTGGGAGACGGAGAGCCCCAATACTATGATGCGATCAAAGCGATAGCACAGAAACATGACAATATCTACCTGGAGTCAGGCTATGATGAAGCACTCTCACACCGTATGTACGCAGCTTCTGATTTCTTTTTGATGCCGTCACTGTTCGAACCCTGCGGATTGGCACAAATGATCGCCATGCATTATGGATCGATACCTATCGTACATAGTGTGGGAGGGTTGGCAGATACGGTATATGATCATGCAGCCTTTGATAGCAAAAGTCAAAAAGGGTACGGGATCGTCTTTACCAAACCAGATCACGATGCATTGTTGGATGCTGTGAAACAAGCTTTACTGCTGTATGGCACGAAAACAACATATAGCAAAATAGTGAACCATAATATGCAGTGTGATTTTTCATGGAGAGAGAGCGGCAAACTATATATTAAAGAATATGAAAAATTGAGAGAAAAGGGTCTACGTGGATAAGTTACATATCTTACTGGCAGCCTCAGAAGTGGTTCCTTTTGCAAAGAGCGGCGGTTTGGCAGATGTTGCCGGCGCACTTCCCAAAGCACTTCGGGCTTTGGGGCATGATGTGCGTGTGGTGATGCCCCGTTATTATATTGTAGATAAAGAAAAGTATGGATTGAAAGCACTTAAAGGTTCCCTGGGTGTTCCCATGGGCAGTATGGGGGAAGTGTGGGCAGGTGTGTATGAAAGTACGCTGCCCGGGAGTGATGTTCCTGTCTACTTCATAGAGCATGAAGGTTTTTTTGGACGAAAAGGGTTATATGATGAAGAGGGAAAGGGCTATGAGGACAATGACAATCGCTTTATCTTTTTCTCCAAAGCGGTGATGCAGTTAGCCAAAAAGCTGCATTTCAGACCCGACGTGATCCATGCCAATGACTGGCATACAGCAGCCATACCGGTCTTGCTCAATACGACCTATGCATTTGATCCTGACTTTAAATACACCGGATCACTTTTGACCATCCATAATTTGCAGTACCAAGGTAAATTTTACAAAGGTGCAATGGATGTGCTGGGTGTAGGATGGGAGCACTTTAACGCAGATGAACTCGAAGAGTTTGACAGTATCAATCTGCTTAAAGGCGGTATCGTACATGCGGATGCCATCAATGCAGTGAGTCAGAAATATGCCCAGGAGATACGTACACCGGAGTTTGGGTGTGGGCTGGACAGGCTTATCGATGCAAAGGCATATAAGCTCTACGGTATCCTCAACGGGATAGATTATGAAGAGTGGAGCCCTGCCGTAGACACTTTCATTCCTGCGACCTATGATCTGGATGAGCTTTCGGGCAAGGCACTCTGTAAAACAGCTTTGCAAAAAGAGTTCGATCTCCCACAGCAAAACGAAATACCGCTCATAGGCCTGGTCGGCCGTCTTGTGGAACAAAAAGGTATTACCCTGTTCTCAGCTGCGATGGAAGCATTGATGAAAATGGATATTCAGATCGTACTGTTGGGTACAGGAGAGAAGTGGGCAGAGCACTTTTTCTCAGAATGTGCATCCAAATATCCTGAAAAATTCGCCTGTTATATCGGATACCGCAATGACCTTGCCCATAAGATCGAAGCAGGCAGTGATATGTTCCTTATGCCTTCGCTTTTTGAACCCTGCGGACTCAATCAGATCTACAGTCTGCGTTACGGCACCCTGCCAATCGTACATGCGACGGGCGGATTGGATGATACCATAGAAAATTATAACAGTGCAGATCAAAGCGGAACAGGGTTCAAGTTTTACAACGCAACCCCTGAGGCATTGATAGGAACGGTACAATGGGCAGTCGATACCTGGTATCATGAGAGATCCGCTTTCAAACAACTCCAGCATCATGCGATGTCAAAGCGTTTTAACTGGGAAGAAGCTGCACACGGTTATGAAGACCTCTATCGTCATATTATTCAGGGCCGTCTTAAAAGCAAGGAGCACAAATGACATATGCTATGCATTACAATGTATCAACATTGAGTGATCTTGATATCTATCTGTTCAAAGAAGGAAATCATACGAAACTCTATGAAAAATTCGGTGCGCATACCATGCAGCATGAAGGCCTGGACGGAGTGCACTTTGCTGTGTGGGCACCCAATGCACAGAGTGTGAGCGTACGCGGTGATTTTAATGCCTATGCAACCGATAGTCACCCTCTTAAATTACGGGAAGATGACTCTGGTATCTGGGAAGGTTTTATTGAAGGTGTGGAGCAGGGGCTGACCTATAAGTACCATATCGTCTCAAAGTTCCATCATATTGTCCATGACAAGAGCGACCCTTTTGCTTTTTTCTCAGAAAAACCTTCCAAGTCAGCCTCCCGTATCTGGAACATCGACGGGTATGACTGGCAGGATGACACGTGGATGAAAACACGCCATAAGGTCAATGCTCATGATGCTCCGGTCAGCGTGTATGAAATGCACCTTGGTTCATGGAAGCGAAAGGTAGAAGAAGAGAATCGTTATCTCAGCTACAGAGAATTGGCCGTAGAACTTCTGGCGTACCTCAAACAAATGCATTATACCCATGTGGAGTTCATGCCTTTAACGGAGTATCCGTATTTTGGTTCATGGGGGTATCAGGTCACAGGGTATTTTTCCGCTACGGCGCGTTTTGGTGAGCCTCAAGATCTCATGTATCTCATTGATGTCTTGCATGAGAACGGATTTGGTGTCATTATGGACTGGGTGCCTTCCCATTTTGCCGTAGATATGCATGGACTTGTCAACTTTGACGGTACGGCACTCTATGAACACGAAGACCTGCAAAAGGGTTTTCATCCTGAATGGGGAAGTTATATCTTTAACTATGGGCGTAACGAAGTCAAATCATTTCTTATCTCCTCAGCCATGTTCTGGCTTGACAAATACCACATTGACGGGATTCGTGTGGATGCTGTGGCTTCCATGTTGTATCTGAACTATGCCAGAAAAGAGGGGGAGTGGACACCCAATGTCAACGGGGGAAATGAAAACCTTGAAGCGGTGGCATTTTTACGTAAACTCAATGAAAGCGTTTATGCCCAATTCTCTGATATTATGATGATCGCTGAAGAATCCACAGCATGGCCGATGGTCACACGACCTACAAGTATCGGTGGTCTGGGGTTTGGGTTTAAATGGAATATGGGGTGGATGCATGATACGCTTAAGTACATGAGTTATGATCCGATTCATCGTCAGCATCATCACCATCAGCTCACGTTCAGCCTATGGTATGCGTTTGATGAGCATTTTATGCTGCCTCTCAGTCACGATGAAGTGGTACATATGAAAGGTTCTCTGATCAACAAGATGCCCGGAGACACCAATCAGAAGTTTGCCAATCTGAGAACCATGTATGCGTATATGATGGCTCATCCGGGCAAAAAACTTCTTTTTATGGGAGGAGATATCGCCCAGTACAGTGAGTGGAATTTTGAGGAAAGTATTGATTGGCATCTTCTTGAAGATCCCTACCATGCCAAACTGCAAAAGATGCTCAGTGACCTTAACCTGCTCTATCGCAATGAACGTGCTTTCTACCAGCACGATGAAAAGCATGCCGGTTTTGAGTGGATAGATGACGGGGATTATCAGCATAACTGTATCAGCTTTATGCGTAAAAGTGATCTCCCTGATGAGACAGTCTATGTCGTGTGCAACTTTGCAGATGAGACGTGGGAGAACTATAGGATCGGTGTGCCTTATGAAGGTGAGTATGTGGAGATATTTAACTCTCAGTCCAGTGTTTATGAGGGGTGGAATATCGGCAATGTTGGACCGCTTACAGCGGTCAAAGAACCGATGCACGGACGTGAATATGCGATCACTCTGACACTGCCGCCTTTGGGTGTGATCTACTTGAAAAAAGTATAAAGAAGAGGTTTGTACCTGATATAAGAACCTAAAAAAGCTTACTGACCATGGCCTGTGCTTCTTGCTGTATCTGTTTGAGATGCGCTTCATCGATGAAACTCTCGGCATAGATCTTGTAGATCGGTTCCGTTCCTGAGGGGCGGAGTGCAAACCATCCGTTCTTTGCTACCACTTTCAGTCCGCCTATGGCAGCGCCGTTACCCGGGGCATTGGTCAGTATCGCTTCAATAGGCTCACCTGCAAGTACTTTTTCCTTTACATCATCCGGGGAGAGTTTTTTAAGGATGCTTCTCTGCCGGGCATCCGCAGGTGCATCGATACGTGCGTAGATAGGCGCTCCGAACTTTTGGGTCAGTTCCTGATAATGCACACCGGGATCTTTTCCTGTCACGGCCAGTATCTCAGCAGCCAGAAGTGTCATGATGATACCGTCCTTGTCGGTGCTCCACACCGAACCGTTTTTACGTAAAAAGCTTGCACCGGCACTCTCTTCTCCTCCGAAGAAGAGAGTGCCGGTGGTAAGACCATCAACGAACCATTTAAAACCGACGGGTACTTCGATCACTTTTTTGTCTAAGTCATTGGCGACACGGTCTATCATAGAGCTGCTTACGAGTGTTTTGCCTATACCCAGGTCACTTTTCCATTCAGGACGGTTCTGTGCCAGATAGCTGATGGCGACACTGAGGTAATGGTTGGGGTTCATAAGACCGACACTTTGGGTGACAATGCCGTGACGGTCAAAATCCGTATCGTTTCCAAACGCAATGTCATACTTTTCTTTGAGAGCTATCAGCCCTGCCATCGCATAAGGGGAAGAACAATCCATACGGATCTTACCATCCTTGTCACAGTGCATAAAAGAGAAGGTAGCGTCCAATGTGTCGTGAAATATTTCCATATTGAGTCCATAACGTGCTTTGATCGCAGCATAATATGCCATACCCGATCCACCCATGGCATCTGCACCGATGAGAATTCCTGATGCAGCAATGGCATCCATATCTATCACATTCTCAAGATCATCTACATAAGGCGTCACATAGTCATACTGGGTGACATTCTTTGCATTTAAGGCCTCTTCAAGGGGTGTTCTTTTGACATCATGCAGGTCATTTTCTAAAATTTCATTGGCACGGGCTTCGATCCAATCCGTTACATCTGTATCTGCGGGTCCGCCATGCGGAGGATTGTATTTAAATCCTCCGTATGCCGGTGGGTTATGTGAGGGTGTGATCACGATACCGTCACAGAGCGGTCCGCCTTTTGCATTGTGTGTCAAAATAGCATGCGATATGACAGGTGTGGGTGTATAGCCAAACTCTTCGGCGATATAGAGATCGACACCATTGGCTGCCAGGACTTCAATGGCAGTGAGTTGTGCCGGATAGGAGAGTGCATGGGTATCCATACCCATAAAGAGTTTCCCCCCAATGCCTGCTTGTTTACGGTAGTCACAGACAGCCTGTGTCACAGCAAAAATATGCATCTCGTTAAAGCTTTTATGCAGTGAAGAACCACGGTGCCCAGAGGTTCCGAAGCTGATACACTGGGCTCTGTCTTGTGTATCGGGAATCTTAGTATAGTAATCACTGATGAGTTCAGGCACATTTACAAGCATTGATTTCGGTGCCAGTTTTCCAGCATAGGGATGAAGACGCATTGTTTACCTTTAAGAAGAATTAATTATGTTATTTTAGCGTTTTTTAGATAGATTCAATAGAGTGTAGTTAACGGCACTACGGTTAAAGTAGTTGCATGGTATGATAATGAATGGGGATACAGTTCTCGCCTTGTTGATAGGTGTCTGTTTGTCGAGAATAATTAATGTTAGGAAAAAATAGAATGAAAGATTTGGTGCATTATGAAATTAACAGCCAATATGCAACAAAAGTAGCTTATTTCTCAATGGAATTTGCGATAGATCAATCGCTGAAAATTTATTCTGGCGGATTGGGATTTTTGGCAGGATCTCATATGCGTAGTGCATATGACCTTGAACAGCATATGGTTGGTGTGGGTATACTTTGGAGTTATGGTTATTATGACCAGGATCGGCATAAAGATCGCACTTTAGATATAAAATATACCCGTAAATTCTATTCTTTTCTTGAAGATCCTGAAGTGAGAGTAACCGTAAACGTCCATGGTCAACCTGTCCAAGTGAAGGTACTAGTCATGCCTAGCAGTGTGTTCGGTTCTGCACCGCTTATTTTACTCACAACAGATATTCCTGAAAATGATTTTCTTTCCCGTACTATCACACATAGACTTTATGATCCAAATGAAGAAACACGTGTAGCACAAGAAATTGTTTTGGGGATCGGTGGTGTGAAAGCACTCGAATCACTCAATCAGGAAGTCGATGTTTATCATATGAATGAGGGACATGCATTACCATTGGTATTTGAGTTGTTAAATACATATAAAACGTTTGATGCAGTGCGTGAACATGTGGTATTTACGACACATACTCCCGAAAAGGCAGGAAATGAAGAACACAATGTCTATTTTTTAGCCCAAATGGGATTTTTTAACGGACATTCTCTAAAAAAGATCCAAGCTGAACTTCATTATTATGATGAAAATTTCAGTTTAACAATCGGTGCATTGAAAACATCTAAACGTGCCAATGCTGTATCTAAAATACATGAAAAAGTCGCAAACGAAATGTGGAAAAATGTTGATGGACGATGTAAGATAATTGGGATTACCAATGCACAAAATCGTAGATTCTGGGTGGATAAACCATTACTAAGAGCACTGGAAGAGCATGAAGACTACGGAATTATTGCACGTAAAAAACACCTTAAAAAAATTCTTTTTGAGGAGGTATCCAATCAAACAGGAAAAGTGTTTTCTGCTGATATCATAACCATAGTCTGGGCACGTCGTTTTGTTGACTACAAACGTCCAGAATTACTCATTTATGATTTTGAACGCTTTCATAATCTAATGCATAACACAACATATCCTGTACAGGTTATATGGGCAGGAAAACCTTATCCTAATGATGCGGGTGCCATCAATATGTTTAATGAACTTATTGAGTTGAGCCATGGCTATAAAAATATGGCTGTGCTGACCGGTTATGAGTTAAACCTTTCTAAAATGCTTAAACAAGGAAGTGATATATGGCTTAATACACCACGTCGAACACGTGAAGCCAGTGGTACAAGTGGTATGTCCGCAAGTATGAATGCTTCGATCCATTTTTCTATCAATGACGGATGGCATCCAGAATTTGCCAAAGACGGAGTAAATGCATTTTCTATAGAAACAGCAGATGCTTCTTTACCT